>JANOIR010000377.1:0-31990 GCA_031407765.1 Vicinamibacteraceae bacterium
TCAACCTCCGTCCGCTTCGTCCGGTGGGGCAGCTCCTCTGTCTCTCGTGCAACGCTTCTTCGGCATGCTGACCTCCCCGAAGGCGACCTTCGAGTCGGTCGTGTCGTGGCCCCGGTGGGGCGGCATGCTGGTGGTGACGACACTCATCACCGCGCTCACGGTCTTCATCTTCCTGTCGACCGAGGTCGGCCGCGACATCGTGATGAAGCAGCAGGTCGAGGCCGGCGCGGCTCCCGCTGCGGCGGAGATGGCGGTGAAGTTCGCGCCATACTTCGCGCCGGGGGCGATGCTCATCTTCATCCCTCTGTCCGCGCTGGCGGTATCCGGGATTCTGCTGGGCGTATTCGCCGTGACCGGCGGCAGCGCCTCCTTCAAGCAGGTGCTGGCGGTCTACGTCCACTCGGGGGTCATTGGCACGGTGACCGGCGTCGTCAACGCGATCATCAACTACTTCATGGCGACGGATACCAACGTCACCAGCCTCGCCGGCATCGGCAATGCCATCGCCGAGAAGGGCTTCATCCCGGGCTTCTTCAGCGCCCTCGACCTCACCATCTTCCTGGGGCTGTTCGTCCTCGCGATCGGCCTCGGCGTGCTGTATCGCCGTCGCACGCCGCCCATCTTCATGGGTCTCTGCGGGGTCTACCTGGTCATTGCGGTCGTCGTCGGCGCCTTCAAGGCTGCCTTTGCGGGAGGTTCGTAGGTGTCCACTGGGAAGAAGGTCATCATCGGCGCGGTCGCGGTCCTCCTGATCGGCGGCGCCGCCGCCGGCAACGTGTGGATGAAGCGCACGCCGGGCAAGACGGTCACGGTCGAGAAGGTCATCCAGCGCGACCTCGAGGCGATCGTCTCGGCCTCCGGCAAGATCCAGGCGCGCACCACCGTCAACATCGCCGCCGACACCATGGGGCGCGTCGTGGAGCTGGCCGTCGACGAGGGCCAGAAGGTCACGAAGGGCCAGTTCCTCATGCAGATCGATCCGCGCAACCAGCGGACGGCCACCAGCCGCACCGCGGCCGGTCTGGCCGCGTCCCGGTCGCAGCTCGAGCAGCTGCGCAGCAGTGTCGCCGCGGCCCGCGAGAACCTGGCGCTGTCGCGCGAGAACCTGCGCCGCGCCCGTGAGCTGTGGGCCCAGCAACTGACGACGCGCCAGGCCCTCGATCAGGGCGAGAGCGAGGTCAAGGTCCGCGAGACGCAGCTGCGTGACGCCGAGCAGGGGCTCTCGACCCAGGAGCAGCGCATCCAGGAAAACGCGGCGACGGTGTCGAGCGCCGAGTACGAGCTGTCGCGCACGCGCATCGAGTCGCCGATCGACGGCTTGATCGTCCGCCGCAACATCGAGCAAGGCGAGACCGTGGTCATCGGCACGTTGAACAACGCCGGCACCGTCCTGCTGCAGATTGCCGACATGTCGATCATCGAGGCGGAGGTCGAGGTCGACGAGACCGACATCCCGTTCGTCCAGATCGGTCAGCTCGCCAAGGTGAAGATCGACGCGATCCCGGACAAGACCTTCACCGGCAAGGTCACCGAGGTCGGCAACAGCCCGATCGTCCAGGCCGCCGCCGGGCAGACCGGCCAGACCGCGACCAACTTCAAGGTCACGGTGACGATCGACGGCCAGATTCCCGAGGTGCGGCCCGGCTTCACCTGCACCGCCGACGTCACGACGGCGACGCGGGCCAAGGCGGTGGCCGTGCCGATCCAGGCGATGGCCGTGCGCGAGCTGATCTACGACGCCGCCGGCAAGGTCGTCCCGCAGCCGAAGCCCGACCCGAAGGCCAAGAGCACGCCCCGGCCGAGCGCGACGGATCCGCTGCCGGCCGGCCAGACGCGCAAGGACACCGAAGGCGTCTTCCTGATCAAGGACACCAAGGCCACCTTCGTGCCGGTCAAGACCGGCATCGCCGGCGACAAGTACTTCGAGGTGCTGAACGGGCTCAAGGCAGGCGACGAGGTGATCACCGGTCCCTTCAATTCGGTGCGGGACTTGAAGGAGGGCGACGTCGTCAAGCCGGAGGAGGCGAAGGACCGCACGTAGTGTCCCGGCCGCGGCCGCACTAGGACCCAGCGCATGCAGAAGTTCATCGACGCGATCCGTCTCGCGCTCGCCGCCATCTGGGCCGGCAAGCTGCGGTCGTTCATGACCGTGCTGGGCAACATCGTCGCGGTGACCTCGATCATCGCGGTGGTGTCGCTCATCCGCGGCATGAACAGCTACGTGTCGGATGCCATCCTGACCGACGTCGGCGCCGGCACCTTCAAGGTCGAGCGCCAGGGCCCGACCACCAGCGAGGAAGAGGAAGAGCGGCAGCGCAACAACCCGCGCATCACGCTGGTCGAGCTCGAGACGCTGGCCAAGGCCGGCGACACCATCGACTCGGTGATGGCCCAGGCCTACAGCGGCGCGCCGGTCGTCTATCGCAACGAGCAGCTCGACAGCGTGCAGATTCGCGGCGTCTCGAAGGAATACCTCGAGTTCGCCGGCTACGACCCGGAGTTCGGCCGGCTGCCCAGCCGCTTCGAGGTCGAGTCGTCGCGCCCGGTGTGCTTCCTCGGCTTCGGCACTGCCGATCGCCTGTTCAAGGGCGCCAGCCCGATCGACCGCAGCATCCAGGTCCGCGGCGTCCACTTCCGCGTGATCGGCGTCAACGAGGAGAAGGGCTCGCTCTTCGGGAACTCGCAGGACGAGTTCATCGTGATCCCGCTCGGCACCTTCCAGAAGCTGTTCGGATCGCGCCGCAGCCTCGAGCTGACGGTGAAGCCGCGCGATCCGATGCAGATCGAGCGGACCATGGACGAAGCCCGCGTCGCCCTGCGCTCGCTGCGGAAGCTCGGGCCGAAAGAGCCGGACAACTTCGGCATGTACACGTCCGACACCATCATGAACATCTTCCGCGCCTTCACCGCCGGCGCGTTCTCGGTGCTCATCGGCGTCGTCGGCCTGTCGCTCGTGGTCGGCGGCGTGGTCATCATGAACATCATGCTGATGGTCGTGAGCGAGCGGACGCGCGAGATCGGCCTGCGCAAGGCCCTCGGCGCGCGCAAGCGGGACATCGTGTGGCAGATCCTGACCGAGTCGACCACCCTGTCGGTGGCCGGCGGCCTGGTGGGTACGCTGCTCGGCTTCGTGGCCGCGCTGATCGTCGCCCAGTTGACGCCGCTGCCGGCGAAGGTGGAGCTGTGGGCGGTGGCGCTCGGCATCGGCATGACGGCGATCGTCGGCCTCTTCTTCGGCCTCTACCCCGCCATCCGGGCGGCCAGCCTCGATCCCATCGAAGCGCTGCGCCGGGAGTGACCGGCTCGAAACCGCGTGCGCCTCACATGAGGAACGACTGAGATGGCATCGTCCGGGCTCCGCGCAGGACTCCTCCAGGAGATCCTGACGATGGCCGTCGACACGCTGCGCACCAACAAGCTGCGCTCGGCGTTGACGATCCTGGGGGTCGTCATCGGGATCACGTCGATCGTCAGCATGACCGCGCTGATCCGCGGCTTCGACGAGTCGTTCAAGGACCTGTTCCGGCAGATCGGCCCGAACACCATCTTCGTTGCCAAGTTCAGCTTCGTCAGCTTCTCGCAGGGCAAGGAATTCCGCGACCTGATCAAGCGGCCGAACATCACCATCGAGGACGCGCACGCGATCGAGCGCTCGCCGCTGGTCGATGCGGTTGCGGTGCAGCTGGGCGGAGGGCCGGGCACCCGCCCGGAGCGGTTCACCTACGGCAACAACGCCACCAAGCGGATGGGCGTGATCGGCGCCAGCGCCAACTTCGGCGAGACCAACTCGATCCCGCTCGAGGCCGGCCGTGTCTTCACCCAGGCCGAGGTGGACCGGCGCCGCAACGTCGTGGTGCTGGGCAACGCGCCGGGCAAGGCGCTCTTCGCCGCCGCCGATCCCATCGGCAAACAGATCCGCATCGGGCGGTCGCTCTACACCGTCGTCGGCGTGTTCGCCAAGCGGCCCAACCCGCTCGGCGGCAGCGGGCCGGACGAGTTCGCGATCATCCCGCACACCACCTGGCAGAAAGTCTACGGGGCCGACGCGCTGCGCATCTTCGGCGTCGTCCACCGCGACGTCACCATCATCGTCATCCCGCGCGAGGACGTCTCGCGGGTCGCGGCGATGCGCGAGATCGAGGAGATCATGCGCTCCCGCCATGGCCTGCGCCTGGACCAGGAGAGCGACTTCGACATGGCGACACAGGACGCCCTGTTCAAGGTCTGGGAGCGGATCAGCGGCGGCATCTTCCTCGCGCTCGTCGTCATCTCGTCGATCGCGCTGATGGTCGGCGGCATCGGCGTGATGGCGATCATGACCATCAGCGTCACCGAGCGCACCCGGGAAATCGGGGTGCGCAAGGCCCTCGGCGCGCGTCGCCGCGAGATCCTCTGGCAGTTCATGCTCGAGGCCGTCTTCCTGACGTCGCTCGGCGGCCTCATCGGCATCATCCTCGGCGCGTCGATCGGCTGGCTGATCAACATCCTCACGGGCTTCCCGATTTCGCTGCCCTGGTGGTCGTTCGCCATCGGCATCGGCTTCTCGGCCTCGGTCGGCATCTTCTTTGGCATCTGGCCAGCCTTCAAGGCGGCTCGCCTCGACCCGATCGAAGCCCTGCGGTACGAGTAACGGAACATGGCCCTCTTTGGGTTGCGCGCGGGTCTGCTCCCCGAGATCTTCACCATGGCGGTGGAGACGCTGCGCAACGACAAGCTGCGCTCGGCGCTGACCATCCTCGGCGTCGTCATCGGCATCACCTCGATCGTCAGCGTGACCGCCCTGCTCCGCGGCTTCGACGAGTCGTTCAAGGACATGTTCCGGCAGATGGGGCCGACGACCATGTTCGTGGCCAAGTTCAGCTTCGTCAGCCGTTCCCAGGGCAAGTCGTTCCGCGACTTGATCAAGCGGCCGAACATCAGCATCGACGACGCCCGCGCCATCGGGGCCTCGCCGCTGATCGAATCGGTGGCGGTGCAGATCGGCGGCATGATCGGGGCGCGCGAAGAGCGCATGACCTACGGCAACGCCGCCACCAAGCGTATGCGGGTGTGGGGCACGACGGCCAACTTCGGTCAGACCAATTCCATCCCGGTCGTAGCCGGCCGCGTCTTCACGCAGGCCGAGGTCGACCGGCGCCGGAACGTGGTCGTGCTGGGTAACGCGCCGGGCAACGCCCTCTTTCCCGCCGCCGATCCCATTGGCAAGCTGGTCCGCATCGGCCGGACGCAGTACACGGTGGTCGGCGTGTTCGGCAAGCGGCCGAGCCCCCTCGGCGGCACCCAGGCCGACGAGTTCGCCATCATCCCGCACACCACGTGGCAGAAGACCTACGGCGCCGACGCGCTACGCATCTTCGGCATCGTCCACCGCGACATCGCGTTGAGCGTGATCCCGCGTGACGGCGTGCCGCAGGTGGCGGCAATGCGCGAGGTCGAGGAGATCATGCGGGCGCGCCACGGCCTGCGCCTCGACGAAGAGAGTGACTTCGACATCGCGACCCAGGCCGCGCTGTTCCAGGTCTGGGAGCGGATCAGCGGCGGTATCTTCCTCGCGCTCGTCGTCATCTCGTCGATCGCGCTGATGGTGGGCGGCATCGGCGTGATGGCGATCATGACGATCAGCGTCACCGAGCGGACCCGGGAGATCGGCGTGCGCAAGGCGCTGGGGGCCCGCCGACGCGAGATCCTCTGGCAGTTCCTGCTCGAGGCGGTGTTCCTGACCTCGCTCGGCGGGGTCGTCGGCATCATCCTGGGGGCGGCGATCGGTTGGGGCATCAACCTCCTGTCCGGCTTCCCGATCTCGCTCCCATGGTGGTCCTTCGCCATCGGCATCGGCTTCTCGGCAGGGGTCGGGATCTTCTTCGGCATCTTCCCGGCGTTCAAGGCGGCCCGGCTCGACCCGATCGAAGCCCTGCGCTACGAATAGGTTCAGGCAACCGCCCGGCTGACGTATCATCGGCCGTACTTCATCGCCCATCGCCCAACGGACCCCGCACGTGCGGACATCACAAGGAGCCCTGCAGCAATGCGTGTCTTCGATGCCCCCGCCATCCGCAACGTTGCCCTCGCCGGCCATTCCGGGGCCGGCAAGACGCAGCTCGCAAGCGCGCTCCTCTGCACCGCAGGCGCGGTGAACCGGCTCGGCAAGGTCGACGAAGGGACGACCGTCACCGACTACGACGAGGAAGCGATCGCCCGGAAGCACACGCTCGGCTCGAGCCTGGCCTGGCTCGAGTGGCAGAAGACCAAGATCAACCTGATCGACACGCCCGGCGTCGGCAATCTCCTGAGCGATACCAGGGGAGCGATGCGGGTCGTCGAAGCGGTCGTCGTCGTGGTCGACGCCGTCGCCGGCGTCCAGGTTCAGACCGAGGCGGTCTGGCAGTTGGCCGCCGACGCCGGGCTACCACGGCTCATCGCGCTGAGCCGGCTCGACCGTGAGCGCGCCAGCCTCGACCGCACCCTCGAGTCGCTGCGCGAAGCGTTCGGCCGCGCCGTCGTGCCGATCACCCTCCCCATCGGCGCCGAGCGCGGCTTCCAAGGCGTCGTCGACCTGCTGACGATGCAGGCCAGGACCTACCTCCCGGACGGCAGCGGCGCGGTCAAGATCTGGGCGATTCCGGCGTCGCTGGCCGCCGAATCCGCGGCGGCACGCGAGACGCTCGTCGAGCTCGTCGCCGAGGCCGACGACAGCCTGATGGCGCGCTTCTTCGATGAGGGCACGCTGACCAACGACGAGCTCGCCACCGGCCTGGCGCGGGCCGTCGCCGAGAGCAAGATCTTTCCGGTGCTCTGCACGTCGGGCCTGACCAACGTCGCGATGCAGCCGCTGCTCGACGCGCTGGTGCGCCTGGTGCCCTCCCCCGCCGATCGGCCGTTCGCTGCCCTCACCAAGGACGGCGCCCCGACCACGATCGCGGCGACCGAGGCCGGACCGACGACGGCCTTCGTCTGGCGCACCGTTGCGGATCCGTTCGCTGGGCGGATCACGATGTTCCGGGTGGTGACCGGCCGCCTGACGTCGGACACCACCGCCACCAACGTCACGCGCGACGGTGCCACCGAACGGCTGGGCCATCTGCTCCTCGTGCAAGGCAAGACGCACACCGCGGTGACGGAAGTGAAGGCCGGCGATCTCGGCGCGGTGGCCAAGCTGAAGGAGACGCAGAGCGGCGACACGCTCGCCGACAAGGGCGCCACGATCACGTTCCCCCCGCTCGTCTTCCCGGCGCCGGTGCTGGCTTACGCCATCGAGCCGAAGACGCGCGGCGACGAGGACAAGATCAGCAGCGCCTTGCACCGGCTGCAGGAAGAGGATCCGACCATCCACTTCGACCGCGACCCGCAGACCAAAGATCAGCTGCTCTCGGGTCAGGGTCAGCTCCACATCGAGGTGACGGTGGCCAAGCTGAAGCGGCGGTTCGGCGTCGACGTGACGCTCAAGCTGCCACGCGTCCCCTACCGCGAGACGATCGGCGCGCCCGCCGAAGCGCACGGCCGCCACAAGAAGCAGACCGGCGGGCACGGCCAGTTCGGCGACTGCCGGATCAAGGTCGAGCCGCTCCCGCGCGGCACGGACTTCGAGTTCGTCGACGAGATCTTCGGCGGCTCCATCCCCCGGCAGTACGTGCCTGCGGTCGAGAAGGGGATCCAGGAAGCGCGGATGCGCGGTTACCTGGCCGGCTACCCGATGGTCGACTTCCGCGCCATCGTCATCGACGGCTCATTCCACCCGGTCGACTCGAACGAGCTGTCGTTCAAGATGGCCGGCTCGCTGGCCTTCAAGGACGCCATGGCCAAGGCCCGGCCGACGCTGCTCGAACCCGTCATGCAGGTCGAGGTGCAGACGCCGAGCGAGTACGCCGGCGACCTGATGGGCGATCTCAACAGCCGCCGCGGCCGCATCGCCGGCATGGACACGCGCGGGACGAGCACCATCATCCGCGCCCAGGTGCCGATGGCCGAGATGCTGACCTACGAGCAGCACCTGACCTCGGCGACCGGCGGCCGCGGCGCCTACTCGATGACCTACTCGCACTATGACGAGGTGCCGTCACACCAGCAGGCGAAGATCGTCGCGACGGCCAAGGCACAGCGCGCGGGGCACGAGGTCGAGGCGGAGTAATCGAGACGACTCCGGAGTCCACGTCGCGGCGGCGGATATCGGCAGGGGCGAGGGACGCCGGACGCGATGCGGGCGTGCCTTCGGCAGAGGCGAGGGACGCCTGGCGCGATGCGGGCGTGCCTTCGGCGCTCGCACGTGCAACGCGAACTGGAGGAAGGGTCGTGTTCGCCCGGCACGCGAACGGCCAAACGAGCACCGAAGGCACGCCCGCACCGCGTACACCGCGCGTCCCGTCAGCAGCGAGGGCACGCCGAGCAGCAGCCGTCGGTCGGCCGCCGCTCGCAACTCGCGTCCCGTTGGCCGCGGAAGCGTGGCAAAATCAGGCGATCGCCAATCTCGGAGGAAGCTCGATGACCCGATGCTTCGTCATCCTCACTGCGGCAGCCGGCCTGCTGACCGCCGCGTCGCCAGCTGTGGCAGACGGCAGGCAGACGGCCACGCCCACTGCCGCGACCGTGACCGCACCGGACGCGTCCCCTCTCTCCAAGCGCCCATTCGGGCGTGTCTTCACGCAGCAGCCTCCAGCTGGGAGCGTGCCGCTCTGGCTGCGAGCGCCACTTCCGAGCACGCTGCCGACGAAGACCTGCGGCATGATCGTGCTGCCAGCGGATCCCACCATCGACCCGAAGTTCGAACGTCCGCCGGCGGACACCCGGACGCGCTTCTCGATCCGCACGATCCCGTGGATCTGCCGCTGACGCGGTGTGCGGCGACACGGCGCGTGCGCCACGGCGCCCGATGATCGTGGCGCGTCAGGACCCTGCCCAGCTCAGGACGCGGGGCCTGAGCGGTGCGGGCGTGCCTTCGGCGCTCGTTTGGCCGTTCGCGTGGCGGGCGAATACGGGCGAACCGCAAGTGTTCGCGCAGCACGTGCGAGCGCCGATGCCACGCTCGCATCGCATCTCGCGTCCGCTCCTGCCGGCGGCGTTGCGATCCGCACTGTTCGCCTAGCACGTGCGAGCGCCAAAGGCACGCCGGCATCGCTGATGGCCGCGATGCCGCGATCGGAGCAGGGCGAACGGCGACGGCTCCGGAGCCGTGATGAACGAACTCCGGAGTCGTGCTTGCGGATGCTAGTTGCAGCGCCCGAACTCGAGGCCGAGTGCCAGCGCGCCGGGGATCAGGAACTCCGGCAGCACGAGCTGGATGCCCTTCTTCGCCGGCAGGCAGACCCAGAACAGCGGGCTGTTGCCGACCTGGCCGGCGCGCCTGGCCGCGGCGAAGGCGTCGATCAGCCCGAAGCCCCACGTCGTGTCGAAGCCGGGGGTGCCGCGCTCGAGCGACGTCTCGCGCAGGACGCGAGCGATGCCGGCCGGGCCGATGCCGGGAACGACGTCCTTGAGCAGCGCGGCGATCGCCGCCGCGTGCGGCGCCGACGCCGAGGTCCCGAAGAACGGTGTGACAAAGTTGACGCCGGTCACCGAGGTGCCGTCGGTCGCGGTCGTGTTCGGCTTGCGCCGTACCTCAGGCGCGGCGACGCCCGCCGGCGTGAAGAAGATCCGCGAGGGCCCGCGCGAGCTGAAATATTCGATGACGTCGAGGCCCGGGTTCGGCGTGCCGTCGATGTTCTCGACCGCGCCGGTGGCGGCGACGGCCATCGCGCCGCGGCTGGCGGCGTGGCCGAAGATGCTGCCCTCGGCGATGTTCTTCACCGGGTCGAGACCGAAGAAGCCGTTGAACTGCAGCTCCAGCAACGCGCTCGGATCGGCGAAAAAGCGGTCGATGACCATGAAGAAGCCCTTGACCGTGCCGAAGGGCGGCGGTCCGGCGACGTCGTTGACGATGACTGCGATTTCGACCGGATCGTCGTCGCCGCTCTGGAAGTCGAGGCCGTTGATCCCGATCGGAAAGTCGCTGGCCGGATCGCCGGCGAGGTCGCCATCGGCGTCGAAGAGGTAGAGGTCGTAGTCGTTACCCGACGCGCCGAAGGCGTCGTTCCACTGCAGGAAGGCGGCGAAGAAGTTGCCGTTGCCGGCAACCACGCCGTCCCAGCCGATGTCGGGCGCCAGCCCGGCGACGGTGCCGAAGTCGTGGGTGTCGAACGGGAACACGAAGTCGTCGCCAGGCACGATGTCGCGGTAGACGTGCTCGTAATGAGCGTCGGCGGAATTGCCGGCGGAGGAGAAGTAGGACACGCCGCCGGCCACCGCGGCGTCGACCGCCTGGGCGATGACGCCGTCCTGGAAGAAGGGCTCGGTCAGGTAGCCGACGTCGTCGACGATCACATCGGCGCCCTTGCCGCCGAAGGCCTGTGTCGCCAGCCAGGTGACCGCGTCGGCGAGGCCCTGCTGGCCGGTGTCGCCGAAGGCCGGGCAGAACGCCAGCTCGGCGCTCGGTGCGACGTCGTGCACGATCTCGAGCATCGCCGTGCCTTCGTCACCGATGTTGTCGTTCAGCGGGCACAGCTCCACCTTCGGCGTGGCGCCCTTCGCCGGGATGTCGCCGGTCAATGCCGGGGTGGCGATCGACTGGATGCCGTCCGAGATGACGCCGATGCGCACCTTCTTGCCGGTGATCTTGAGCTGCGCCTGGACGCGATCGGCGCGGAGCGCGGCGACGCCCTCCGAGAGCACCGACCCGGCGCGGACCTGGGCGCCGACGATGGGCGAGATGCGCGAGACGACGGCCTGCGCGGCGACGCGATCGATGTCGCCGGCAGAGAGCGCGGCGTAGAGCACCCGGCCGTCATCGCTGACGCGCGCGATGCGCACGCCGAGGGCGCGGATGGCGGCGACATCCTCGGCGCCGCCGCGGCGCAGATGAATCTTCGCCCGCACCGAGCCGTCGGGCTCGACGCCGAGGATCGGCAGCCGGCTGCGCATGGCGCCGACGCGGCCGGCCGGCGACGGTTCGCCGGCGACGGCGGTGTGCTGGTAGGCGCGCAGCAGCGCGCCGACCTTGACCTCCTGCCCGGCGCGCGACGCCTTCAAGGCTCGCTGGCGCGCCAGCGTCGCTTCGACCTTGGCGCGCACCGCCGGCGAGAGAGCGGCCTTGGTCTGCCACGTCGACGGATCGACGCGCAGCGTCTGCTTCAGGTGCGGATTGACGAGGACACGCGGGTCGGGCTGCGCCCATGCGGAAGTTGAAGCGAACAGACACACGACGACGAGCGCCGCCACGTTCGAGCAGCGCGCACCAAGCGGCAGTCTGGCCACGGAGAGCTCCTTCGAAAACTGGTGCCGATCGACGAACGGGGAATGCCCGCGATCAGACACCGACCAGGGGGGCGGCGCAGATGCTAGCGCATCGTCGATGCGGCGTCGATAGGGGGTGACGAGCATGCGCTGTCTACGCGAGCGCCTCGTGCGCCGTACACACGAAAGGCCCCTTGCGGGGCCTTTCGGTGTGCAACGGGCGGAGGCGCCCATCGCGACGGCGGAGACCAGCTCGACTATTCGTCGGTGGTCTTCTTCTTCGTGGCCCGCTTCTTCGGATCGGCCTTCTCCGGTGTCTCGGCGACACGCTTGTCCGCGTCTGCGGCGCGCTTGCCGCGCAGGCGGCTCGCCGCCGCCTGCAGCCGGCCGCGCATGCCGCTGGCCTTCGGCGCCGCGGCGGCTTCCCCGCCCTCGGCGTCGAGGCTCGGGTTGTACTCGCTGCCGACCAGCTCGATGCGGGCCATGTCGGCGCTGTCGCCGCGCCGCGGCCCGACCTTCAGCAGGCGGGTATAGCCGCCCGGCCGTGCCTGGAAGCGCGGCGCGATCGCGTCGAACAGCTTGTCCACCACCTTGACGTCGGCGAGATCTTCCGCGACGTGGCGGCGGGCGTTCATGAGCTTCTTCTCGGCATCGCCGGCGGCAATCCCGCGCTTGGCGACGGTGATCAGGCGCTCGACGAACGGGCGCAGCTCACGCGCCTTGGGCACCGTGGTCTCGATGTGCTCGTGCCGCAGCAGTGCCGTGGCCTGGTTGCGCAGCAGCGAGATGCGGTGCTCGGTGACCCGACCGAGCTTGCGATGGGCGACTCGATGTCTCATGACGACGTACTCTTCCTGACGCGCTTAGGGCCCTGGCCGGAATGAGGTGGCCGCCTTGGCCGCCGATGCATCCCGCCGGGCTGCGTTGCTCGTCACTTCCATACGCCCGGTATGCGCGCTCCTCGCGCCTTGCCGGGCGGGCGCCTCGACGCCCAAGGTGACTACCTCATTCCGGCCAGGGCCCTTACTCCGACGCGGGCGCGGCCGCCTGGTCGAAGCGCATGCCGAGGCTCAGGCCCATGCCGGCGAGGATTTCCTTGATCTCGTTCAGCGACTTGCGGCCGAAGTTCTTGGTCTTGAGCATGTCCGCCTCGGTCTTGGTCACGAGCTCCCGCAGCGTGCGGATGTTCGCGTTCTTGAGGCAGTTGTACGAGCGCACCGAGAGCTCGAGCTCCTCGACGCTCTTGTCGAGGTTCTCGTTGACCACGCCGGGCGTGACGTCGCCGGGCTCGGCGTCGTCGTCGGTGTTGGTCTCGCTGACGCTCACGAAGATGTCGAGGTGGAGGCGCAGCAGGCGCGCCGCCAGGGCCACCGACTCGGTCGGGCTGACCGTGCCATTGGTCCACACGTCCATCGTCAGCTTGTCGTAGTCGGTGTTCTGGCCGACGCGGGCGGCCTCGACCAGGTAGTTGACCTTCTTGACCGGCGAGTGGACCGAGTCGACCGGGATCCAGCCGATACCGAGATCCTCGTCGAAGTTCTTGTCGGCCGAGACGTAGCCGCGGCCGCGCTTCACGCGCAGCTCCATGTGCAGCTTGCCCTTCTCTGCCACGGTGGCGATGTGGGCGTCCGGCTCCAGGATCTCGACGTCCTGATCGACCTCGATGTCGCGGGCGCGCACCGGCCCGGGGCGATCGACGCGGATGTACAGCGTCTTCACCTCGTCGGTGTGCATCTCGATCGGGATCTGCTTCAGGTTGAGGACGACGTCGGTGGCGTCCTCCACCACTCCCGGGATCGGCGAGAACTCGTGCTGCACGCCGTCGATCTTCACGGCGGTCACGGCCGCGCCCTCGATCGAGGAGAGCAGCACCCGGCGCAGCGTGTTGCCAATGGTCGTGCCGAAACCGCGCTCGAACGGCTGGGCGTAGAACCGGCCGAACCGTTCGGTGGCCGTCTCACGCTCGAACTCGAGGCGCTTCGGCCGCTGGAAACCCTTCCACAGCATGTCTGGTCCTTTCAGTGGCCTCGCCGCGCCAGGCGCGCAATCGCGCGCCGGCGCCTGGTGGCGAGTCGTCCGCGTTACTTCGAGTAGAGCTCGACGATGAGCTGTTCCTGTACCGGCAGGTTGATCTGTTCGCGTGTCGGGATCGAGAGCACGCGGCCGGTGGTGTTGGCGGCGTCGACCTGGAGCCACTCGGGCACGCCGCGCCCCTTGACCTCGTCGATCGCGTGGGTGACGACGGCGCTCTTCGCGCTCGATTCCCGCACCCGCACTTCGTCACCCATCTTCACGGCGTAGGACGGGATGTCCACCTTCTTGCCGTTGATCAGGAAGTGACCGTGCCGCACCAGCTGCCGCGCCTGCGGGCGCGAGGTGGCGAAGCCGAGGCGGTAGACGATGTTGTCGAGACGGGTTTCGAGCGACTGCAGCAGCATCACGCCGGTGACGCCGCGGTGCCGCGCCGCCGACTCGAAGTAGCGGCGGAACTGGTTCTCGAGGACGCCGTAAATGCGCTTGACCTTCTGCTTCTCGCGCAGCTGGATGCCGTAGCCGACGATCTTCTGCTTGCGCGACTTGCCATGCTGGCCGGGCGGCGTGTTGCGCTTCTCGATCGCGCACTTGTCGGTGTAGCAGCGCTCGCCCTTCAGAAACAGCTTCATGCCTTCGCGGCGGCAAAGGCGACAGACCGGACCGTTGTAACGTGCCATCGATTACTCGTCCTCTTTTACCCGCCGCAGCCCCGAAGGGGCGAGGGCAGGTGCCCGCCGTGAACGCGTCACGGGGGCCCTCAGGTCAATCCGCCTTCGCCGCTGCGCGGCGTCGACGGGCAAACAGGCTCGGGGGGCTGCCACCCTGTCGGCAGCCCAGGTGACGGCGCGGGGCTGAGCCTGTTCAGCGCACCACACCCGGTGGCGGGACGATCCCGCCGAAAAAGCTCGGTCAGACGCGCCGGCGCTTGGGCGGGCGGCAGCCGTTGTGCGGAATCGGGGTGACGTCGCGGATCGACTTGACGTCGATGCCGATCGTCTGCAGCGCGCGCACCGCCGACTCGCGGCCCGCGCCGGGGCCCTTGACCCGCACTTCGAGCGAGCGCATGCCGACGCCCTGGGCCGCCTTGCCGGCGTTGATCGCCGCCTGAGTGGCCGCGAACGGCGTGCCCTTGCGCGATCCCTTGAAGCCGATCGCGCCGGCGCTCGACCACGACAGGACGTTGCCCTCCACGTCGGTGATCGTGATGACGGTGTTGTTGAAGGAGGCCTGGATGTGGGCGTAGCCGTGATGCACGACGCGCTTTTCGCCGCGCTTCTTGAACGCCTTCTTCTTCGGCTTCTTTTCGACGTCTGGGGAGACGCCTTCCGGTGTTTCTGATTTGGCCATGGTCAAACTCGGTCGGACTCAGATCGGGACGGCGGCTAGGTCGTCTTCTTCTTGGCCACCGCTCCACGCCGCGGACCCTTCCGCGTGCGGGCGTTGGTCTTGGTGCGCTGACCGCGCAGCGGCAGGCTGCGACGGTGACGCACGCCGCGATAGCAGCCGATTTCCATGAGGCGCTTGATGTTGAGCGAGATCTCCTTGCGGAGGTCGCCTTCGACGCCGCCGACGTCCTCGATGACGCGGCTGATCTTCCGGACGTCGTCTTCGGTCAGGTCCTTGACGCGGATGTCAGGACCGACTTCGGCGGCGGTCAGGATGTCGTTCGAGCGCTTGCGGCCGATCCCGTAGATATAGGTCAGACCGATTTCGACGCGCTTGGTGCGCGGCAGATCCACACCGGCGATACGTGCCATACGTAAACTACCCCTGACGCTGCTTGTGCTTGGCGTTGGTGCAGATGACGCGGACCACGCCGCGGCGACGGATCACCTTGCACTTGTCGCACATCCGCTTGACTGATGCCCGGACCTTCATCGTTCTCCGACCTGGCCTTCTGCGCCGGCCACGGGCCCGCGCGAAACTCCCATACTGCCACGAAACCTGACGGTTTGCCTAGCGTACCCTCGGGCTAGCCGACCCGCGCCACAATCGCACCGCGGGTCACATCCCGGGGCGACAGCCGCACCCGGACCCGATCCCCGGTCAGGATCCGCACGAAATTCCGCCGCGGATCCGCCGACAGGTGCGCCGTCACGGTGCCCGTCTTCGCCCCCGGCCGGCCCCCGGCCCCGCCGTCAGCCAGCCGCACCCGGTAGAGCGCCGACGGCAGTTGCGCCTCGACTACGCCCTCGACTTCGACGTCGTCGGCGGCGCCGCCCATCCCGGCCTCAGCCGCGGCCCGCGGGGCTCGTCGGTGCCGACACGTGGGCCGGCGCCGGCAGCGCCGTCAGGATCCAGGGCCCGGCCGACGTCACCGCCACCGAATGCTCGAAGTGCGCCGACAAGCTGCCGTCGGCG
Source organism: Vicinamibacteraceae bacterium (assembly GCA_031407765.1). Classification (GTDB taxonomy): domain Bacteria; phylum Acidobacteriota; class Vicinamibacteria; order Vicinamibacterales; family Vicinamibacteraceae; genus JBDSLU01. The sequence goes on from JANOIR010000377.1 coordinate 15,655, forward strand.
GTCACCGCCGTCCAGCCGTCCGCCAGCACCTTTACCGCCGCCCGGCCCATGTTCACCATCGGCTCGATGGCCAGCACCATGCCCTCGGCCAGCCGCGGCCCTCGTCCGGCCGGCCCGTAGTTGGGCACCTGCGGCTCCTCGTGGAGCGCGGCGCCGATGCCGTGACCGACGAATTCCCGAACCACCGAATACCCGTGCGCCTCGACGTGCGTCTGCACGGCGTGGCCGATGTCCGAGACGCGGCCGCCGACCCGCACCTGGGCGATGCCGCGAGCCAGGGCGTCCTGGGTCACGACCATGAGGCGCTCCGCCTCCGCCGCAATCCGGCCGACCGGCAGCGTCACGGCGCAATCCCCGTAGAAGCCGCCCAGCTTCACGCCCATGTCGAGCGAGAGGATGTCCCCCTCGCGCAGCACGCGCGGGCCCGGGATGCCGTGCACCACCTCGTGGTTGATCGAGGCGCACACCGTCGCCGGAAAGCCGCGATAGCCCTTGAACGCCGGCTCGGCACCGGCATCGCGGACGAGGCGCTCGGCCTCGGCGTCGATCGCTCCGGTCGTCGCCCCGGGCACCACCAGCGGGCGCAGGGCGTCGAGCACCCGCGCCACCAGCTGGTTGGCGGCCCGCATCTTCTCGAGCTCCGACGCCGATTTGCAGACGATCACGACTGGATGTCCACCGTCAGCCCGCCGAGCGGTGCGTCGCCCCGCGCCGCCAGCACGCGCGACGTCGCGAGCGAGTCGCGCACCTGTGCGGTGACGACCGCCGGGGCGAGGTTGCCGTTGATCCGGAAGAACGTCGCGCGTCCGTCGTAGTAGTTCACGAGCGGCTCCGTCTCCTCCAGATAGACCGTCAGGCGCTGCCGCACGACCCCATCGGAGTCGTCGACGCGCGTCACGTACATCCCGCCGCAGCGTGAGCAGCGGATCCCCTCCGCCAGCCCAGGGTCGGCGTTGCGGCCGCACCGGCCGCAGACGCGCCGCGCCTGCAGGCGGCGCACCAACTCCTCGAACGGCACCTCGATCAGCAGGATCGTCAGGTGCCCGGCCTCGCCCGTGAGCATGGCGTCGAGCGCGCGCGCTTGTGGCGTCGTGCGCGGGAAGCCATCGAGGACGTAGCCATTCTTGGCATCGTCCAGCGCCAGCCGATCCTGGACGATTTCGACCATCGTCGAGTCGCCCACCAGGTTGCCCGCCTCGATGCGGCTCTGGATCTGCCGGCCCAGCCGCGTGTTGTGGGCGACCGCCTCGCGGAGGATGTCGCCCGTCGAGATCTTCACCAGGCCGTGGTCTCGCGCCATCCAGGCCGCCTGCGTGCCCTTGCCGGCGCCCGGCGGGCCCAGCAGGACGACGCGCAGCGGCGGCGGCGCGGGTGCGTCAGAAGCTCCAGCCATCGTCAGCCGCGCCGGCCCCGGATGCGCGTCTTCTTCATGAAACTGTCGTAGTGCCGCATGATCAGCTGCGACTCGACCTGCTGGACGGTGTCCATCGCCACACCGACGACGATCAGGATCGAGGTCCCGCCGAAGGCGAACGAGACGCCCAGACCGTCGCGGAGGAACTCCGGCAGAACGCTCTGCATCGTCTCGCCGATCCACGGAATACCATCCAGCTTGATCCCCGAGAACAGGATGATCGGCATCACCGAGATGGCCGCCAGATAGACCGCGCCGACCAGGGTGATCTTGCTGAGGATGGCGTCCATGTACTCGGCGGTCCGCTTGCCGGGGCGGATGCCCGGCACGAAGCCGCCGTACTTGCGCATGTTCTCGGCGACGTCGTCCGGGTTGAAGACGATCGAGGTGTAGAAGTAGGCGAAGAACAGGATGCCGGCGACGAACAGCAGCAGGTAGAGCGGCTGCCCATAGTTGAGCGCGTCGGTCATCGAGCGGACCCAGCTGTCGGGCGCGCTCAGTCCGGCCAGCGTCGCCGGGAACGCCAGCAGCGACGAGGCGAAGATGACCGGGATGACGCCGCCGGTGTTGACCTTCAGCGGGATGTGCGTGCTGGTGCCGCCGGCGACGCGCTTGCCGACCAGGCGCTTGGCGTACTGCACGGTGACGCGCCGGTGGCCGCGCTCGACGAAGATCACCGCCGCCACCACGGCGATCATCAAGGCGACGATGACGGCGAGCCGGAACAGGCCGAGCTGGTTGGTCTTGAGCTGGTCGAGGGTCAGCAGGACCATCGGGGGCAGGCTCGAGACGATGCCGGCGAAGATGATCAGTGACATGCCGTTGCCGATGCCGCGCTCGGTGATCTGCTCGCCGAGCCACATCACGAAGACGCTGCCGGTCGTCATCGTCAGCATCGTCGTCAACAGGAAACCGAAGCCGGGGTTGGCGACGATCGGCAGGCCGCCGATGGTGTTCGACTGCTGCTCGAGCGTGTAGGCGTAGGCCGCGGCCTGGACCAGGCTCAGCCCGATGGTGCTGTAGCGCGTGAACTGGGTGATCTTGCGCCGGCCCAGCTCGCCTTCCTTCGACAGCCGCTCGAGGTAGGGCCAGACGATGGTCAGGAGCTGGATGATGATCGACGCGCTGATGTACGGCATCACGCCGAGCGCGAAGATCGTGGCGTTCGACAGGTTCCCGCCGGAGAACATGTCGTAGAAGCCGAACATCGTGTCCTTCGCCTGCTCGGCGAAGACCCGCAGGGCCTCAGTGTTCACGCCCGGCGTCGGGATGTGCGAGCCGAGCCGGAACACGGCCAGCATGGCCAGCGTGAAGAGAACGCGATTGCGGAGCTCCGGAATCGCGGCGATGGCGCGAAGGCTCTCGACCATGTGCTCCTAGTGCCTACCTGAATCTGGACGGCCCGCCTTCGCTGTCAGGGGTCCCGCCTGCGGCGCGACTACCCTTCGAGCCAGGGCGAGCGACGGCGGACTGCAGCCGCCACCGGCTTCGCCGCAGCCCTACTGGGCCGGGGCCGCGCCGAGGGTTTCGGCCTTGCCCCCCGCCGCCGCGATCTTCTCGGCCGCCTTGCCGCTGAACTTGTCGGCCGAGATGTTGAGGGCGATCGCGATCTCGCCGCGGCCCAGCACCTTGACCGGCTTCTTGTGGCTGCTCGAGACGAGGCCGCGCTCGCGCAGCACGTCCGGCGTGACGGTGGCACCGGCCTCGAACGCCGCGCCGAGCGTGTCGAGGTTGATGACCACGTACTCGGTGCGGAACGGGTTGTGGAAACCCCGCTTCGGCACGCGCCGGTGCAGCGGCATCTGGCCGCCCTCGAAGCCGCGCTTCGAGTGATAGCCCGAGCGCGACTGGGCGCCCTTGTGACCGCGTCCCGCGGTCTTGCCGAGGCCGGAGCCCTTGCCGCGGCCGACCCGCGTCTTCGACTGCTTGGCGCCCTTGGGAGGACGCAGATTGTTGAGGCTCATGTCCCTTTACCGTCCGGTCAAACCGGGTCGACGACGCTGACGATGTGGCGGACCTTCTGGATCATGCCGCGCGTCGCCGGGTGATCGATGACCTCGATCTCGTGGCCGATGCGCCGCAGGCCCAGGCCGCGAACGACCGCGCCCTGCTTCCTGTCGTAACCGGTGGTGCTGCGCACCTGCTTGATGCGGAGCGTCGCGGTCTTGTCGGTCTTCGCCATGGTGACGTCCGTTCTGCGCTTACGAGCGCTCGCCGGCGCCGACGAGCTCCTCGAGTTCCTTGCCGCGGAGACGCGCAACCTGCGCCGGCTCCTTGAGCGACGACAGGCCGGCGAAGGTCGCCCGCACCACGTTGTGCGGGTTGTCCGAGCCGAGGCACTTGGTCAGGATGTTCTGGATGCCGGCCGCCTCGACGACGGCGCGGACGGCGCCGCCGGCGATGATGCCGGTGCCGTCCGGGGCCGGCTTGAGCAGCACGCTGCCCGCGCCGAAGCGGCCGAGGATGGCGTGCGGCAGCGTGGTGCCGGCGAGCGGCACGCGCACCAGCGCCTTCTTCGCCGACTCGATGCCCTTCTTGATCGCCGAGGGCACTTCCTTCGCCTTGCCGATGCCGAAGCCGACGTAGCCGCGGCCGTCGCCGACGATGACCAGGGCGCTGAAGCTCAGGTTCTTGCCGCCCTTGACGACCTTGGTGACGCGGTTGATGGACACCACGGTGTCCTTCAGGTCGAGCTGGCTCGCGTCGATCTTCTGGTTCGCATCAAACATGTCAGAACTCCAGCCCGGCTTCGCGGGCCGCATCGGCGACGGCCTTGACGCGGCCGTGGTACAGGAAACCGCCGCGGTCGAAGACCACGCGCGTGATGCCCTTGGCCTTCAGTCGCTCGGCGACCGCCGCGCCGATGGCCTTGGCGCCGGCGAGGTTGCCGCCTTTGGCCCCCTCGGTCAGCTTGGCCTTCAGCGCCGGCTCGGTCGTCGACGCCGAGACCAGCGTGGTGCCGGCCTGATCGTCGATGACCTGGGCGTAGATGTGCGACACGCTGCGGAACACCGCGAGCCGCGGCCGCTCGGGTGTGCCGGCGATCCGCTTGCGCAGCCGCAGGCTGATGCGATGCCGTCGATCCCGTTTCGTCTTGATCCTCATGGCGCCTCGACCTACTTCGCGCCGGTCTTGCCGGCCTTCTTCTTCAGCACTTCACCGGTGTAGCGGACGCCCTTCTGCTTGTAAGGGTCCGGCTTGCGGAGCCGGCGCATGTCGGCCGCGACCTGGCCGACCAGCTGCCGATCGATGCCCGTCACCGTGATGTGCGTCTGCTTCTCGATAGCCACGTCGATACCGGTCGGGATGTCGAACACCACCGGGTGCGAGTAGCCGAGCGCGAACTGGACCTGCTTGCCCTTGACCTCGGCGCGGTAGCCGACGCCGACGATGTCCAGTTCCCTCTTGAAGCCCTGCGTGACGCCGAACACGGCGTTGGCGACCAGGCTCCGGGCCAGACCGTGGAACTTGCCGAGCGCCTTGTCCTCGCGGACCGTGCGCGCGACCAGATTGGCCTCTTCCTGCTGGAAGACGATGCCGGGCGGCAGGGCCTGGCGCAGCTTGCCCTTCGGGCCCTGCACCTCGACCGCGCCATCGGACACCTGGATCTTGACGCCAGCCGGGATCGGGATGGGTTTCTTGCCGATTCGGGACATGTTCAACTCACCACACGTTGCAGAGCACTTCGCCGCCGACGCCCTGCTTGCGGGCCTCACGGCCGGTCATGATGCCGCGTGACGTCGTCAGGATGCTCGTGCCGAGGCCGGCGAGCACGGTCGGCACGTCCTCGCGCCCGAAGTAGACACGGCGGCCGGGCCGGCTGACCCGCTCGATGCCGGTGATCACGCGCTCGCCGCGTGGGCCGTACTTGAGCTGCACGCGAATCGTCTTCTGCACGCCGCCGCTCTCGGCGGTCGGGTCCACCATCTTGAAGCTCTGGATGTAACCCTCGAGCTCAAGAATCCGGGCGATTTCCAGCTTGAGCGTCGAGGCCGGAATGTCCACCCGCGTGTGCTTCGCGATGGTGGCGTTCCGGATCCGCGTCAGCATGTCGGCAATCGGATCGGTCATACGTCTCTCTACTGTTCCTGGAAGCGGGTTTCTCGAGGGATCGCCCCCCGGACCTGGCTCCCGTCGTCGTGCAAAGGCGAACTACTACCGAGCCGGGCTACCAGCTGCTCTTGGTGACGCCGGTGACGTCGCCTTCGAGCGCGAGCTTGCGGAAGCACAGTCGGCACAATGCGAACTTGCGCATGTACGCCCGCGGACGTCCGCACCGCTTGCAGCGGTTGCGGAGCCGGATCTTGAACTTGGGCGTCTTGGCTTCTTTTGCGATTTTTGCGGTCGTCGCCATGTGTGTTCTCTGGCCCCGTCAGTTGGTACGGAAGGGCATGCCGATCAGCGCCAGCAGGCGCCGCGCCTCTTCGTCGGTCTTCGCCGTGGTGACGACCGAAATGTTCATGCCGCGCGCCTTGTCGACCTTCAAGTAGTCGATCTCCATGAAGATCAGCTGATCTTTGAGGCCGAGCGTGAAGTTGCCGCGGCCGTCGAAGCCCTTCGGCGAGACGCCGCGGAAGTCGCGGACACGCGGCAGCGCGATCGAGATCAGGCGGTCGAGAAAGTCGTACATCTGGGCGCCGCGCAGCGTGACCATCGAGCCGATGGCCTGGCCCTGGCGCACCTTGAACTGGGCGATCGACTTCTTCGCCCGCGTCGTCACCGCGCGCTGGCCGGTGATCTTGCTCAGCTCCTCGCCGCCGACGTCGACGATCTTGGCGTTCGAGGTGGCCTCGCCGAGGCCCATGTTGACGACGACCTTCTCGATTCTCGGGATGGCCATCACGTTGGTGTAGCCGAACTCCTTGCGGAGCGCCGGCATCGCCTCAGTCTGGTAACGGTCGCGCAAACGGGTCATGGCTCTTCCTACTTGTCCAGCACGCTGCCCGAGCGACGGGCGACGCGGACTCGCGTCTTGTCCTCGAGCGTCTTGTGGCCGACCCGCGTCGGCTTGCTGCTGTCCGGATCGACCAGCATGACGTTCGAGGCGTGGATCGCGGCCTCGCGCTCGACGATGCCGCCCTTGACCTGCTTCTGCGGGTTGGGGCGGGTGTGGCGCTTGATGATGTTGACGCCCTCGACGACCACCAGCCCTTGTCGGTCAGCACGCGCAGCACCCGGCCGCGCTTGCCGCGATCGCGGCCGGTGATCACCTGGACTTCGTCGTTCTTGCGGACAGAGAGTTTCATCACAGCACTTCCGGCGCGAGCGAGATGATCTTCATGAACCGGCGCTCACGCAGCTCGCGGGCGACGGGCCCGAACACGCGCGTGCCGATCGGCTCGTTCGAGTCGTTGACGAGGACGGCGGCGTTGCGATCGAAGCGGATGTAGCTGCCGTCGCGGCGGCGCTGCTCCTTGCGCATGCGGACGATGACGGCCTTGACGACCTGGCCCTTCTTCACCGTGCCGTCCGGCGACGCTTCCTTGACCGACGCCGTGACGAGGTCGCCGAGCCGCGCGTAGCGGCCGATCGAGCCGCCGATCGGGTTGATCACGGCGATCTTGCGGGCGCCGGAGTTGTCGGCGACGTCGAGGATCGAGCGCATCTGGATCATGGCTTGACTCCCTGCGCCTTCTCGATCACGCGGACGACCACCCAGCGCTTGCTGTGGCTGAGCGGACGGCTCTCGACGATGGCCACCGTGTCGCCGGTCTTGACCGTGCCGGCTTCGTCATGCGCCATGAAGCGGGTCGTGCGGCGCTGCATCTTGCCGTAGAGGCCGTGCCGGACCTTGCGCTCGACGGCGACGACGACGCTCTTGGTCATTTTGTCGCTGACGACCTTCCCGATGACTTCCTGGGCGGGCATTTACGCCTGCTCCTTCTGACGAATGATCGTCTTGATGCGCGCCAGCTCGCGGCGCGTGGTCCGCACCTTGATTGGCGACTCGAGCTGGCCCATCGCCTTCTGCAGGCGCAGGCGGAAGCTCTGATCGTCGAGCTCCTTGGCCTTGGCCCGGAGATCCTCGACCGAGAGGTCTCGAAGTTCAGCCGGCTTGGTCATGACGCACGCTCCTGCGCGAACCGGGTCGCGAACCGGGTCGCGATCGGCAGCTTCGCCGCGGCCAGCCGCATCGCCGCGCGGGCCTCGATCTCGACCACGCCTTCCATCTCGAACAGGATCCGGCCCGGCTTGATCACCGCCACCCATTCTTCCGGCGCGCCCTTACCCTTGCCCATTCGCGTTTCCTGCGGCTTCTTGGTGATCGGCTTGTCCGGGAACACGCGAATCCAGATCTTGCCGCCGCGCTTGATGAAGCGGGTCATCGCGATACGCGCCGCCTCGATCTGCCGCGCCGTCAGCCAGCACGGCTCCATGGCCTTCAGCCCGAAGTCGCCGAACGACACTTCGGATCCGCGCCACGCCTTGCCGCGCATGCGGCCGCGCTGCTGTTTCCGGAACTTGACCTTCTTCGGCATCAACATGGATGCATGTCTCCGTCAGGACCGCGGCGAGCCGCGCGCCCGTCAAACTTTCCTGCTTACCGACGCGGACCCGGCTCGCGACGACCCGGCACGCGGTAATCCTCTTCACGACCCGTCCGCGGCACCAGGCGCTCGCCCTTGTAGAGCCACACCTTGACGCCGATCTTGCCGTAGGTCGTGTTGGCTTCCGCGAAGCCGTAGTCGATGTCGGCACGCAGCGTCTGCAGCGGCAACTGGCCGTGCAGATACCACTCCGACCGCGCGATCTCGGCGCCGTTCAGCCGTCCGGACACCCGCACCTTGATCCCGCGCGCCCCGAAGCGCAGCGCCGATTCGACCGCCTTGCGCATCGCGCGGCGGAAGGCGACGCGCTTCTCGAGCTGCGTCGCCACCGATTCGGCGATCAGCTGCGAGTCGAGCTCGGGCTTCTGGATCTCCTGGATGTTGATGAAGACCTCGCGGCTCGTGCGCTTCTGGATCTCCTGCTTCAGCTTGTCGACCTCGGTGCCCTTGCGGCCGATGATGATGCCCGGCCGCGAGGTGAAGATGTCGATCTTCAGCTTGTTGGCCGCGCGCTCGATCTCGACCTTGGAGACGCCCGCGTGCGAGAAACGCTTCTTCAGCGTGTCGCGCAGGTTGAGATCCTCGTGGAGGAGCTTGGCGTAGTCCTTGTCGGCGAACCAGCGCGAGCGCCAGGTCTTGTTGAAGCCGAGGCGGAAGCCGTACGGATGAACCTTCTGACCCATAAGTCTCTTTCGTCAGCGTGACTGTCGGCGCGACTACGCGCTGACCTTCTTCGACCGGGCCGGTGCCTTCGAGCCAGCCGCCTTCGTCGTGCCCCCCGTGCGCGGCTTCGCCGCCACGGCCTTGCGCGCACCCTTCACGGGTGCGGCGCCGACCTTGGCCACCTTCTCGGTGACCGCGACGGTCAGGTGCGCCGTGCGCTTGACGACGCGGAAGGCGCGGCCCATCGGGGCCGGGCGGACGCGCTTCTGCGACGGGCCCTGGTTGGCGAAGCACGCCGAGACGAACAGGCGCTCGGCGTCGCCGCCGAAGCCGTCCTTCTGCTTGGCGTTGGCAACCGCCGACTCGAGCACCTTCAGGATGTCGCGAGCGACACCCTTGCGGGCGAACTTCAACGTGGCCTGGGCCTCGGGGAAGCTCTTGCCGCGGATGAGATCGAGAACGAGGCCCGCCTTCTGCGCGGAGGTCCGCACGTAGCGGGCCGTGGCCGATGCCTGCACCATGACCTAGCCCCCCGCCTTCGGGGCCTGCGACGACGAGGCCGACTTGTCCGCCTTGGTCGTGTGGCCCTTGAAGGTGCGCGTCGCCGCGAACTCGCCCAGCTTGTGGCCGACCATGTTCTCGGTGATGTAGACCGGGATGAACTTCCTGCCCTGGTGCACGGCCATCGTGTGACCGACCATCTCGGGCACGACCGTCGAACGGCGCGACCAGGTCTTGATCACCTTCTTCTCGCCCGAGCGGTTCATCACCTCGACCTTTTCGAGGAGCGAGGTGTCGACGAACGGGCCCTTCTTGAGGGATCTGCTCATGGCCTACTTCTGTCTCCGCGTCACGATGAAGCGGTTCGTGCGCTTGTTGTTGCGCGTCTTGTAGCCCTTGGTCGGCACGCCCCACGGAGTGACCGGGTGGCGGCCGCCGGAGGTCTTGCCTTCACCACCGCCAAGCGGGTGGTCGACCGGGTTCATCGAGACGCCGCGGTTGTGCGGCTTCCAGCCCAGCCAGCGGTTGCGGCCGGCCTTGCCGATCGACTCGTTCTCGTGTTCGAGGTTGCCGACCTGGCCGATCGTCGCAAAGCACTCCGCGTTGACGAAGCGCACCTCGCTCGAGGGCATGCGCAACGTGACGTAGGCGCCTTCCTTGGCCACGACCTGGACGCCGGCGCCGGCGCTGCGCGCCAGCTGGCCGCCCTTGCCGGGTCTCAGCTCCACGTTGTGGACCATCGTGCCGAGCGGGATGTTCTTCAGCTGCAGCGCGTTGCCGGGCAGGATGTCCACGGTCTGGCCGGACACGACCGAGTCGCCCACCTTCACGCCCGCGGGCTGGAGGATGTAGCGGCGCTCGCCATCGGCATACGCCAGGAGCGCGATCCGGGCCGACCGGTTGGGGTCGTACTCGATGGTCGTGACCTTGGCCGGGATGCCGTGCTTGTCGCGCTTGAAATCGATGATGCGGTAGGCGCGCTTGTGGCCGCCGCCGCGCCACCACGAGGTCAGTTCGCCGGTGTTGTTGCGGCCGCCCGACTTGTGCAGCGGCTCGGTCAACGCCTTGAGCGGCTTCGACACCGTGATGTCCTCGGTCGTCTGCAGCGCCTGAAAGCGCCGGCCGGGCGAGGTGGGTTTGACTTTGCGAATGGGCATGAGGATGTGCTCCCTGGACGCGTTCGAGCGTGGCCAGTCAGGGCTGGGACTTAGGCGCCCGCCAGGAACTCAGGGACCTTTTGGCCGTCCTGCAGCCGGACGTAGGCCTTTTTCCAGTCCGAGCGCTTGCCCGAGAAGCGGCCCTGGCGCTTGACCTTGCCGTGGATCGACGCGGTGCGCACGTTGGCGACCTTGGCGCCGAGCAGCGTCTCGATAGCCTGCTTGATCTCGATCTTGGTGGCGTCGATGGCGACCTGGAACACGATCGACTGGCCGTCCTGTTCCTTCAGGATCGAGGTCTTCTCGGTTACCAGGGGGCGGCGGATGACATCGGTGAGTCTCATCGCAGGGCCTCCTGCAGGCGCTCGAGCGCCGCCTTGGTGGCGATGACCGTGTGGGCGTCCATGACGCTGCGGGCGGAGACGCGGTTGGCGGCGACGTAAGAGATGCCGGTGATGTTGCGCGTCGACAGATCCAGCGTCGGGTCGACGGCGAGGTCGAGCATCAGCGTCTTGCCGGTGGCGCCGAGGCCCTTGAGCATTGACAGCGCGGCCTTCGTCTTCACGCCAGAGACCGACAGCGTCTCGACGACGCGGACGGCGCCGGCCTGAACCTTGAACGCCAGCGCCTCGCGCAGCGCGCCCTTGGCCACTTTCTTCGGCAGCGCGAACGAATAGTCGCGAGGTCTCGGCGGGAACACGACGCCGCCCTTGCGCCAGAGCGGGTTGCGGACGTCGCTCACGCGCGCGCGCCCGGTGCCCTTCTGCTTCCACAGCTTCTTGCCGCTGCCCTGGACCTCGGAGCGGGTCTTGGCCTGGTGCGTGCCGCGACGGGCGGACGCCTGCTCGTGGACCACGCCTTCCCAGATCAGGTCGGTCTTGACCCGCTTGCCGAAGAGCTCGTCGCTCAGGGCCAGCGAGCCGACCTTCTTGTTGGAGCTGTCGACGACGTCGATGTCCATTACTTCTTGCCCTTCTTCTTCTCCGGCTGCGGCTGCGGATCGGGCTTCTTGGCGATGGCCTTGCGGATCACCACGTAGCCGCCCGCGGCGCCGGGGACGGCCCCCGACAACAGCATCAGGTGGTTGTCGGCGTCGACCTTGACCACTTTCAGGTTGCGGGTCGTCACTCGATCGTCACCCATGTGCCCCGGGAGGCGCTTGCCCTTGATCACGCGCGAGGGGAACGACGAGGCACCGATACCGCCCGGCGCGCGGTGGAACATCGAGCCGTGCGTCGCCGCGCCGCCACGGAAGTGGTGGCGCTTGATCACGCCCTGGAAGCCCTTGCCCTTGCTGGTGCCGATGACGTCGACGGTCTCGCCCGCCGCGAAGATCGAACAGGCGATCTCCGATCCGGCGGCCGGCGCCGTCGCGCCTTTGGCGACCTTGACCTCGCGACGGACGCGGGTCGGCGGCACGTTGGCCTTGGCGTAGTGGCCGACCATCGCCTTGTTGGCGCGCGGCGCCTTGCCTTCGACGAAGCCGATTTGGACGGCTTCGTAGCCGTCGCGGTCGACGGACTTCGTCTGGACGACGACGCACGGGCCCGCCTTGAGCACCGTCACCGGTGTGACGGCGCCGTCGGCGCCGAACACCTGGGTCATGCCGACTTTGCGGCCGATGATTGCGGTCAAGCCGCTCGTTGACGTCATGGCGGGCCTACTTCTTGTGTTCCTTGCCGAACGCCTTGATCTCGACGTCGACGCCAGCCGGCAGATCGAGCTTCATCAGCGCGTCGACCGTCTGCGGTGTCGGCTCGAAGATGTCGATCAGGCGCTTGTGGGTCCGGATCTCGAACTGCTCGCGGCTCTTCTTGTCGACGTGCGGCGAGCGCAGCACCGTCCACTTGTTGATCTCGGTCGGGAGCGGCACCGGCCCGGCCAGCCGCGCGCCCGTCCGCTTGGCGGTCTCGACAATCTCGCTCGTCGACTGATCGAGGACGCGATAGTCGTAGGCCTTCAGGCGGATACGAATCTTTTCACCGAATGCAGACATCGTCTGTTCCTGTCTTCCAGCCCTTCGGGCCGGTCGGCCCCGGGCCGGTGCCCCGGACCGGTTGGCGTGGCCGGTTGGCCTGGGCCGGGCTCCTGCCCGACCCCTGCCGCCTGCGTGCTCGACCTACTCGACGATCTCGGTGATCGTCCCGGCGCCGACCGTCCGGCCGCCTTCGCGGATGGCGAAACGGGCGCCCTTCTCGATGGCCACCGGCGTCATCAGCTCGACCGAGACGGCCGTGTTGTCGCCCGGCATCACCATCTCGACGCCGTCCGGCAGCTTCAGCGAGCCGGTGACGTCCGTGGTGCGGATGTAGAACTGCGGCCGGTAGTTGTTGAAGAACGGCGTGTGACGGCCGCCCTCGTCCTTGGACAGGATGTAGACCGAGCCGTTGAACTTGGTGTGCGGCGTGATCGATCCGGACTTGCACAGCACCTGGCCGCGCTCGACTTCGTCCTTTTCCGTGCCACGCAGCAGCACGCCGATGTTGTCGCCGGCGACGCCCTCGTCGAGCAGCTTGCGGAACATCTCGACGCCGGTGACGACCTTCTTCTTCGACGGGCCGAAGCCGACGATCTCGATTTCCTCGCCGACCTTGACCTTGCCGCGCTCGACGCGGCCGGTGACGACCGTGCCGCGGCCGGAGATCGAGAACACGTCCTCGATCGGCATCAGGAACGGCTTGTCGATCTCGCGCAGCGGCAGCGGGACGTAGGTGTCCAGCGCTTCCATCAGCTTGAGCACGCCGTCGACGCCGACCTGCTCGCCGTGCAGCGCCTTGAGCGCCGACAGGCGGACGACCGGCAGGGTGTCGCCCGGGAAGCCGTTCGACGTCAGCAGGTCGCGGACCTCGAGCTCGACCAGGTCGAGCAGCTCCGGATCGTCGACCATGTCGACCTTGTTCAGGGCGACGACCAGGTAGGGGACGTTGACCTGCTTGGCCAGCAGCACGTGCTCGCGGGTCTGCGGCATCGGGCCGTCGACCGCGCTCACGACCAGGATGCCGCCGTCCATCTGGGCGGCGCCCGTGATCATGTTCTTGATGTAGTCGGCGTGACCCGGGCAGTCGACGTGGGCGTAGTGCCGGTTCGAGGTGCTGTACTCGACGTGGCTGGTGGCGATGGTGAGAATCTTGGTCTCGTCACGGCGGCCCTGCGATGCCGACGCCTTCGCGACCTCGTCGTAGGGGATGAACTTCGCCCAGCCCTTGTCGGCCGCGACCTTGGTCAGCGCGGCGGTCAGCGTCGTCTTGCCGTGGTCGATGTGACCAATGGTGCCGACGTTGACGTGCGGTTTCGACCGATCGAACTTCTCCTTCGCCATGTGCCTCTCCGTGTTGAGCTGTCAGCTCTCAGCGTTGGCTACCAGTCGCGCCGTGGTGGCGCGCTGACAGCTCCCCTGGTTGTTACTTGCCCTTGACCACTTCGTCACTGATGTGGTTCGGCGCCTGCTCGTAGCGATCGAAGTGCATCGAGTAGGTGGCGCGGCCCTGGGTGCGCGAGCGCATTTCCGTGGCATAGCCGAACATCTCGGACAGCGGCACGCGCGCGTTGATGATCTGGGTGCTGCCGCGGGCATCCATCGACTGGATGTGCCCGCGCCGGCTGTTGAGGTCGCCGATGATGTCGCCCATGAACTCCTCGGGCACCACCACCTCGACGCGCATCACCGGCTCCAGGAGCACCGGCTTGGCCCGCTTGGCCGCGTCCTTGAGCGCCATCGATCCGGCGATCTTGAACGCCATCTCGTTCGAGTCGACGTCGTGGTACGAGCCGTCGTAGAGCTCGATGCCGACATCGTCGACCGGGTAGCCGGCGAGGACGCCCGTGGTGAGGGCCTCCTTGATGCCTTCCTCGATCGGCTTGATGAACTCGCGCGGAATCGTGCCGCCGACGGTGCCGTTGACGAACTCGAAGCCCTGCCCGGCCTCGCGCGGCGTCAGCTTGATCTTGGCGTGGCCGTACTGGCCGCGGCCGCCGGTCTGCTTGATGTAGCGCCCCTCGCCATCGGCGGCGCGGGTGAACGTTTCCTTGTAGGCGACCTGCGGCTTGCCGACGCTGGCCTCGACGTTGAACTCGCGCCTGAGGCGGTCGACGATGATCTCGAGGTGCAGCTCGCCCATCCCCGAGATGACGGTCTGGCCAGTCTCCGGATCCGACTTGACGCGGAAGGTCGGATCCTCGGCCATCAACTTGCCGAGGCCCTGGCCCAGCTTCTCCTGGTCGACCTTGGTCTTGGGCTCGATGGCCAGCGAGATCACCGGCTGCGGGAAGTCCATCGCCTCGAGCAGCACCGGCTGCTTCTCGTCGCAGATCGTGTCGCCGGTGGTGACGCTCTTCAGCCCCACCGCGGCGGCGATGTCGCCGGCGTAGACTTCCTTGATTTCCTCGCGCTTGTTCGCGTGCATCTTGAGCAGGCGGCCGATCCGCTCGCTCTTGCCCTTGGTCGAGTTGAAGGCCGAGGAGCCGGCGGTCAGGACGCCCGAGTAGACGCGCAGGAACGTGAGCTGGCCGACGAACGGGTCGGTCATGATCTTGAACGCGAGCGACGAGAACGGCTCGTCGTCGGAGGCCGGGCGGGTGATCGTCGTCTGCTCCGCCTTGCTGACGTCGAGGCCTTCCATGGCCGGGATGTCGAGCGGCGACGGCAGGTAGTCGACGACCGCGTCGAGCATCGGCTGGACGCCCTTGTTCTTGAAGGCCGAGCCGCAGATGACGACCACGAACGGCGCCTTCTCGTTGCGCACCGAGTTGATGACGCGCTTGCGCAGCGCCGCCTTGATCGACTCCTCGGAGATCTCCTCGCCGCCGAGGTACTTCTCGAGGATCTTGTCGTCGACCTCGCTGACCTTCTCGATCAGCTTCTCGCGATAGACCTTGGCCTCGGCTTCGAGCTCGGCCGGGATGTCTTCGACGATGTAGTCGGCGCCCATCGTCTCGTCCTTGTACGTGATGGCCTTCATCCGTACCAGGTCGACGACGCCCTTGAACTTGTCCTCGCTGCCGATCGGCAGCTGGATGGCCACCGGGTTGGCCTGCAGCTTGGTCTCGATCTGGCTCAGCGTCTCCTTGAAGTCGGCGCCGATGCGGTCCATCTTGTTGACGAAGCAGATGCGCGGCACGCGGTACTTGTCCGCCTGGCGCCACACCGTCTCCGACTGCGGCTCGACACCCGAGACGGCGTCGAACACGGCGCAGGCACCGTCGAGGACGCGCAGCGAGCGCTCGACTTCAGCGGTGAAGTCGACGTGGCCGGGCGTGTCGATGATGTTGATCTTGATGTCGCGCCAGGTGCAGGTCGTCGCCGCCGACGTGATCGTGATGCCGCGCTCTTGCTCCTGCTCCATCCAGTCCATCACGGCGGTGCCTTCGTGCACCTCACCGATCTTGTAGGTGATGCCCGTGTAGAACAGGATGCGCTCGGTCGTCGTCGTCTTGCCGGCATCGATGTGGGCCATGATGCCGATGTTGCGACAACGATTGAGAGGTACTTGCCGTGGCATAGCTAAAGGTCCGATTGGGGTCCGGGCGACTACCAGCGATAGTGCGCGATGGCCTTGTTGGCCTCGGCCATGCGGTGCGTGTCCTCACGCTTCTTCACTGCGCCGCCGCGCATGTTGGCCGCGTCCATGAACTCGTTGGCCAGCTTCTCTTCCATGGTCTTGCCGTCACCGCGCGAGCGCGAGAACGCGACCAGCCAGCGAATCGAGAGCGAGAGGCGACGGCTCGGGTTGACCTCGATCGGCACCTGGTAGTTCGAGCCGCCGACGCGCCGCGACTTCACTTCCAGACTCGGCTTGGTGTTGTCGATCGCCTTCTTGAACACCTTCAGCGGGTCGTCGCCGGACTTCTCCTTCACGATGGAGAGGCTGCGGTACAGGATCAGCTCGGCGGTGCTGCGCTTGCCGTCGCGCATGACGGTGCTCAGGAACTTGGTGACGAGCGGGCTGCCGTACACCGGATCCGGCGGAACTTCGCGTTTGGGGACTTCACGTCGACGGGGCATAAGTCGGTCTCAGTCTGAATGTGGCGATGGGCCTGAGTTCGATGGGCGGCGC
>JANOIR010000415.1:0-3304 GCA_031407765.1 Vicinamibacteraceae bacterium
GCGCCGGCACCGACCTGCTCAACCTGATCACGGACATCCTCGATCTCTCGAAGATCGAGTCGGGCACGGTGACGGTCGAAGCCGAGGAAGTCTTCTTCACCAACCTGCTCGACCTGGTCGTGCGGACCTTCAAGCACGACGCCGAGAATCGTGGTCTGTCGTTCGACGTCCGGGTCGAGTCCGGCCTCGGCTCGGCGATGGTCACCGATTCGAAGCGCCTGCAGCAGATCCTGAAGAACCTGCTGTCGAACGCCTTCAAGTTCACCGCGATGGGCGGCGTCCGCCTCAACGTGTCGGAGGTGAACCGCGGCTGGACCCCCGGGCATCAGCTCCTCAGCCAGGCGGCGCGCGTCGTCGCCTTCGAGGTGGCGGACAGCGGCATCGGCATCCCGCCCGAGAAGCAGCGCATCATCTTCGAGGCCTTCCAGCAGGCCGACGCCAGCACCAGCCGGAAGTACGGCGGCACCGGTCTTGGCCTGGCCATCAGCCGCGAGCTCGCCAGCCTCCTCGGCGGCGAAATCCAGCTGCGCAGCAACCCCGGCCACGGGAGTACGTTCACCCTCTACCTGCCACTGCGCTACGTCGGTCCGACCGGGGTCGGACTGCGCGACGGCATGACGACGCCGTCGCCGGCGATCAGCCATCGCGTGCCGGTGCGTGCCTCGGAGCGGACGATCGACGCCGTTGCCGACGACCGTGAGTTCCTCCAGCCTGGCGAGCCGACGCTGCTGGTCGTCGAGGACGATCCGCACTACGCGCGCGTCCTCGTCGATCTCGCGCACAACCACGGCCTCAAGGTGCTCGCTGCGTCGCGCGGCGCCGACGCGCTGGCACTGGCACGCCAGTACCGGCCGACGGCCGTGTCACTCGACGTCTTCCTGCCCGACATGCTCGGCTGGACCGTTCTCAGCCAGTTGAAGCAGGACCCGGAGACCCGCCACATCCCGGTGCAGATGGTGACCCTCGACGAGGATCGCCAGCACGGCCTGGCGCGCGGCGCGTTCGCGTTCCTGACGAAGCCGGGCTCGACCGATGAGCTGAACGCCGCGATCCGCCGGATCACGGCCTACGCCTCGACCGGCCGCAAGCGGCTGCTGGTGGTGGAGGACAATCCGGCCGAGCAGCTGTCGATCGCCGAGCTCCTCGGCCACGACGATCTCGACATCGTCACCGCCGACACCGGCGCCGCGGCGCTGGCGGCGATGGCCGAGCAGCCGGTCGACTGCGTCGTGCTCGATCTGCGGCTGCCCGACATGACCGGCTTCGAGGTGCTCGAGACCATCGGCAAGGACGAGAACCTCGCCACGGTCCCGGTGGTCGTTTTCACCGGGCGCGAGCTCTCGCCCGAAGAGGACGCCAAGCTGCGGACGCTGGCGCGCAGCGTCGTGGTCAAGGGGGTCGAGTCGCCGGAGCGGCTCCTCGACGAAACCTCGCTCTTTTTGCACCGCGTGACCTCGCGGCTGCCGCGCGAGAAGCAGAACATGCTGGAGCGGCTGCACCGCTCCGACGACGACCTGGTCGGCAAGGCGGTGCTGGTCGTCGACGACGACGTCCGCAACATCTTCGCGCTGTCGAGCGTGCTCGAGCGCCGCGGGATGAAGGTGCTCACGGCGAGCACCGGCCGCGAGGCGATCGAGCTGCTCGAGCGCACCACCGACCTGTCGATCGTGCTGATGGACATCATGATGCCGGAGATGGACGGCTACCAGACGATGCGCCGGATTCGCGAGAACCCGGCGCTGCAGCGGCTGCCCATCGTGGCGCTGACCGCCAAGGCCATGAAGGGCGACCGCGAAAAGTGCTTCGAGGCCGGGGCGTCGGACTACCTGGCCAAGCCAGTCAACACGGACCAGCTCCTGTCGGCTTTGCGGATGTGGCTGCATCGGTGAAGCCCCCGATGGTCACCGACGACGCGTCCGTGATGAAGTAGGAGGCTCATGGCGGTCCCCCCCCGCTCCGACGCCGTCAAGATTCTCGTCGTCGACGATCAGCCGTCCAAGCTGCTGACCTATGAGGCGATCCTCAGCGATCTGGGCGAAGAGCTGATTCGGGCCAACTCCGCCAGCGAGGCGCTGGAGGCCCTGCTCAAGCACGAGATCGCGGTGGTCCTCGCCGACGTCTGCATGCCGGATCTCGACGGCTACGAGCTGGCGGCGATGATCCGCCAGCATCCGCGGTGCCAGAAGACGTCGATCATCTTCGTCTCGGCGGTGATGATGGCCGAGCCCGACCGCCTGCGCGGCTACCAGAGCGGCGCCGTCGACTACGTGCCGGTGCCGGTGGTGCCGGAGATCCTGCGGGCCAAGGTCAAAGTCTTCGCCGAGCTGTATCGCAAGACGCGGGCGCTCGAGGTGCTGAACGCCGAGCTCGAGCGTCGAGTCGAAGCGCGCACCGCGGAGCTCGAGGCGACGACCGCGGCGCTCCGCGAGGCCGACCGGCGCAAGGACGAGTTCCTGGCCATGCTCGCGCACGAGCTGCGCAATCCGCTGGCCCCGATCCGCACCGCCGTGCAGCTGCTTCGGCTCAAGGAGCTGCCCGAGGCGCACAGCATCCGCGCCCGCGACACGATCGATCGGCAGGTCGAGCACCTGGTCTGCCTGATCGACGACCTGCTCGACGTCTCGCGCATCACCCGCGGGATGATCACGCTGCAACGCGAGCCGGTGCCGGCCGGCGCCATCATCGCCCGGGCGATCGAGATCACCCGCCCGGCGATCGACGCGCGGCGTCACGAGCTGATCCTCGAGCTGGCCGACGAGCCGCTGACGATCGAAGGCGATCTTACCCGGCTGGTGCAGATCCTCGGCAACATCCTGCACAACGCCACCAAGTTCATGGAGCCCGGCGGGCGCATCGTGCTGCGCGCCGCCGGCGAGGGCCAGTCGGTCGTCGTCACGGTCAAGGACGACGGCATCGGCATCCCCGCCGATCGCATCGGTCGCGTCTTCGACCTGTTCACCCAGGTGCACGGCATCGCCGCCGGCGCCCAGGGCGGGCTCGGCATCGGCCTGGCGCTGGTCCGCCGCCTGGTCGAGATGCACGGCGGGACGGTCGAAGCGCGCAGCGACGGCCCGGGCCGCGGGACCGAGATCCGAGTCTGCCTGCCACTCGCCTTGGAGGTGGAGCTGCCCGTCGACGACTGTGGCGCGGCAGCCATCGATGCCGAGGAGCCGCCGCCGCAGTCGCGGCGCCGGATCCTCATCGCCGATGACAACGGCGATGCCGCCGGCTCGCTCGCGCTGCGTCTCGAGCTGGCGGGGCACGAGGTCCGCACCGCGCAGGACGGCCTCGAGGCGCTCGCCGT
>JANOIR010000448.1:0-3063 GCA_031407765.1 Vicinamibacteraceae bacterium
CGCTCGTGCTCGATCTTCCGGTCACGAACCGTGACCGCTCCCGGGCCGGTCCGGTCCGCCAGGTTGGCGGCGATGGCCGCGGCATCGATCGGAAGACCGTGACGCCTGGCGTTCTCGAACATCCAGTTGAGCGAGATCCAATAGAGCCCGGGATTCTCGTTGCCGCCGCCCACGTCGGAGTGGACGCCGCGAAACCAGACCTCGCGCAGCTTGCCTGGATCGTCCTGCCGGGCGAGGCGGGTGAGCGGAAACAGGGGCCGGGCCTCGTCGAGGGCCATCGCGTGATAGACCTGCGCGTCGGGGCAGTCGAGGTCGTGGCCCGCGTTGAGCCGCTCCCCGGGCAGGCCGAACTGGGCGACCAGGTCCCAGAGGCCGACGAAGCGAATCCTGACGCCAGGCACCTTCTTGCAGGCTTCGTTGGCGAACGACACCGCAAGCGCGGCGCCCCGGCTGAAGCCCACGATGTCGATCACGTCGTCGCCGGCCTCCAGGTTGTTCTCGAGGCGATCGAGCGCCTGACGGACCCGACGATGCCCGTGGAAGCCAAAAGCCTTGGCCACTTCCTCACCGGCCAGGGTGCGAGCTCGGGTGCCGATGCCTTCCATGTACAGGCTGCCGCGTTCCGCCTTGGGGTCGTCGTTCTTCAGCGGGTCGAGGTAGGCGCGGAAGAAGCGCAGCACGTTGCTGTCGCGCTGATCCCCAGGCCGATCGTCGTTGCCGGTGCCGTCGAATGCATACAGGGCCATGGTCTGTATAACGCCGACCCGCACGAATGTGCACAGGGCCGTGTCACTCGCGCAAGGCGGCCATCGGCGTGGTCCGGGCCGCGCGCACGGCGGGCGCCAGACAGGCGGCGAGCGCCGCGCCTGCGAGCACCACGGTCACCACGCCGTAGGCCAGCGGATCGTGGGTCGACGTCTCCCACAGTTGCGCGCGGAGCAACTGCGTCGCCCCGAGCGCGAGGGCGATCCCGGCGACGGTTCCGGCAGCGACGAGACGGCCGCCTCGCCCGAGCACCAGGCGGAGGACGTCGCGACGCGACGCGCCGAGCGCCATCCGCACGCCGATCTCGGTGCGCTGCTGGGCGACGGTGTAGGCCATGATGCCGTAGACGCCCACCACGGCGAGGATCAGGCCGGCGGCTGCGAAGGCTCCCAGGAGCAGCAGGCTGAAACGCGGCCTGGCGTAGAGACCTTCGTCGATGACGACGTCGAGGGTCCGCACGTCGGTGACCGGCTGTTCGGGATCGAGCGCGGTCACCTCGGCGCGGATCACACGCTCGAGCGAGGCCGGCGGAACGCGGCCTTCCACGATCACGTAGGCCAGGCTGCCGTTCAGCCCCACCGGCACGTAGATCTCCGGCAGCAGCGGGCGCACGCCGACGTTGCGAACGTCGTCGACGACGCCGATGACTTCGACGCTCGGGTTCGGATCGCTGAGCGGCGGCCGACCCAGGTACTCGAGGCGCACCGACTGCCCCACCGGCGACGCCGACCCGAAGTAGCGATCCGCGAAGGCGCGGTTGACGACGCCGACGCGCCGTGTGGTCGCGACGTCCGCGTGGTCGAGGCGCCGGCCGCTGCGCAAGGTGAGGCGCTGGATGTCGAAGTAGCGCTCGGTGGTTTCGTGCACGAGGGTCGGACGCTCGTCGGGCGGCCGTCCGGCCAGCGTCACCCGCGTGGTCCGCGCGCCGAGGAACGGCAAGCCGCTGTCGACCGACGCCGAGGCGACGCCCGGGAGGGCCTGGACGCGGTCCAGCAGCGCCTGGATGAATCGGAAGCGATCCTCCGGCTTCGGATAGCGCGTATCGGGCAGGGGGAGTCGCATGGTCAGCACCCGCGCCGGGTCGAAGGTGAGCGCGACCTGCTGCATGCCGAGCAGGGTGCGGGCCATCAGCCCGGTCCCGACGAGCAGCACGAGGGCCAAGGCGAGCTCGGCCGCCACGAGGATGCCGCGCAAGCGGGCATGGCGGGCACCCGCACCGGCCGATCGGCCATCGCGGAGCGCCTGCGCGGCGTCGGTCCGCGCGAGACGCCAGGCCGGCGCGAGGCCGAACAGCAAGGTGCTCGCGGCGGCGACGCCCAGCGCGAACAACAACACCGGCATGTTGAGCCGCACGTGCGACTCGTCGGGAATGGTCCCAGGCGGGATCACAGCCGTCACGGCCCACAGGCTGAACCGCGCCAGCGCCACGCCAAGACCGACGCCGGCAACGGCGAGCACGGCGCTCTCGGTCAGGAGCTGCCGCACGAGCCGCCAACGGCCGGCACCGAGCGAGGCGCGCAGCGCCATCTCGCGCTCGCGCGCCGTCGCCCGCGCCAGCTGCAGGTTCGAGACGTTGCCGCAGGCGATGAGCAGGAGGAGGCCGACTGCCGCGAGAAGCACGCCCAGCACCGGCCCGAGGTCGCTCGCGAAGGTCTCGCTGAACGACACGGCGTGCAGGCGGAACTCCGCGGGAAACCGCTCGGGCGCCACGCTCCGGAAGCCGGCGATGATGGGGCGCAGCTCGCTCTCGACGCGGGCCGCCGACACGCCCGGTCGCAGGCGTCCCATCACGTGCACCGTGCGCACGCCGTCGACCGGCGAGCCGCGCTGGTAGGCCGTGGGCATGTAGACGTCGGCGCCCCGCCACATGAATCGCCGTGGCATCACGCCGATGACCTGTCGCAGCGTGCCGTTGAGCCGAAGCGTGCGCCCGACGACGCCCGCGTCGCCGCCGAACTGGCGCTGCCAGAACCGGTAGCCGAGCACCGCCACGGGCGCCGCGCCCGGCTGGCCGTCGGCGACGCCAGCCGCGCGGCCCACCAGCGGCGCCACACCCATCACCTCGAACGTGTTCAGCGAGACGTAGTTGCCGCGGAGGCGCTCGGGGGCACCGCTCCCCGTCATCTCGACGTCGGTGATCGTCGAAGCGATCACCGCCTCGAACGCCGCGGCGGACTCGGCGAGCGCGACGTATTCGTCGATCGTGTACGTCGACCAGTTGCCGCGGCCGTCCGGGCCGAGCACGCTGACGCTGACCAGGTGGTCCGGATCCCGATACGGAAACGGATCCATGACGAC
>JANOIR010000458.1:0-1531 GCA_031407765.1 Vicinamibacteraceae bacterium
GGCGGCGCCACCGCCGGGGTCGTCCGGCGAGCGCCTCACCGCTGAGTTCCAACGTCAGCGTCGTCGCTGGCGGCCTTTACGTGCGCCACCGGCTGAACGCAAGTCTCCCGGCCCTCGACGGCTCCCTGCCGCTTTTGGGCCTCGAGTCGCCGGTGACGGTGGACCGTGATGCGCTTGGCGTGCCGACCATCACCGCGCAATCGCGGCGCGATGCTGCGCGCGCTCTCGGATTTCTCCACGCGCAGGACCGCTTCTTTCAAATGGACCTGCAGCGGCGTCAACCAGCCGGCGAGCTGAGCGCGCTCGTGGGCTCGCGCGCGCTGGAGGTCGATCGCGCGGCCCGCGTGCACCGATTCCGGCACATCAGCCGGAGGGCGATCGAGAAGGCCACGCCGGCCTACCGCGCCGTTCTCAGTGCGTATGCGGACGGCGTGAACGCCGGGATCGCCGCGCTCGGCGCCGCACCGATTGAATACATGGTGCTCGGTGCGCAGCCGGAACCATGGCAGCCGGAGGACAGCATCCTGACGGTGCTCGCCATGTTCAACACCCTGCAGGGACGGCAGCCGGCGTTCGAGGCGACGTTTGGCACGCTCGCCGACGCGATGCCGCCGGCGATGTACGACTTCCTGACCGCGCGCGGCTCCGAGTGGGACGCCCCGGTGACCGGCGGGCGGTTTCCACGGCCAGACCTGCCGGGTCCCGAGGTGTTTGACCTGCGCAAGAACCACGCGGAGATCGCAAGTTCTGATGCGATTTTGGGGACGGAGGTCGGGGTCCGTGCCGCGACCCGCGAGGCGGGGACGGAGGTCGCGAGTCGAAGCGGCGCCCACGGCACGGGGACGGAGGTCGACGTGCCGGGTGACACGCGACGCATGGGGACGGAGGTGGACGCAGAAACTGCGATCGGGTGGCCCATTTCGCTCAGGGCGGAAGAAGCCGCCGGGCTCGGCAGCAACAACTGGGCGGTCGCCGGCACGCACACAGTCAGCGGCGCAGCGCTCGTTGCCAACGACATGCACCTCGCGATCACCGTGCCGAACATCTGGTATCGGGCCTCGATCGTCATCCCCGATACCCAGGCCCCCGGCCAGACACTGACGCTGACGGGGCTGACGCTGCCCGGGCTGCCAAGCCTCGTCGTCGGCAGCAACGGCCACGTCGCGTGGGGCTTCACCAACACCGGCGGCGACTGGAGCGATCTCGTCGTCGTCGATCCCGACCCGCGCCATCCCGGTTCCTACCTCACCCCGCAAGGGCCGCGGCCGATCGAGATCGCCGACGAGCCGATCGCGATAGACGAGGGCGTTGTCGAGCCATTCACGGCGCGGTGGACGATGTGGGGACCGATTGTGCGGCGTGATCACAAGGGCCGCGAGCTCGCGCAGCGCTGGGTGGCGCACGACGCCGACTTGCTCGCCCGCGACATGACGGCACCCGAGAACGCGCGCACGGTCGACGAGGCGCTGGCCGCGGCCGCCGGGCTCGGCATCCCGGCGCAGAATTTCGTCGCCGGCGATCGCTCCGGTCG
>JANOIR010000503.1:0-3388 GCA_031407765.1 Vicinamibacteraceae bacterium
GGGGGGGGCGCGCCCCCCCCCCCCCCCCCCGGCCCCCGCCGGTGGGGGGGGGGGGGCGCCCCCCCGCCCCCCCCCCCCCGGGCCGCCCACCAGGCGTGCCGGCTGCTATTTGTCGACGCGCATTCGCGCATCGACCGGACGAGGGCTCCGGACTCCGTCCTTGCCATTCGTCACGCGGCGCTGGGCGCGCCGCGGCGCCGGCACACGGGCGGCGCTAGCTCAGTCAATCGTCCGAATCGCTAGGTTGCGGAACTCGGCCCGCATCGGCGGTCCGGTGTGCAGCTGCAAGCCGATGAAGCCCTTGCTGGGCCGCTTGGCCTTGTCGCCGTCGAGGAACACGGCGCTGACCTTCCCGTTGATCGCATGCACCACGAGGTTGTTGCGCGCGAGGATGTGGATCGTGTTCCACCCGCCGACGTTGATCGCGACCTTGAGCGCGTCGGCCGGCGTCACGCTGCCGAACAGCCGAGGCTTGTCGTCGCCGATGAAGCTGGCCTGGCCGGGCAACGCGAGGAACGCGCGGCCGCGCTCCTCGTAGAGCTGGCCCGTCCACTGGTTGGCGAAGTCGATGTCGGCCTGGTAACCCTTGAGCACGAACGGCCCGATGTCCGGCGCGCGCTCGCTCCGGTATTGGACGCCGGTGTTGCCGGCGGTGATGCGGAAGTCCAGCTTCAGCTCGAAGTCGGCCGGCTGCGACTTGGTCCAGATCAGGAAGGTGTTGGCCGGCAGTGGCTTGGCCGCGGTCGACTCCCCGACCAGCAGGCCGCCCTCCACCTTCCAGAAACCGGTATCGCCCTCCCACCCGGCCAGTGACGTGCCGTCGAACATCGGCTCGAACCCCGCCCGGTCTTCGAGCGCGAGCGGCTGGATGTTCCGGGGGCCTTGCGCCAGCAGGGCGCCACTGGCGAGGGCACAGGCGCCGAGCATCACGACAGGAACGAAGGCGGATCGCATCATCAGTCCTCCACGGACAGCCCGGCCCGGCGTCGACTGACGCGCGGCGCCGGCGGTAACTATTGCGGCGGCGGGCTCAACAGGAACGCGAGCAAGTCGGCGAGCTGGCTCTGGCTCAGATCGTCGACGAGGCCTTCGGGCATCAGCGAGACCGGCGACGGCTTGCGCGCGGCGATCTTCGCCTTGGCGATTTCGATCGGCCGCTCGCTCGGCGTCATCTGGATGGCAATCTTGTCGGCGTCTTCGCGCGCCACCAGGCCGAACAGCGTCTGCTTGTCGGTTGTCGCGACCTCGACGCTCTGGTACTGATCCGACACCGCCTTCGACGGCCACAGGATCGCCTCGACCACGTCGCGCTTCTTGAAGCGCGAGGCGAGCGTCGTCAGGTCGGGCCCGAAGTCGGTCCCGACGGACCCGAATCGATGGCACTGCGCGCACGCCTGCTCGAAGTGCGGCCGGCCCCTGGCCGGCGACGCCGGTGTCCGCAGCGGTGTGAAGATCTGCTCGTCGAGCGTTTCCTCGCGGCTGATGGCCCGGATGCCGCGGCTCCGCGCGGTGGCGGGATTGCCCACGCCGCGCGTCGACCGGGCCGAGTTGGCGGTCGCCGCGGCGAGCTCGGCTTCCGTGAGCGGCGCGAACTGCGGCACCCTGCCATAGGCCATCTGCTTCTCGTCGGCCGAGAAGCCGGCGATCGTCGACTCGAACAGCAGGTTGATGAAGCCCGGGAAGCTGGCGCCGCCGCGCCACTGCGCCGCGCGCGCGTAGACATCCATCAGCGACGCCTTCTGCGCCGCCGTCCAGCCGCTGGTCGCGCCGCGCAGCGCCAGGAGGAGATGGATCTGCAGCGCCGGGTTGGTGTCGCCCTTGGGAAACGCCGTGAGGATCTTCGTCGACGCCTGGGGCTGGCCGCAGAACGCCAGCACGCTGGCGAGCTCGCGCGTCAGCCGCTCGTCGGTCGACGGAAAGCGCCCGATCAGCGTCTGGTGCACCTGCTGGAGACGCGCCGGGTCGATGTCACCAGCGGTGATCGTCTGCGGCTGGAAGCCGACCTGGCCGTCGCGTCGCACGTTCGCCGGCGGCGCCGGCTGGGTGAGCCTGGCCGCCTCGATCGCCGCGAGCTGGAACGCCCGCAGCAGCCGCAGCTGCCCGTCCACAGTCAGGTCCGAGCGGCCCATCAGCGCGATCTGGCGATCGACGAGCGACAGCAGATCGGCGCGATCGGGCGCGGTGAAGATGTAGGCGACCATCGCCTCGACACCGCGCACCAGGTGCGTGTCGAGGAGGACACGGTCGCGCCACGCCGGTCGCGCCGTGCGCTGCAAGGCGAGACGACCGGCGAAGCGGACGAAGCGATCGGGCGAGCCGAGCAGGGCGTAGACGTCGGCGACCGGGGCCAGGCTCTCGGCCGCCGGAGACTGCCCCATCCGCACCAGCGCCTCGGCGGCGCGCCGCTGCACGAGCGGGCTCATGTCCTTCAGCCCGGCGGCGGCGACGGCCGCGGCCTTCGATCCCTGGACGCCGGCGGCGAAGACGGCAGCGGCGCGCACGTCGGCGTCGGCTTCGCGCATCAGATCGGTGAGCAGCGTCACCGGCGGCGCCGGGCCGTGCCGTTGCAGCAGGTAGACCGCCTGAGCGCGATCCTCGCCGCGCGCCGCGCGATCGCGGGCCAGCTTCTCCAGCCCACGCGCCCACCCGTCGCCGAGATCGGCCTTGGCGCGGGCGACGGCGGCATGGCCCCAGCTCGAAAGCGGCTGCGGCTGCCGCACGGCCGCGAGCAGCGGCGTCAGCTTGGCGGTCGCCGGCTTCTGGCCCGAGTAGGTGACGCGGAAGACGCCCCCCTCGGTGGTGCGTCCGCCGGTCGTGAAATAGACGAGGCCGTCCGGGCCGACCTCGACGTCGGTGATGTTGAGCGGCTCGCCGTGCACCAGCTCCGTTCGGGCACCGCCGGCGACGTAGCTCGCTCCCTTGCGCGTCAGTGGCGTGTAGAGCAAGCGGCCGCGCGACCAGTCGGCCTCGAGCAGCGCGTCGCGCATCGCCGTCGGGTAGGCGCGCGCCTGGTAGAACTCGACCCCGACCGGCGACCCACGGCCGAGGTCCCGCACCGGCGGCAACGCATCCTGGTAGGACGGCGGGAACTTGCCCGAACCGTTGCGATAGCCATTGTCGCCGCCCGGAATCATGTGGACCGTCCGCACGTCGCGGTACCACGGCATGTTGATGTCCCACTCCATGTCGGAGTCGAACGTGAACATCTCCCCCGCCAGGTTGAAGGCGTGGTCGTAGGCGTTGAGCAACGCGCCGGCCTGGATGCTGAACGTGTTGGTCGCGCGATTGACGCGATGGACGGTGCCGTGCGCGCCCTCCTTCGTGCTCGGCCCGAAGCCGCGGCCGTCCTGCATCACCGGGAGGAACTGGGACTCGCGCCAGATCCGGA
>JANOIR010000524.1:0-11095 GCA_031407765.1 Vicinamibacteraceae bacterium
CCCGCCTCGCGGCGTTGCTCGTCGCTCACATATGGCCGATATGCTCGCTCCTCGCGCCTGGCGATCCGGGCGCCGCGCTCCGGGACTTGTCCCAGTCATCACGGTTCCAGGGGACTAGCGACTCCAGCGGAGCGCGTCGAAGCGGTCTGGGCCTACGAGCTGGCGGGGATTTCCGCGGTGGGATCGACGTCGCGGTCCACGACGGCAATGTTCAAGGTCAGCCGATTGCGATGCGAGGCCGTCCGAACGTAGTCCACCCGCGTGCAGAGGTCCCGGACGATCACGAGGCCGAGGCCGCCTATGCGCAGATCCGAGCGCCGCGTCGCCGCCGGCGGCGCGGGGTAGCTGCGCGGGTCGAACGCCACGCCGTCATCCTCGACAATGAGAGTGGTCTCGTCGGCGAAGCGGATGGTCGCCTCGACGACGCCGGGCGGCCGCCCGTGGTTGACGATATTGGTCGCGATCTCGTCGAAGACGAGCTCGACGTCGTGGCGGTGGCGAGGATGCAGCGCGCGCCCATCGAGGAGGGCGCGCAGCGCCCCGACGGCGACGTCGAACCCCTCCATCGTCCCGGCGAAGCGCAAAACGTGTTCGGTGCTCATGGACGCGTGGCTGTTAGGCTATCGCAGTCCACCGCACGCTAGCAGGGCGAGAGACGGATGACGATCCGGCAACGCCTGACGTCTGACGGGAGCACGATCTCGCCGCATTCGAACGTGATAGGTCGTGCTTCGGCGCTCCGGGCCGTAGCACTGTTCGGTCACGCTGTGGAAGTCGCGGACTAGTATGTCGCTGTCGATAGCAGTCCACAGGGCGGCCGCCGGCTCATCCGAAGAGCGACCGGCCAGCCTCTCGTGCGGCAGATCGAGACGCTTCGCACCGAACGCGATCAGCTCGAGTAGTCGCCCGGCGGCCTTGGAGAACCCACGCCTAACCACGCGATTCCATGCGCCGCAGTCCGAAGTCGCCACGCCGCAGGCCCGCGTCGTCGGATTCTGCGTAGGGCCACCTTAGGTTTGGTTGCCGCCTGAGTGCGACGTCAAGTTCGGAAGCTAATATGTACATCGCCTCCTGAAGAGCCTGGAAGCTGTCGATTCCAATCGCGTGCCTGACAGGACAAATGCCTTTGACCTGAAATCGACACATGAAGTCCCCGGTCTTCTCGTCTTTGACTGGCTCGCCGATCACGACGGACACGTCCAGCGTCGGTTGATCAGTGACGACCAACTCGCGCTCCGCGATTACCCTACCGACACCACGGTCTTCCACGGCGCACACCCTTCCTAGTAGTGGACTGGCCGCCGGGGCCGCCGCGACCGAGCCGCCACGACGACGATCAACACTCTCGCCGAAATCATGTTTGGCCTTGCCCCGGCAGGGTAGCGCCGAATGCTGGCCGTTGGATCGCCGTAGACCTGTCTCACCCGAGCAGCTCCCGCCCTTCGCTCCAGGAGCTGTAGACTCGGGCCATGCCCAAGCCACTTGTGACCTCGCTGTCGGCCCTGCTGTCAGTCCTGGTTGGCGTTGGGACGTCTGTCGCACAAGCTGCACCAGGACGTCAGTTTCGCTCCGCCAATGAGGCACAGGCGTGGCTCAAGTCCAAGGGCATCACCGCAAACGCGGGCTCGATGCTGGCGTTCCTGATGGGGGCCGATCCCTCCAGCGCTGACGTCATGCGAGCGTATGTGGCGTTGGGCCTCCCCCTGAATGGCCCCGGGGGAGACGAGCTATCGCCGCTGACATTGGTGACCCGATCGTGCGTCGCCAACCCGATGTCGGCAGCGACCACGGCGGTGCTGATCGCGGCCGGCGCGGATCCGACGCTGAAAGCCCCTGACGGCAACAAGGAAACACCGCTGATGGAGTCGGTGAAATGCCCCGCCGTGCTCAAGGCGATGCTGGCGAAGCGTCCCAATCTATCGTCAGTCGATGGTCGAGGGTACACGCTGATGCACCACGCGATGGCCGCCGATGAAACACGCGACGAAGCGACTCGGCTAGTCCGTGAAGCGGGATTCGACGTGGAACGGTGGCGCGCGGCGCTCATCCAGGCATTCCAATATTTGCCGAACCTTGATGCCCTCCTCGGGGGCCCTGTCAGGCCGCCTGCGGCGGCACCCCCATCGGCTGCGCCGCCGAGTCCATCGGCCACCATCGAGTGGGAGTCTGCGGGGCCTTACCCTCCTCGCAGCAAAGCCGAGGCGGCCAAGCTCCTGTCCCGCCCTGGCACCGACACCAGCGTTCAAGAACATTTCTGGGATGGCATTCGCCGCCAGCAGCCGCAACGCCTCGCGCTGGCGCTGCAGGCCGGTGCGGACGTCCGTGGACTCAGCGACACGAAGTCGACGCCACTGCTCGAGCTCGCGGAACGGTGCCGCGGCGGGAAACCGGAACTGCTGCAATCGCTGGCCGACCAGCTGATCGCCGCCAAGGCGGATCCAACGGGTGTGGACGAAATCGGGAAGACCGCGCTCATCGCCGGGGCGCCGACGTGCCCGATCGGGATCTTACGTGCGCTCATCGCCGCTGGCGTGCCACTGAACGGCGTCGACAAGAGCGGCCACACGGCCATGCGCGGGGCGATCAGTGCAGGGAGGGTTGACGTAGTGAACCTGCTGATCGACAGCGGCGTCGATCCGCGCAAGGAACCCTATAACACCAACCGCGAGGCGACGGGCAACAAGGCCATGCAAGACGCGTTGCGCCGGCGCCCCAAATTGGGCGCGCCGCTCGGACAATGATCCATTCCCACTCGTCGATGCCACGCTCGCGCTCGACGTTGCGGGTGGGAAGGGTACCAACCTTGGCATCCTCGCCCGCGCCGGCTTTCCCGTCCCCGCCGCGTTCGTCGTCACGGATCCGGCGATTCTCGTGGGCCTCTATCGCTGACGCGCCGGCGGCCGGCGACGGGCAGGGGCAGGTCCTTGCGTCCGGGCGACACCTGTCGGAACATTGCGTCCTCTGGAGGTCGTGTGAGCCCTGTCAAATCCTTCGTCGTTCCGTTCGTCGCGCTCGGCGTGGTGTGCGCCGCGCTGGCCGTAGACGTCGCCGGCACTCCCCAGGCGCCGCCCGCCCAAGCCGCGCCCCCGGCCCCGCCGCCATCGGTCGTCGGCTATACGGACACGCCCCGTCATCCTGACGGCAAGTGGCGCGTCCACGACAGCACCCGTCCGGTGCCGCGCGTAGTGGCGCCGGGGACGGCCAGCACGCCCGAGCGGGCCGGCCAGCCGCCGGCGGACGCGATCGTGCTCATCGGCGCCGGCGCTGACCTGTCGAAGTGGCGCATGAAGAGCGGCGGCGCGCCGACCTGGAAGATGGAGAACGGGGTCCTCGAGTCGGGCAAGGAGTACCTGCAGACGCGCGACGAGTTCTCCGATTTCCAGCTCCACGTGGAGTTCGCGACGCCGAAGGTGGTCAAGGGCGACGGACAGGGACGCGGCAACAGCGGCGTGTTCCTGCTCGGCCGGTTCGAGGTGCAGGTTCTCGACAGCTTCCAGAGCCGCACGTATCCCGACGGCCAGGCGGCGGCGATGTACGGCCAGTTCCCGCCGCTCGTGAACGCGTCGCGGGCGCCCGGCGAGTGGCAGGCGTACGACATCGTCTTCACGGCGCCGCGCTTCACGGACGGGAAGCTCGCGAAGCCGGCCGTCGTGACCGTCTTGCACAACGGCGTCGTTGTGCACAATGCCACCGCGTACCTCGGGCCGACGGCGCACAAGCTCGTCGGCGAGTACACGCCCCAGAGCGCCAAAGGGCCGATCGAGCTGCAGGACCACGGCAACCCGGTCCACTTCCGCAACGTCTGGATCCGGCCGCTGTCCGGCTACGACCAGTAGCCGGGCCTTCTCCTGATCGTCGCCATCCTCCGCGGGTGACTTGCGGCGGCGATCCAAGTAGAATCGCGCCGGTTCTCGAAATAATCGATTAGTTACGCCAGCCACCGGTCCGGTGGCGGGGCGCCTTCAGATGCCTTCCTGCGGAGGACCACATGGTCATCCAGTGTGCGCGGGTGCTGTTCGGTGTGATCCTGGTCCTCGCCGCCACCGCGGCCGCGTCGGCGCAGTCGGAGCGCGGGAGCATCACCGGCGTCGTCCAGGACTCGACGCGGGCCGTGCTGCCCGGTGTGGCGGTGAAAGTGGTCAACACCGACACCAACGCGACCACCACCGTGTTCTCCGCGGACTCCGGCTCCTACAACGTCGCCAGCCTGCCGCCCGGCGTCTACCGCATCGAGGCCGCGATCGTGGGGTTCCAGTCGGCGCGGGTCGAGGGCATCCGCGTCGCCGCGGGCGCCACCGCCCGCATCGACGTGACGCTCACCCCAGGCGCGCTCACCGAGTCGGTCAGCGTCGTCGCGATCAACACGGCGGTCCAGACCGAGGACGCCAAGATCACCACCAACGTCTCCAACGAGCAGATCGACAAGCTGCCGCTGGTGGTGGGCGGGGCGATGCGCAGCGTGTTCGACCTCGTGCAGGTGATCGCCGAAGCCAAGGGCAGCGGCGGCAACGTCGTCCTCGGCGGCGGACAGGGCGGGGCGTTCGGCGCGACCCTCGACGGCATCTCGGTGAACACGAACCGCAACGCCGAAGTGGTCGAGACGGCCTTCCTGACCCCCTCGGTCGAAGCCATCACCGAGTTCTCGGTCGAGACCAACGGCTTCAAGCCGGAGTTCGGCCAAGCCGGCGGCGGGGCCATCACGTTCGCCTCGAAGTCGGGCACCAACCAGTTCCGCGGCTCGCTCTACGACTTCCTGCGTAACGACGCGCTCGACGAGAAAGGCTTCTTCGAGCAGCGGAAGGGAGTCTACCGCCAGCATAACTTCGGCGGGTCGCTGGGCGGGCCGGTCCGCCTCCCCGGCTACAACGGGACCAACCGGACGTTCTTCTTTTCCGCCTACGAAGGCTTCAAGAACCGGCAGGCTTCGAATTCGCAGACGCTGAGCGTGCCGACGCCGGAGATGTACGACGGCGACTTCTCCAACTGGGTCGACGCCAACGGACGCCGGATCGTCGTCTACGATCCGGCGACGACGCGGCCCAACCCCAACGGGACCGGCTTCATCCGCGATCCCTTCCCCGGCAACATCATTCCGGCCAGCCGGTTCAGCACCGTCGCCCGGCAGTACCTCGCCCTCGCCCGGGGCCTGGTCGTGCCGAACCGCGAAGGCATCGTTCCCGGCACGCTGGGCTACGTCAACAACAACTTCCTCTCGCCGGGCGGCACGACCGTCGAAGAGACCAACAAGTTCAGCGTCAAGCTCGATCACTCACTGAGCGACCGGCACCGGCTGTCGTACCTGTTCAACCGCACGACGAACCGGGTGCAGCCCGGCGACACCGGACCGGCCGGTCTGCCCCTCCCGTTCAACACCTTCCAGACCACGAGCTTCAACGGTGATCTCCACCGGGCGAGCTGGGACTGGATTGGGCCGCGGATGGTGAACCACTTCTCGTTCGGCATCAACACGTTCGACAAAGACGCGTTCTCGCCGAACGTCGGCCAGGACTGGCAGGAACGGGTCTGCATCCCCAACGCGGTCGACTGCAACGACAACCTCGGCAACATCACCTTCACCGAGCTGTCGCAGTGGGGTGGCCCGTCGAACAACGGGACCGAGCAGCCGCGGCTCGCGGTGAAGAACGACTTCACCCTGAGCGCGCGCTCGCACCTCTTCAAGATGGGGTTCACCTTCGATCGCCAGCAGGCCAACGGCTTCGGCCAGCAGGACATCGGCGGACGCGCCGGGTTCTCCTTCCGGGGCACCTCGGTGCCGGCAGCGGCGACGCTGGCGGCCGGCGGCGGCAGTTCGTTCGCGTCGTTCCTGCTCGGCGTCGCCGACAGCGGCCGGACCGAGACGGTCCGCTACCTCCAGCAGGTCTACTCGTACTCCTCGTTCTACCTCCAGGACGATTGGCGGCTGAGCCCGAAACTCGTACTCAACTACGGCGTCCGCTACGAGTTCACCGAGCCACCCGTCGCCGGGGGCGATCAGTACTCCGATTTCTCGCCGACCGTGCCCAACCCCGCCGTCAACGGGTACCCGGGCGCACTCATCTTCGCCGGCGAGGGCCAGGGCCGTACCGGCAGCCGCACCCTGGTGCCTGGCTACTACGGCGCCTGGGGGCCGCGCGTCAGCTTTGCCTACAGCGCCGACCCCCAGACGACGTTCCGCGGCGGCGTCGGTCGGTCCTTCGGGCGGGTCACGGTCACGCAGAGCAGCAGCCACTTCGCCGGCTTCATCGGCCAGTACGTCTTCTCGACGGCGGACTCGGGGATCACCCCGGCGTTCCACCTCGATCAGGGGCTGCCAGCGTATCCGCTCCCGCCCCGGCTCGATCCGGCCTTCTCGAACAACAACGACGTGGACTGGTTCCTCGGCCAGGAGGCCTCCCGCCCGGCGGTCTACGACAGCTGGACGCTGTCGATGCAGCGCGAGCTGCGACGGGGCCTCACGGTCGAAGTCGACTACAACGGGGTCTACGGCTCCCACCTGCAGGCCGGCCTGATCAATCCCAACCAAGTGCCCATGTCGGTCGTGAACGATCTGGTGGCACGCTACGGTTCGATCGGCGCGCGTGATCTGCTGAACGCCAACATCACGTCGGCCGCGGCGGTGAGCGCCGGCATCGCGCCGCCGTATGCGAACTTCACCAACCCCGCGGTGCAGACCTCGCGCACGGTCGCGCAGGCGCTGCGGCCCTACCCGCAATACCAGTTCGTCAACGTGCAGAGCGGCGGCGGCGACAAGACCGGCACATCGCACTACCACGCCGGCATCGTCAAGGTGAACCAGCGCACCGGCAGCCTCCTGCTGCAGGGCAGCTACACGTACTCCAAGGTGATGACCGACGCCGACAGCTTCAGCGGCAGCGGCGGCGCGATGGACGCGGCACGCCCGGAGCTGGAATGGTCGATAGGGGCCTTCGACCAGACCCACAGCATCAAGCTGAACACAGTCTACGAGCTCCCCTTCGGCGAGGGACGGCGGTGGCTGCAGCGCGGGGTCGCCAGCCGGATCCTTGGCGGCTGGCGGGTGGCCCTCATCCAGTCCTACAGCAGCGGCTTCCCGCTCGGCGTGACGACCAACGCGCCGCTCAACATCTTCAACCGCACCAACCGCCCGAACCTCACCGGCGAGGACTGGCGCGCGCCGATCGCCGGCGAGGAGTTCGACCCGCTCGTCGATCGATACCTGAATCGCGCCGCGTTCGTGCAACCCGTCGGCGAGCTCGGCAACGCGCCGCGACGCAACGCCGACGTGCGCCGGCCCTGGAACCTCACCGAGAACATCAGCATCGGCAAGTCGGTCGGCCTCACCGGCCAGATGCGGCTGGACGTCCGCGTCGAAGCCTTCAACCTGTTCAACCGGATCGTGTGGAACGCGCCGAACACCGACTTCAGCAGCACCAGCTTCGGCCTGGTCACGAGCCAGCTCAACGCGCCGCGCCAGCTGCAGCTCGGGCTCAAGCTGTATTGGTAAGTCAGAACCCCTTCACCACCGGCAGGATGATGGCGCTCGGCTTGCTCGCCGAATGGTGAATCGTCTGCTGCGCGACCCGCGGCTGCGTTCCCTTGCCGAGCGGGTCCCCGGTGTTCAGGTTTCGGTCGAACTGCGGAAAGTTGCTCGAGGTGACGTCGACGCGGATCCGGTGTCCCGGCTGGAAGACGAGTGCGGTGCCGACCATGTCGATCGTGTAGCGGTACGCCTGTCCCGGGGTGAGCGGCGCGGGTTTGTCGAGCCCGTCCCGGAACCGCGCCCGCAGGATCCCTTCAGCCATCGGATAGGCCTTGCCGTCCGGGTGGACATCGATCAACTTGATCATCCAGTCCGTGTCTCGCCCGTCGGTCGTCGCGTGCAGGTCCATCTTCACCGGCCCGGCGATGGTCAGCGGTGCCGTGAGCGGATCGCTGGCGAAACGGACGATGTCGGCCCGCGCGTCGAGCGGCGCCTGCTCGACGGGGCCGGCAATCGTCGGCGCGCCGCAGCAGTTGTTGCCGCCCGTCGTGGGCACGGGATCGTTCGGATCGTAGCGATACGACGTGCCGCCCTCACCTGAGGGTGCCGTCGCCGCCAGCCTTCCCCCCGGATGCAGGTACCACGGCGCGTAGCGGGTGTCGGCAATCGGCCACTCCGCCTCGCCGCGCCATCGGTTGATCCCCATGTAAAAGATCTGCACGGGCGCCTCGCCGGCAAGGCCGTTGTCGATGCCTTTGAGGTGGTAGTCGTTCCACCGCTGCTCGTACTGCAACAGCGTCCGATCGGCGTCTGGGCCGAAGTCGAGGTCGCCGTATTTGCGTGACGGACCGTGCCCCCAGGGACCGACGACCATCCGCGACAGTCGCTTGACGCGATCGTTGGCGCCCTTGTTGCGCGCGCCGACGTAGCCATTGATCGTGCCGGCCAGGAACACGTCGAACCAGCCGCCCTGGGTCATCACCGGTACCTGCACCCGCGCGAAGCGCTCCTCGTCGCTGACCGACTTCCAGTAGTCGTCGTAGCTTTCGTGCGTCAGCCAGTCGCGCCAGTGTCGCACCGGATGGTTGAGGGCCCGCTCGTCCATCGTCTCGAGCGGCAGGTGCTTGAGGATCTGCTCGTAGCGCAACTCCGGCGCGGCATCGGGACCGGTGAAGAAGAGCTGCGGCTGCATGATGCGGAACGGCATCCGCACCACCCCCCAGCCGAAGTTGAACGCCAGCCGGAAGGCGCCGCCATGGGTGATCCAGTTGGCGTAGAGGTTGGTCGAGGCGACGGCCGGAAACGCCGCCACCAGACTGGGTGGCTGTTCGCCGAGCATCGCCCACTGCACGTGTCCGAGGTAGCTGCCGCCCTGCGTCGCGACCTTGCCGGTCGACCACGGCTGTTTGGCTGCCCACTCGACGACGTCGTAGCCGTCCTTGCCTTCCAGGCGGAACGGATCCCAGGCGCCCTCGCTCTCGTAGCGCCCGCGCACATCGGTGTTGACGACGGCGTAGCCGCTGCGAGCCAGCGTGATGAGGCGGTCGTGAATACCGCTGCCCTCCCGCTGCACGCCATACGGCGTCCGGACGACGATCGTCGGGTACTTGCCCTCGGCCGACGGCCGGTAGACGTCGGCGAAGACCGTCACGCCATCGCGAAGCCTGATGGGTCTGTGATGGTCGATCAGGATGGGTGCGGTCTGCGCCGCAAGTCCCTGAACCGTCAGCGCGATCGCAACGATGAGTAGCCTGGTGCGCACTCGTCCTCCCGTGGGCAAGAACCGGTAATGCGTTGACGCCGCCATGCTATGCCGGCAGGATGGTGCTTCTCAATCGCAGGGGCGCGAGCCCTGGGAGGCGATACCGTGCTGACATTCCGGACAACGATCGCGCTCGTGACGGTTTCGATCCTCGCCGTCGGCTGTTCGCGGCATCCCGCCGAGTCGACGTCCCCGCCGGCGTCCACCTCGCCGGCTCCGGTCAACCTGCCACCGGGCGGCGACGACGCGCCGAAACTTCGCGTGCTCGTCGATACGGACGCCAACAACGAGCTCGACGACCAGCACGCGCTCGCCTATGTTTTGTTCAGCGGACGGTCCTTCGACGTCGAAGGCATCACCGTCAACACGACGCGGGGCGGCGGCGACATCAGCCAGCAGGTCGCCGAAGCGCGGCGCGTCCTCACGCTGTGCACGCTGCAGGACAGGGTGCCATTGAAGGCGGGCGCCAACGGCTCGTTCACGCAGATCCGTCCGCACCTGGACGAATCGTCCTTCGACGGCGCCGATGCCGTGAACTTCATCATCGAGCGGGCGCACGCGGGCGCGGAATCGAGGCTGGTGTTGCTGCCAATCGGCAAGCTGACCAACATCGCACTGGCGTTGGTGAAGGACCCGAGCATCGCCTCGAAGGTCCGGATCGTGTGGCTGGGCTCGAACTACCCGGACAAGGGCGAGTACAACCAGGAGAACGACCTCGACGCCGTGCGCTACGTGTTATCGGTGGACGTGCCCTTCGAGATCGCCACCGTCCGCTATGGAAAGGGTACCGGCACCGATGCGGTGCGCGTGACGCGTGACGAGATCGGCAAGCGGATGCCCGGCAAAGGTCCGCGCGCCGCGTCGCCGGTCACCGGCCGTCATGGCGGAACCTTCACGACGTTCGGCGACTACTCGGTGAACCTCTTCGAGCACATCACGCTCGACGGCACCCCGCCGTCCCGCGCACTGTTCGACATGGCGGCCGCCGCCATCCTCAAGAACCCGGCCTGGGCGCGCCGTGAAGAGATCCCCGCACCTGGGCTCGTCGGCGAGCACTACGCGCCGAGCACGAACAATTCGCGCCGCATCACCCTCTGGACGCACTTCGACCGTGATGCCATCCTCGCGGACTTCTTCGCGACGATGGCCAATCCGGCGCTGGTCTCGCCTCGATCGGTGACGGCGAGACCGTGAACGCGCACGCTTGGGGGGGGACGAACAGGCCGAAACCTCGGCGGAAGCCATTCAACTGACCGAACCTTACAGGCCCACACCCCGCTCCGGGGGAGTGTTCTTCCCTCAACAGCACGGCTCGGCAATGCGCAGCCACATCGAGCGTGCAGGCCGCCGCATTTGTGAGCAATGGGATCTTGACTCGCTTGTATATAGGTATGCTATACATAGGGTCGCGATGGTAACGATGAACCCTTCGATCAAGCGAGGCAGTGCGGAGCTGGCGGTATTGGCGGTCCTTGAACAGCAGCCGCTCCACGGCTACGAGATTGCCCGCCGTATCGAACAGGAAAGCGACGGCGCCCTGCGGTTCACGCTCGCCTCGTTGTATCCCCTGCTCTACCGCATGGAGAAGCGGGGCTGGACGAAGGCCACGTGGGAGACCACGCCCGCGGGCGTCCGTCGTCGCTGCTACGGACTGACGGCAAAGGGCCTCAAGCAACTCGGCGCGACCCGCCGCGAGTGGGACGCGTTCTTCCAGGCACTCAGCCGCATTGGAAGGCTCCGCCGTGCGTGATTGGTCTGCGCTCGTGCATCGCCACCTCGCGTCCGTACGCGTCGACGAACGCCGCCGCCGCGAGATAAGCGCCGAGCTGGCGGCCCACCTCGAAGACGCCTACGATGCCGCCCTTCGGAGCGGA
>JANOIR010000558.1:0-3060 GCA_031407765.1 Vicinamibacteraceae bacterium
TTCGTCACCTATCCCTTCGCCAACCCCTGGGGCCACGTCATCGATCGCTGGGGCCAGAACTTCATCAGCGACGCCTCGAACGGCAACAACTACTGGGGCACCGCGTTCTCCGGCCACGTCGACTACCCGAACAAGCAGAAGCCGATGCGCGTGTGGACGCTGACCCAGGTCCGTCCGACGGCGGGCAGCGAGTTCGTCCGCAGCCGCCATTTCCCCGAGTCGGCGCAGGGCAACTTCGTGTTCAACAACACGATCGGCTTCCAGGGCATCAAGCAGTACCGCACCGTCGAGGAAGGCTCCGGCTTCGTCGCCGTCGAGGTCGAGCCGCTGCTGCAGTCGACCGACGCGAACTTCCGGCCGGTGGCCATGCAGTTCGGTCCGGACGGCGCCCTCTACGTCGTCGACTGGTTCAACCCGCTGGTCGGCCACATGCAGTACTCGCTGCGTGACCCGCGGCGCGACAAGACGCACGGCCGGGTCTGGCGCATCACCGCCAAGGGCCGGCCGCTGAATACCCGGCCGGTGATCCACGGCGCGACGATCGCCCAGCAGCTCGATCTGCTGAAGGCCTACGAGGATCGGACGCGCTACCAGGCGAGATTGGCGCTGCGCGACCGCCCGACGGCGGAGGTGCTGCCGGCCGTCCAGCGCTGGATCGACGGCCTCGACCCGGCGGATGCCGAGCACGAGCATCACCTGCTCGAAGCACTGTGGGTGCACGAGCACCACGACACCGTGAACGCGCCGCTGCTGAAGCGGCTGCTCGCGGCCAAGGAGTTCCGCGCCCGCGCCGCCGCCGTCCGCGTGCTGCAGCACTGGTTCGACCGCGTCGATGGCGCGATGGGGCTGTTGGCACCGATGGTCCGCGACGACGCCCCGCGCGTGCGGCTGGAGGCGGTGCGCGCGCTCAGCTTCGTACCGACGGCCGCGGCGGCGGAAGCGGCCCTGGGCGTCCTCGCCAAGCCGATGGACTATTACCTGCAATACGTCCTCGACTCGACGATGACGACGCTCGAGCCGAAGTGGAAGCCGGTGCTGACGAGCGGCGCTCCGTTCGCCGAGGGCAACCCGGCCGGGCTCGCCTTCGTGCTCGACCGCCTCGATCCCGGCGAGCTGGCATCGGTGAAGCGCAGCGATCCGGTCTACGAGGCCCTGCTGTCGCGGCCCGGGATCGAAGCGGCGCTCCGGCGCGACGCGCTCAACGCGCTGGCGACGCGCACCGGCACGTCGCTGGGAACGGCGCTGCTCGCAGCGGTGAATCGCGTGGCCGCGACGCCAGGCGCCGGGGCGGCAACCGGCGACCTGCTGCGGCTGCTGGCCGACATGCCCGCGGCGGATCTCGCCGCCCAACGACCGGCACTGGAGAACCTGGCCCGGACCGGCGCGCTCGACACGGTGCGGCAGGGCGCGCTCCTCGCGCTGCTGCGGCTCGACGGCTCTGCCGACGCCGTCTGGCGGCTGACCGGCGAGTCGGCGCGGCTGCGGACGGATCTCCTGCGGGCTGCGGCCGCCGCGCCCGAGGGGCCCGCGGTCGACAGTCTGCGTGCCGCGGTCCTGCCGTGGCTCCGCGACGCCGCCGCTACCGGGGCGGCGCTGGCCCCGCCGCAGCCACCGGTGACCGGACGCTACGTGCGGCTCGTGCGCCCGGGGCGGGCGACGGTGTTGAGCGTGACCGAGGTCCAGGTCTTCAGCGGCGGAGAGAACGTCGCGATGAAGGGCACCGCGACGCAGTCGAGCACGCTCGCGGGCGGCGCCACGGGCGGGCACGCGCCGCGCGCGATCGACGGCGGCCTCGAGCCGAACCTGCCGCCCGGCACCGATCCGCTCAAGGGCACGACCCAGTTCACGAGCGCCGAACAGGATCCGTGGTGGGAGCTCGATCTCGGCGCCGAGCGGCCGATCGACACCATCGCCCTGTGGGCCGCGTCGGCCGATACGCGGAATGGGATTCATCTCAGCATCCTGGACGCCAACCGCAAGCCGGCCTTCGTCCAGGACGGCCTGCGGCTCCAGGCGCCCATGTATCCGGTCGACGTCGGCGGCGACCTGACGATCCCGCTGCAGGCCGCCGCCATCGCCGTCCTGCCCGGCATCCGCGGACACCAGGCCGAGACGGTGCCGCTGCTGGCAACGCTGGTCACGAAGCCGGGACTCCGCGAGGCCGCGTTGGCCGCGATCCGCCGCATGCCAGCCGCGGCGTGGCCCGCGGCGCAGGTCCCGAAGGTGGCCCGTGAGGTGCTGCGGGACCTGACGGCGATCCCGGCGGCCCAGCGCATCGGCCCGGCCGTCGCCGAGTCGTTCGCCTTCGGGCGCGAGCTGATCGCGCGCCTGCCCGAGGGGGCCGAGCGGCAGGCGATGACGGCAGAGCTCGAAGGGCTGCTCGTGCGCGTCATCCGCATCGAGGCCGTCGCCGCGCAGATGAAGTTCGACCTGTCGCGGTTCACGGTCGCCGCCGGCGAGACCGTGGTCATCGAACTGGTGAACAAGGACGAGATGCCGCACAACCTGGTCGTCGGCAAGGAGGGCGCGCTCGAGACCGTCGGTCTCGCCGCCGACAAGATGGTCGCGCTGCCGGACGCCTTCGCCAAGAACTTCGTCCCGGCCACGCCCGAGGTGCTGTTCTCGATCCGGCTGCTCAACCCCGGCGAAACGCTGCAGGCGCGCTTCACGGCGCCCACGAAGCCGGGCAACTACCCCTTCATCTGCACGTTCCCGGCCCACTGGCGCACGATGAACGGCATCATCGAGGTGCGGGCCGCCGCCAGCCAGGTGTCCCAACCATGATCCGACGCGTCCCACTCTTCGCCCTCGTCGTGGTGGTCGCCGGCGCCTGCCTCGGCGCCCAGGCGCCGCCAACGCCGCCGCGCCCGCCGCACGTCGTGTTCGTCACCGGCGACGACGAGTACCGATCCGAGATCTCGATGCCGATGATCGCGGCGATCCTCGAGCAGCGGCACGGGCTGCGGACGTCTGTGGCCTCTGCGCGCCCAATCCCACAGACCAAGGACCACATCGAGGGCCTCGAAGCGCTCGACACCGCCGATCTGATGGTGATGTTCT
>JANOIR010000625.1:0-30394 GCA_031407765.1 Vicinamibacteraceae bacterium
ACGGCGACGAACACCACGCGCTGGCCGTCCGCCGAGATGCTGTAGTGCTGCATCAGCAGATCGGGCAGCAGTCGCCGGCGCTGCCCGGAGGTCAGATCCGCGACCCAGAGGCCGCCCGACACCCAGTTCCTCACGCCACCGGCACGTACCAGGTAATACAGGCTGTTGCCATCCGGAGAGATGGATGGGAGGAAGGCGAACCCTTCGGACGTCATCTGCCGATCACCACGCGAATCGTGGACCCACACGGTGCTCTGGCTGGTGCCGATCGAGGTGACGAACGAGCGGCCGTCGGGCGCGACGTGAATCCCTTCTTCGTCGGTGACACCGAAGGTGACCTGCTCGGGCGTCCCGTCTGGGAAACGCTGCCGCCACGTGTGGACACCGCTCCCCGTGCTGGCCGAGAAATACATCCACCTCCCGTCGGGTGACCAGGCGGCATCCGTGCATTGCGCCGGTGCCGGCCCGACGGAGGTTCCGGCGGAACTGCCATCGAAGGGGACCAATCGACAGGAGAGCCACGAGCGGGCGTCCATCTCGATCACGACGACCCAC
This sequence comes from Vicinamibacteraceae bacterium, assembly GCA_031407765.1. Lineage (GTDB taxonomy): Bacteria > Acidobacteriota > Vicinamibacteria > Vicinamibacterales > Vicinamibacteraceae > JBDSLU01. The sequence continues at coordinate 556 of JANOIR010000625.1, forward strand.
TTGCGATCGGGTGAGAGATAGGAGCGGTGCGCCATGCCGTCCTCGGGCGGCAGATAGACGGTGCGCTGGCCCGCACGGCTCTCGGTCGAGGTCACGATGGACATCTGGACCCCGCGGCCCGTCATCTCGGAGAACAGCACCAAGGGCGGACTGGCGCCGGCGCCGTTCGGTTCGGGAACCCAGGTCAGGCCTTCCGCGTTGGCCAGCAGCGGCCGCGGCTGCCCGCCGAGCACGGGCACGATCCAGGAGTCCATCGTCTGACCATCGGCCGCGGCGGTCGAGTACGCGATCCTGGTCCCATCCGGAGAGAACTTGGGGCTCATTTTGCGAAGGGTGTCGTTCGTGAGCGGTACCGGCTCCCCGTCCGGCAGCAGCTTGAGGTAAATCTGCCCCGCACCGACGAGCGTGCTCCCGCCACGGATGAACGCGAGCATACGGCCGTCGGGTGAGAGCGCCGGGGACGTGGCGGAGTCTGCGAAGCTGGTGAGTTGCGTGTACTCCGATCGCTTGGGTGTGACCGAACCGTCGAATCGGGCCATGAACACCGCGCTCGCACCAGCGAGGGCGACGAGGGCTGCAGCGGCCGCCAGCGAACGTCGGGCACGCCAGGAACGACCCCCCATTGCGGTCGGCGCTTCCGCGCTCTGACGCATCACGCGGCGGAGATCGACCACCAGCTCGCGCATCGACTGGAAGCGGTCTGCCTGATTCTTCTCGAGGGCCTTCTCGACCGCCATCCGCAGCGGCAGCGGCAACGCCTCGGGCAACGGCGCTGCCGGGAGGTGGAGAATGGCGTGCAACACGTCGGGATGCGACGCCCCGGCAAAGGGGCGGTGTCCAGTCAGCGCTTCGTACAAGACGACGCCGAAGGAGAAGATGTCGCTGCGCGCATCGAGCCGGAGCCCCGCCGCCTGTTCCGGCGACATGTACGTCGCGGTTCCAACGATCATTCCACGCTGCGTGCGCGTCTCGCTGACGGTACGAGTGCCATCGTCCGACGTCGCACCTTCGTAGTGTTTGGCCAGCCCGAAGTCAGCCAACTTGGCGTACCCGCTCGCTGCAATCAGGATGTTTTCGGGTTTGATGTCGCGATGCAGCACGCCGGCGTCGTGCGCGGCGGCGAGCCCGTCCGCCACACCCGTCAGCAACTCGATCGTCTCGCGCCAGTTGCGGCTCCCGTTCCGCCAGTCCCGGAGGGTCCCTCCGTCGACGAGCTCGGTCACGATGTACTGCCGGCCCTCGAACTCGCCCGCGTCGTGCACCGTCACGATGTGCGGGTGATTCAGGGACGAGGTCGTGCGGGCTTCGCGTTGGAAGCGGTGGCGGACGGCCGGCGCTGCGAGATCGTCGGCCAGAAACTTGATCGCGACGTGTCGATTCAGTTTTCTGTCGAGGGCCCGGTAGACCACACCCATGCCGCCGGCGCCGATCGGCGCCTGCACCTCGTACACGCCGAACCGCAGGCCGGTCAGGACGGGCGTCGCCGGTGTGCTCAAGATCTGAGCGGCGATATCGGCGGCCGGCCGGTCCAGAAAGACCTCCGCGCTCGCCGCCCGACTCAGAAGTGCCTGCACCTCGAGCCGGAGGTCATCGTCGCCGCGGCATTCGGCCTCCAGGAACACGTCACGCTCACGCAGTGGTCGCTCGAGCGCGGCGTGGTAAAGGCGCTCGATGTGGCGCCAGCGTTCGGTGTCCACGTAGTGGCCTGTATCGGTCCGTTGCCGCTATCGGGATCCGTCCTCGAGGTGTTTCAGGAGCCAGCTTCGCGCCATCCGCCAGTCGCGCGCGACCGTGTCCTGAGAGACTTCGAGCACCGCGGCCGTCTCTGCCACGGTCAGGCCGGCGAAGAACCGGAGCTCGACGACGCGCACCTTACGCGCGTCGATCGCGCCGAGCGCATCGAGCGCGCCATCCAGCGCAACGAGGTCGAGAGACGCGTGCTCTGGCCCTGGAGCGGCGATGTTCTCATCAAGCGTCACGTGCGCCTGGCGCCCACCGCGCTTCGCCGATGCCTTCGCGCGCGCGAGATCCACGAGCACCCGCCGCATCGTGCGCGCGGCGATCGCAAGAAAGTGGTTGCGATCGCACCAGTCTACCTGATGCGCGTCGTGCAACCGGACGAAGGCTTCATGGACGAGGGCTGTCGCCTGAAGCGAGTCTCCGGGGCGTTGGCGGCGCATGTACTGCGCCGCCCGGGATCGAAGCTCGTCGTACAGCAGGGCCGACACACGCGCGTACGCAGTGTCGTCGCCTGCGTGCCACGCCCGCAGCAACTCGGTGACGTCGCCGACTGGGAGATCTGCCACGGCCTCGTCTCGCCTGCACATTCTAGTTCCTGCCCTGGTTTTGCGCTTACACCATAGGACGGCTTCGCGGACGCGCAAGCGATGCGGCAGCTGTCCGGCCGGGGCGCGTCCAGCCCTGTGCAACGCAATACAGCTGGAGGTCACGATGAACGCACGCGGATTGACGATGGTTGCTGTGGTTCTGAGCGTCGGGTCGCTAACCCTGGGAGGCCCGGCCTTCGCGCACGAGGCAGTGGGCCTTGGGCGATCGGAGAACGTCTATTGCCACAGAGTCCTGGGCGAGGCACGCGACACGTGGCCGGGCGCCGGCAACGTCTCGACGGGCGTCATTACCCGTTCCTGGCTCCTCAGCGGAACGACAGAGTACGTCCTCGACACGCAAAGCTTCCCGACGCCTGACCCCAACGTGGTCACCTTCGGCGCAGCGCTCACCATCACGACGAAGCACGGGAATGTCGCGGCCCGGGTACTGTTCCTGTTCGGTGTCGCGACAGGCACGTGGACGTCGATAGCCACGATCGATCCCACTTCGAGCACCGGGAAGTTCGCCGGAGCGACGGGGACACTCTGGTTCCCCTCAGGCACGACCATCAATCTGGATGGCGGCGCCCAGGCCTACCCGTCGTTCGTCACCGGCGATGTGTGCCTCGCCAGGTAAGGGACGACGCGGATTGGTAGAGCGCTCCTGGTGACGGTCGAAAAAACCGGCGGGGCGGGGTGGCGACGGAAGAATCGTCAGCGAACCCTCGCCCCGCGAGCCCCAGCTACGTTACAGACCCAGGAGGACGACGAGCGTCCAGGTCTTGGTGCCGAGCAGGACGCGGACGGCGAGGCGCAGGTCCCGGACGAGAGTGGTCATGGGTCGCCTTTCGGGACTTCCTTCGTGTCTTCGCGGCCAATGGCGGCATGAATCGGATGACTGTCGGATCCGGGCAGGACTCGGCCGCGACGATCCCGCGCCTCTTCCAGGAGCTGTGCGATCTCGGCATGCCCCAGTATTCCGCCCGGCTGAGCCGCGGGTCGCGTTCGAGCAACCGCCGCAGCGTGTTGATGTCGCCGTCGTCGGACGCGGTGAGTGCGCTCCAGACGGTGCCGCCCTCATCGGAGTCGAGCTCGGGTGGTTTGACGATCGGGCACCTCTGTGCGCCGGTGGTTATGACCCAGCGATCTTTTCTATCGACGCCTTGAGATCAGCCAAATCGTCGCTGAGCACATCGCGGACCTTCCTCCCGAGCGCCCACTCGAGCGGCAGCAGCACCCCCGGAGGCAGCCCCTCAGGACGCAGCTCGAACTCAATGCTGACTTCCGTACCCGTGGGTACCGGCTCGAACATGAAGGTGGTGTCGATGCGCACACCACTCCCGAGAACTCCCCCCTTGTGGTGGGTCACCGTGTAGCTGCGATTCCGCTCGAACGACGAGATCTCCATCGTCGCGCTGTCGAGACGTCCCATGAACTCGCGGGTTTCGGTCCACCGATAACCCAGGCTGAACGGACCAGTCGACATGACTTCGATCTTCTTGATCCCGGAGACACGCTCCGCCGCATGCTCGATGTCCGTGAAGAGCTCGAAGATTCGCTCGACTGGCGCCGCGACTTCGGCGGAGACCTTTACCTTCGCCATCGTGACCTCCTGCGGGGATGAAACAGCCTACCGCACCTTCTTCGCGCGCCAGATTTCCTGTCCGTCCTGCCGGAACACGACGCCAGTGACCCGGTCCGCGGCGTCCACGATGAACGCGAGCTCCGCCTGCACGTTGACGTCCGGGTTGAACCAGGCGAATTCCCGCGGCGATCGCGGAATCAACTCTACCGGCTGACGTCCGGTTGCCACCGCCTTCAGGATCGAACCGTCCGTCGACACGACCAGGCTGCGAGTCGCGTCAATCTCGTACGCGCCGACATACGCTGCAATCGTCCGCGCGTCCACCGCAACCGCCCTCGGGCGGACCGGCAGCGGCGTGGACTGCTCGGACACCCAGAGCCAGTGCCCATCGATCTTGACGTAAACGTCAATGCTCCTGACGTTCATCTCGACAGGCTCGCGGTTCTGCTGGGGCACGCGCGCCCTCGTCTTGGTCGTCCGCAGCGCCGTCCGGCCGTCGTAGATTCGGACGGTGTCCTCGAGGGAGTCCGCCGGCACCCGCTGCGACATCAAAGAGCCAGCGGCGGCGCGATCGATGAATGACTGTCTCGTCTCGAGGTTACCGGTTGAGTGCAGGTGCGTGAACCCTTCGCTGATCACTCGTTCGAGGGCCGAGCGATCGCGGGTCTTGAGCGCGGCGTCGACCTCGCGGATGAACGCACGTACTTCCGCTTCCTGTGCGGCCGCTTGCCCCGGCGGCGCGGCCGTCTGAGCTGAGACGGTCATGAGGCTGCTGAGGACGAGGCAGCCCGCGTACACCGTCTTCTGGATCCAGTTGCTCACGCCTGGTCTCCTGCTAGGCAACTACCGTTCGCGACAGTCTCGGGGAGTGCGAGCTGGATGGACCGGCGCGCGGACGATTGCGTGGGGGTGTGTCGCCCAAGCAGCATGCAAATGCCCCGTCTCGAACCTGCTTCAACGGTCGTATCGCGAGCTGCACGCCGCCGTCCACTGACGCTGGGCGCAGCTCCGCCCGGCGGGGCCTGCATGGCCGATTTCGTGGGCCGAACTACTGAGAGACGCGCTCGCCGTCGGGCTGATTTCGCTGATAGGGGTAGCAGTTCTGGGCCTGGCCGCGATGGCCGGACCGGCAGGGCCAGCCGTCAGGAGGGCTGGTCGCTCCACAGGCCGTCCAAGTCGCTCTTGAGCAACTGATACGTATCACTTCCCACGCGATTGTCGGCCCTGAGGATGTCGTAGTTCTCGCCCATGTAGCCGTTGAACAGCAGCACTTCGTTGCCTGTTCGCAGGCCCTTGCCGTGGGTCTCGACCCACTTCTCCCACAGGCGGCGAACCTGCGTCCGCCTCATCATCTCCGCCGGATTCTTCTTCCTAGCCATCTCATTACGATAGCAGGACTTGAGGCGGTCCTTCGTCAGCTCTCGTCAGGGTTCACGGCTTTTCCACCGCCGCTTCTACCCCATCCCGGGCGAAAAGTCTGCTTGAAACTCTGCTAGGCACAGCTGCAGCGCTCCGCGATCGCGACGTGGTAGGGATAGGCGGCGAGCTGGCTGTAGTCGACGACGTCATGTGCATCCCTCGCTCGTCTGCCGGATTTTGTGAAACGGAACGGCAGCCCTCGTCGTTGCTGAAACGGGAGACTCTCAAAATGACCATACGCCGAAGCCCGGCCGTCGTTGCCTTCGTGGTGCTGTCCGCCCTCGCAGCTGAGGCCGCCAGCGCCGTGGCCCAGACTCCTCCGCCACCGGCGCCGCTGACGTTGTCACCGCCGGCGGACGCGCCGTTCCAGGTTCAGGTGGTGGCCGACTTCGAGTCGCCTTGGGCCATGACGTTCCTGCCCGACGGTCGGATGCTGATCACCGAAGAGGCGGGCGCGCTGTACCTCGTCAGCGCGGACGGCAAGCAGCGCAAGAGCGTCAGCGGCATTCCGCAGGTCTCCGCGGAGGGCCAGGGTGGGCTGATGGATGTCGTGCTCCACCCGCGCTTCGCACAGAACAAGTGGGTCTACTTCAGTTATTCGGAGGCTGGCGCGGGCGGCAAGGGCGTGGTCCTGGCGCGCGGCACGCTCGCCGACGGCGTGACGCCGTCCCTGCAGAAGGTGGAGACGCTGTTCCGCGCCACGCCCTATGTCGACGGCAACGGCCACTTCTCCGGCCGCATCGCCTTCGCCAAGGACGGACACCTCTTCTTCACCAACGGCGAGCGGCAGAAGTTCGAGCCGGCGCAGGCGCCGAACGCGACGCTCGGCAAGGTGCTCCGCCTCAACGACGACGGGACGCCGGCGGCGGGGAATCCCCTGGCCGCGAAGGGCTTCCACCCAGCTGTGTGGTCCTACGGGCACCGCAACCTGCTCGGCATCGCCTTCGATGCCAGCGGCAACCTCTGGGAACAGGAGATGGGGCCGAAGGGTGGTGACGAGGTCAACCTGATCCTGCCCGGTCGCAACTACGGCTACCCCATCGTCTCCGACGGCGACCACTACGACGACAAGCCGATCCCGGACCATGACACCCGGCCGGAGCTCGAGAAATACAAGGTGATGTGGAACCCGGTCATCTCGCCGGGAGGCCTGATGGTCTATTCGGGCAAGGTGTTCCCGCAGTGGAAGGGCGACCTCTTCATCGGCGGCCTTTCCAGCCTGGCGCTGATTCGCGTCGACGTCGACGGAACCAGCGCCACGAAGGGCGATCAGTGGCCGATGGGTACCCGCATCCGCGAGCCCGAAGAGGGGCCGGACGGTGCGATCTGGCTGCTCGAAGACGGCCAGCGCGGCGCCCAGGGCCGCCTGCTGAAGCTGACCCCGACCCGCCCGGGCGCGGGCGGCTGAGCCTTCGAGACGCCCCTCTCAGCAACGCTCACGCGACAACCATGAGTCACGACGTTGGAGGGCATACTGACGCCTCCATGATTCGTCAAGCCGTCGAGACACTGACCGTTCGAACCCGTGGCCGTGCGTTCTACGAGATCACGCGGGAGATCCAGTCGCACGTCCAGCAGGCCGCGTTGCACACGGGGTTGTGCACGCTGCACCTGCAGCACACGTCGGCGTCGCTCCTAATCCAGGAGAACGCCGACCCGGACGTGCGGCGGGATTTCGAACGATTCTTCGCTCGCCTCGTGCCCGACGGCGACTCGCTCTTCGCGCACACCATGGAGGGTGACGACGACATGCCGGCCCACATCCGGACGGCGCTCACGACGGTCAATCTGAGCGTCCCGATTGCCCAGGGAAGACTCTGCCTCGGCACGTGGCAAGGCATCTACGTGTGGGAGCACCGTACCTCGCCGCACACGCGGACGGTGGTCGTCCACGTGATCGGCGAGGGCGGCGCCCGGTAGCCTGCGTGTCGCTGGCGATGATTTATGTGCTGCTCGCTGCGCTCGCGGCAGCGGTCGCGGCGTGGCTGCTCGGGCGAGCGGCGCTACGCGGGTTGCGCCGCTTCGTCCGCAACCTGTGGCCGCATTGAGGTGCGCCACAGGCCCGGACGTTCATGACGGTTACAGCGTCCACCCCTCGCGGTACTGGATCTTCAACAGCGCGTTCGCTTCCTCGTTGTTGGTGAACCGCAGGTTCTTGCTGTCCCACTCGAGCCGCTGGTCCTTCAAGCGGATGGCCAGCACCCCGAGCAGCACCATCTCGGTGAGCGCGCCGCCGTACTCGAACGGCGAACTGGGCGGAGCGCCCTTCGGGCCCTCCTTGATGGCGCGGATCCAGTCGGCTTCGTGCGTACCGACCACGCGGCGCAATGTCTGCGGCGGCCGCTTGTACGCCTGCATCCGCGTCTCGGGGATGAGGCGCACGCCGTCGGCGCCATGCGATCCGTGGAGGATGGTGCCCTTGTCTCCAATCAGCAGCGCGCCGCTACCCGGCAGCTTGCGACCCGGCTCCATGTCGGGCGGACGCGGCGGCAGCAGGCGTCCGTCGGTCCAGGTGAGCTTCACCGGGGGCCGGCTGCCACGGGCCGGGAACGTGTAGCGAACGATGCAGGCGCGCGGGTAGGTCTCCGACGCCACTGCCGGCTCGTAGTGCGTGGACGTCGCCTCGATCGTCGCCGGCGGTCCGAGTTCGAGCGCCCAGAACGCGGGATCGAGGATGTGGCACCCCATGTCACCGAGCGCGCCGGTCCCGAAATCCTGCCACGCGCGCCACTTCATCGGGTGATAGGCGGGATGGTACGGCCGGAACGCCACCGGACCGAGCCACCGCTCCCAGTCGAGCCCTTTGGGCACCGGCGGCGCATCCGTCGGGCGCGAGCGCACCTCGAAGTCGGACCACGGGTCGCCGCCCACCGGCCGGTCGGTCCAGGCGTGGACCTCGGTCACGTTGCCGATCGCCCCGTCGTCGAGCCATTCCTTCAGCAGCCGCATCGACTGGTAGGACTGGCCCTGGTTCCCCATCTGCGTGACGACCTTGTATTGGCGGGCCGCCTCGGTGATCGTGCGCGCTTCGTGCACGGTGTGGGTCAGCGGCTTCTGGCAGAACACGTGCTTGCCGGCCCGCAGCACGGCCATCGTGATCGCGGCGTGGGTGTGGTCGGGCGTCGCGATGATCACCCCGTCGATGCCCTTCTCCTTGTCGAGCATCTCGCGGTAATCGAGGTAGAACTTGGCGTTCGGGTAGAGCGCGATCGTCTTCGCGGCGTAGTCGCGGTCCACGTCGCACAGGGCCACGATGTTCTCGCCGGCGCAGGCCTTGAGATTGGAGGCGCCCATGTTGCCGAAGCCGATCGCGGCCAGATTCAGCTTGTTGCTGGGCGCATCCTGGCCCAGGACGCGGCTGGGGACGATGGCGGCCGACAGCGCGGCCATGGCGGCCGTCGACGTGAATTGCCTGCGGGAAACGGTCGGGGTCGAGTCGTCGCTCATTCGAGAGTCCTCCGTGGGCACCGGGCAGCCACCTGCCGGCAAACCGCGCCACCAGATGCTATCCGGAAGCCGGTGCATTCCGCTCTCCATTCGAGCCATGGTGGTTATGCCAGACTAGCCATTCCCCACCGAGCAGGAGCTCGATGCGGCCGCCACGGAGATTCCATGACCCGCACCCGTCGTCGCCGTTTCCTGGAGCAGGTCGCCGCCGGCGCCGCGCTGTCCGCGGCCGCCCCCGCCCGGACATCCGCCGGTACCCTCGCCCAAGGTTCGGGCCGAAAGCCCGGTGCCGGGCCGTACGACTACCTGGGCCGGTCGCCCGGCTACAAGGACTGGGCGGTCGTGCCCCGCGGCCTGACCGTGAAGTCGGTCGAGACCTTCCAGCGCGAGTCGTTGGCGCTGGTCCGCATCACGGCGAGCGACGGCAAAGTCGGGTGGGGCCAGATCGCGCCCTACGAGGCGGACATTTCGGCGATGGTGCTGCACCGGCTGATCGCGCGGCGGGTCGTCGGCAAGGACATCGCGGACATCGACGCGATCAACGACGACATCATCGACGCGCAGCTGAAGTTCCCGTGGTCCTTCCTCTGCCGCGCCCTCGCCGGCATCGACACCGCGCTATGGGATCTCTACGGGCAGATTACGGAGAAGCCGGTCGCGGTGCTCCTCGGCGGCAAGGTCGGCCCGCTGCCAGCCTACGGATCGAGCATGCGCCGCGACATCAGCCCGGCCGACGAAGCGACGCGGCTGGCGAAGCTGCGCGACACCTTCGGCTGCAAGGCGTTCAAGATCCGGCTCGGCACGCCCGGCGGCCGCAACAAGGACGCCGCGCCCGGGCGGAGCGAAGCGATCATCCCCGCGGTGCGCAAGGCGGTCGGGCCCGACATCGCGCTCCACGCCGACGCCAACAGCTGCTACACGCCCGACGTCGCGATCGCGATGGGCCGCCGTCTCGAGGACTCGCGCTACGCCGCGTTCGAGGAACCCTGTCCCTACTGGGAGCTCGAGTGGACGCGCGAGGTGACGCAGGCCCTTCAGATCGACGTCCAGGGCGGCGAGCAGGACAACGACCTGGCCCAGTTTCGCCGCATGATCGCGATGCGCGCGGTGGACATCGTCCAGCCCGACATCTGCTACGTCGGCGGCCTGACCCGCGCCTGGCGCGTCGCCAAGATGGCGGAAGCGGCTGGCCTCGTCACCAAGCCGCACGCCGCCAACGTCTCGCTCGTGACGGTGTTCACGATGCACCTGCTGGCGGCGCTGCCCAAGGCCGGCGAAGTGGAGTTTTCGATCGAGGAGGACGCGGCAATCACCCGGCAGGCCCGGGCCATGTTCGATCCGATGCTCGAGATGAAGGACGGGCGCGCGGTGATGCCGCAAGGCCCTGGGTGGGGCGTGCGCATCAAGCCCGATTGGCTGGCGGGGGCCAATCGCCAGGTCACGCCGGCGTAGAACCCCTCTCGAGCGGTGTCCGCGACGCCAGGGGCGGCGGCTCTTGCGTTCGTTGCCGCTCAGGTTTAGGGTAGCGGGCAAAGGACGGACACCATGGTCACCTTCACGATCAACGGGTCGAGCCGGACGTTCGACGGCGACCCCGCCATGCCCCTGCTCTGGTATCTGCGCGACGAGGTGGGCCTCACCGGCACCAAATACGGGTGCGGCGGCGGCTTCTGCGGCGCCTGCACGGTACACGTCGACGGCCAGGCTGTCCGCTCCTGCCAGACGACGATGGGCGTTCTTGGCGCGAAGAAGGTCGTGACCATCGAGGGGCTCGGCGACGGCCAGCCTCACCCGGTGCAGCGCGCCTGGATCGCGGCCAACGTCGCCCAGTGCGGCTACTGCCAGACGGGCCAGATCATGCAGGCCGCCGCGCTCCTCGCCCAGAAGCCGCGTCCGACCGACGCCCAGATCGACGAAGCGATGGCCGGCAACGTCTGCCGGTGCGGCACGTATCAGCGGATCCGCGCCGCCATCAAGAGCGCCGCGGGGGTCCGGTCATGAACGCCTTCGCGCCACTCCCGACCATCGTCACCGCGAACGTCAGTCGCCGCCGGTTCCTCGGCGGGGTGTTCTCGGCCGGCGCCTTCGTCGTCGCGTCTCGCTTCGTGCCGCAATCGCTGCTCGCCGCCGGCAGCGTCGACGAGTTCCGCACCGCCGCGGACAATGCCGCCCTCAATCCGAGCGTCTACCTGGGCATCGATCCCGATGGCACGGTGCACGTCGTTACGCACCGCTCCGAGATGGGAACCGGCATCCGCACGTCACTGCCGATGATCGCCGCCGACGAGCTCGACGCCGACTGGGCCCGCGTCAAGATCGTCCAGGGCATCGGCGACGCGCGCTACGGCGACCAGAATACCGACGGATCGAAGTCGATCCGCGACTTCTTCGACGCTTTCCGCCAGGCCGGGGCCTCGGCGCGCGCCATGCTGATCCAGGCCGCGGCGGCGCAGTGGCAGGTGCCGGCGGCGGAGTGCGAGACCGGCCTGCACGAGGTCGTCCACAAGGCGAGCGGCCGGCGGGCGCCGTACGGGTCGCTCGTGCCCGCGGCAGCCAAGCTGCCCGTGCCGAAGGCCGAGACGCTCGCGCTCAAGCCGCGCAGCGCCTGGCGCTACATCGGCAAGGATCGCGCCCTCTACGACCTGGCGGACATCGTGAACGGCAAGGCCGTGTACGGCATGGACGCCAAGGTCGACGGGATGGTCCACGCGTCGATCGAGCGCCCCCCGGTCCTCGGCGCGACGCTGAAGTCGTTCGACGAGAAAGCCGCTCTCGCGGTGCGCGGCGTGCGCCAGGTGGTGACCCTCGATCCGTGGAAGCCGCCGATCGGATTCCAGCCGCTCGGCGGGGTGGCCGTGATCGCCGACAGCACCTGGGCGGCGATGCAGGGCCGCAAGCAGCTGAACGTCGAATGGGATCTCGGCGCCCACGCCGCGTACGACTCGGCGCGGTACAAGGACGAACTGCTCGCCGCGGTGAAGCAGCCCGGCAAGGTCGCCCGCAGCCGCGGCGACGTCGACGCGGTGTTCGCCCAAGCTGCCAAGGGGGGCGGCACGGTCGTCGAGGCCAGCTACTACGTGCCGCACCACGCGCACGCAACGATGGAGCCGCCGGTGGCGGTGGCCGACTTCCGCGACGGCACGCTCACGGCGTGGGCGCCGGTGCAGAACCCGCAGGCAGCCCAGGACACCGTCGCCACCGCGCTCGGCATCGACAAGAGCAAGGTGATCTGCCATGTGACGCTGCTCGGCGGAGGCTTCGGCCGCAAGTCGAAGCCGGACTTCGTGGCGGAGGCGGCGCTGCTCTCGAAGAAGCTGGCGCGGCCGGTCAAGGTGGTGTGGACACGCGAGGACGACCTGCAGTTCGACTACTACCACGCCGTCGCTGCGGTGTACCACAAGGCCACGGTCGACCAGCGTGGCCGCCCGACGGCGTGGCTGGCCCGATCGTCGTTCCCGCCGATCGCCTCGACGTTCACCGCGGGCGAGCGCTACGGGATGGACATCGAGCTCGGCATGGGGCTGACCGACCTGCCGTTCGACGTGCCGGCGTACCGCGCCGAGAACTGTCCGGCCGACGCGCACGTCCGCATCGGGTGGTTCCGCGCGGTCGCCAACATCTACCAGGTGTTCGCGGCGTCGAGCTTCGTCGACGAGCTGGCCCATGCCGCCGGGCGAGATCCGCTCGAGTACCAGCTCGATCTCCTGGGCCCCGGCGCCATCCTCGACTTCACCGCCGACGGCGTCAAGAACTACTGGAACTACGGCGTACCGGCCGAGAAGTACCCGTTCGACACGCGGCGGCTCCGGCACGTGCTGGAAGTGGCCGCCGAGAAGTCTGGCTGGAGCAAGCGTCCACGCACCAAGGGCCGCGGCATGGGCATCGTCGCCGCACGAAGTTTCACCAGCTACATCGCCTCGGTCGTGGAGGTCGAAGTGGACGGCCAGGGCCGCGTCCGCATCCCGCGCGTCACCCAGGTCATCGACGCCGGAACCGTGATCAACCCCGATCGCGTGCGATCGCAGCTGGAGGGCGCCGCCGTCATGGGCGTCGGGCTCGCCATGACCGGCGAGATTTCGGCCGCCGGCGGCCGGATCACCCAGACCAACTTCCACACGTTCCAGGTCCCCCGGATCAACGACGCCCCGCGCCAGGTCGACGTGCACATCATCGAGAGCGATGCGCCCCCAGGCGGCGTCGGCGAGCCCGGGCTGCCGCCGGTCGTGCCGGCGCTGGCGAACGCGATCTTCGCCGCAACCGGCAAGCGCGTGCGGGAGCTGCCCATCTCGAAGACGCGTCTGGTGTGACGTGCCCGCACTGCGGCAGCGGAGGGTGGATCATCATGGGCGACATGAAGCCGTGCTCGCGGTGTGGCCGGCTGTTCGTCTGATTGCCACCGGGGCCGGCTCAGGGACGTTGGGAGAGGACCGCGATCGCCCGTCTGGCCGCTTCGGCGACGGATGTGCGTCCGCTGAAATTCGATAGCCTGGTGTCCTGCAGCAACGCCCGTAGCCGTGGCAGGGCCTCGCGAGCGCCGAGCTGTTCGAGCGCGCCGATCGCCAGCACGCGCATCGACGGATCGTCTCGCCCCAGCTGCTCGATCAGGGGGCCAATTGCGCGGCGGTCGGCGATTTCCGCAAGCGACCACGGCACCACGTGGGCGACGTCTTCGTCGTTCAACAGCGGGATGAGCAGCGCCACGCCGCGCCGATCCTTCAAGTCGCCGAGCAGATGCGCCGCGTAGTAGCGATCTTCACGGATTTGCGCCTGCAGCGTCCACTTCCCCGCAGCGATGCCTTGACTCGATGCACGCGGGGAGCGATCCGCGAGTATCGTCGCGATCGTCTCGAACCCGCGCGGATCACCGAGCCGCCCAAGGACGAAGGCGACCGTGCCGCGCAGGTGCCTGTCGTCATGCGTCAACCACGCCTCGAGCTCAGGGATGGCACGGCGATCGTTGGCGGCAGCCAGCGCCCGGCCGAGCTCCAACTGCCGCCAGAACACTGTCTCCTGCTTGAAACGATCGAGCAGACTCCTGACCGGGAGTGCCTGCATCTCCCGGTCTGAGGCGATGACGCGCAGCCACCCCTGCTTCACGTGCGCAATTCGCTCCGCCGGTGCGCCATCGCAATAGATGCGGCCGCAGTGTTGAAACTCCCCATAGATGCGGCTCAGGGTCAGCGCAACCTGCTGCTGCACCTGCCACCGCTTCCGGTCGCGTTCGGCATTCGGATCGTCCGACAGCAGGACCATCAGCAGCGGCACGACAGCCTTGCCGTGGCGGGCCACGATGGCCACCTCGGGGATGGCCGGCGGCGGCTGCGAGGGCCAGGTTTCCGCCAGAGTCGCGGCAGCCCGTACCAGCCGATCCAGGTCCGACTGCATGGTGCCCGCTGTCCGCGTCGCCCCCGTCTGGACGGGCGGCAGTAGCAGAACGAGCAGGGCAATCGACATCATCGACATGACGGCCTTCGCGAAAGGTCGATCCACTCCATTCTCTCCCCTGGCCTGGTGCAAGCAACAGGCGGGGCATCGCGCGTGAGCTGGATCGGCGACGTCCGACGCATCTGCAAGGGACCCCGATCGAACCCCCTCAACTCGCGAGGTTCACCATGCGCCTGCAGGGCCCACAGTATCGACGTGCCAGACATGCCGCTGGCGTCGCCGCAACCGTCCTGGTGTTGGCCATCGCCAGCGGCTGCGCGCGAACGACGCCGACCCACAAGTTACGGATGGTACCGGTCGATACCGGGCCGGCGCTCAGCTTGTCGGAGGTGCGGCTGTCGCCGGGCGCCGACTGCGTCGTCGGCCTGACGTCCGGCGAGCTGGTCCGGGGGCGGCTGGTGCGCTTCGACACCGACGCCGTCGTCCTCGACTTGCAGACCCCTGGGGCGGAGGAGCACCGGGTGATCGATGCCGACATCACCACGATCGGTCGGGTCATCGGTCGCTCCAAGCCTCGCCGCGCTTGGATCGGCGCGCTCGTTGGCGCCGTGCTCAGTCTGCCGGCCGCCCTCAGCATGCCGGGCGACGCGATCGTGGTCGGCGGTCTGCTCGGCAGCCTGGTTGGCCGCGCCACCGGAGACTCCCGCATCGAGATCGTGCTGCGGCGATGAAGGCTGTTCACGCGCGACGATGACGCCGACCGCCTTGCCGACCCTGCGGGCCAGGCGATACGCCGTCAGGGGACGCCGATCGCTCTGCGCCACTCGGCGCGGATCGCCTCCATCGACGTCTTGGCAACGGCCTCAATCCGCGCCAGCACGGTGTTCGGAACGATGTGTGGCATCAGCGCGATCGTCTCGGCCAGGCCGATCCGATCGACGAGGTGCTTCGTGAACGACGTACCGCACGCGTAGAAAGTCGGCGCGACCTGCTGCCGCTCGGTGGTGAACAGCGCTGCCGCCTGCGCGACGTAGTCGGCGAGGCCCTCCCCAAGCCACAGCGGACGTCCCGCCACAATCCGATCGCGCTGCCCGGGATCACGCGTAGCCGGACGGCTGACCGTCGCCAGCAGCTCGTGCTCGCCGACCACCTGCCAGTCGTGGCGGCCCACCACGGCCCGGAGGGCCGCGACGCCCTTGTCCAGTCGCTCCACGAGCGCGACTTCCGCGGTGTCGTCCAGCGCCCCGGCCGGCGTGAGCAGGATCACCTGCGCGCCTTCCCGCCGTTCGCCCGTGGCGGTGAGATCCGCGACCCGCTTGGCGTCGTCGGCACCCCAATCGATCGGCGTGGCTGGCGCACGCGAGCAGCAGGCCGGCAAGGCGGGTATATCGCGCGGGCATGCGGGGCATGATATGCCTCGTCCGGCCCGACGCCCGACCGGGAGCCCCGTCTCGTGTGAAACAATGGATGCCATGCCTTTGACGAAAGACCAGCTCGCGGAGCTGAAGAAGCAGCTGGATGCCAGCGAGCTCCTGCATCATCGGATCATGGCGAAGATGGGCGACGCGGGCTTCGACCTGCTCGAGGCCTGGGAGCGCAAGGAGCGGCTGGACGGCGAGATCGGCCGGTTCATCCGGGCCGCAACGGCCTGATCGCCACCCTTCCGCCGCCCTCCCCTCACCGGCCCGCCTCGCATGCCCAAGCCGACCGCCGCCTAGCTCCTGCAGCGCTCGGCGTCTACTGCACAGCGCGGTAGGCGTTGACGCGCCCGCGGCCGTAGAAGGCGTCTGCGCCTCTCTCGCCCAAATCGTCGGCGGACCAGCGCAGTCGCGCCGCGACGAGCCCCGGGGGTATCGCCCCTCCGTGCCGGCCGATGATCAGCGCCGCGACGCCCGAGACGTGCGCGGCCGCCATGCTCGTACCGCGTCGGAACTCGTAGAGGAATCCGCCCTGCACCGGTGCCGTGCTCAGCACGCCGTCGAAGAACCAGCACGGTAGGGTCGAAGACACGGCACCGGAGCCGACTGTGCACACGGCGCCCGAGGCGAGGAGATCGAAATCGAGATTACCGCCCGGAGCGGAGAGGTCGATCACCGACCGTCCGTAGTTCGTGTAGAAGGTCGGCAGGTCCAGGTTCGTCTCGAAATCCAAGGCCCACCCGAGAGGTCCCGTGGCCGCGATACCAAGCACGTGCGGGGCGTCTCGCGGCAAGACGAACTCGTCGCGCTCGTCGTCCTCGTCAACGGCATCATTCCCGCCCGACGCGATCATCGTGCACCCTCGCGCGTGCGCGTAAGTGGTCGCGAGGGAGAATGCCTTCATCAACAGCGCTGCATCACGGGCCGTGTAGGGCACATCATCGCTCGGGTCCTCGGTCCCCCGGTCGTTGATGCCTCCGTGGCGGTTGCGCCGGTACTCAACGCTCAGGTTGATCACGTCGGCCCCGATGTTGGCGGCGTAGACGATGCCCGCGATTGCGGCATCGGGTGACCCATGTCCACTTGGACGTGCGAGGACCTGCACCGGGACAATCTCGGCCGCCGGAGCGACACCGATGATGCCGAACCCGTTGTCGGCGGCTGCGATGATGCCCGCGACGTGGGTGCCGTGGTCGACGTTCTGCACGGCGTCCGTGCTGACGTCCCACGTCTGCCCTGGCACGAAGGACCGCGCCAGCGCCAGGTTCAGATTGGCCGCGAGATCGGGATGGGTCGGGTCCACTCCCGTGTCCAGGACTGCGACGCGGACCCCGGCGCCGCGCTGCCCGGCCGCCCAGGCTTTCGACACGTCGATCGCGTCGAGGCTCCACTGTGCGCCGAAATAGAAATCGTCGTCGATGGGGAGGTCGGCACCGGCCTCGAGCCCAGGCGCGCGCGCTCGATAGCCCGCCATCGAGCGGCCGTGGATGCCGACGGCGGTTGTCCTAGGACCTCGCCTCGCAGGAGCGTTGCTCGCCCTCGCCTCATCTGAGAGGGCGACGCTCTCGATACCGGGTACCGCGGCGAGACGCTCCCCGAGTCCTGGATCGCCCACGACGACAAACACACCAATGGCAGGAATCTCCCGCGTGATCGCGCCACCGTGACGGCGCACGACAGTCCGAGCATCGAACGAGCTCGGATCGTCGACCACCATGAGCCACGAGGTCAGGCCCACCCCGTGCCGAGTCTCCCGGGCCTGTGGCGCAGCGAGAACCACGAGACCAACGACAGGAACCAGAAATCGAGCGATCTTCGTTGCCAGGGCTCTCCACATGATCGTGGCTCCTTTGCCAGGAAAACGAGCGGCGACGACACAGGCGCAGAATCTATACAGTCGCCCGGCACTCGTCAAACGTGCTTCGGAGATGCCGGCGGCCGTGCCGGACCAGCTTCCCTCAGAGGATGATGGGAGTTGACAAACCGGCGCGCGTGCCTCCATAGTCCCATCATTCGCTGATGGGACTCACCAACACGCCGTCCGATCTCCTCCCCGGCACCTTGGAGCTGCTGATCCTCAAGGCGCTGTCGCACGGGCCGAAGCATGGCTACGGCATCGTCGAGCACCTGCGTCTGGCCTCGAAGGACGTCCTTCAGGTCGGCGAAAGCGCGCTCTATCCGGCCCTCCAGCGCCTGCTCGTGAACGGCTGGGCCAGCGCCGAGTGGGGCACCTCCGACAACAACCGCCGCGCGCGCTTCTACACGCTGACGGCGGCCGGCCGGCGCCAGCTTGCCGCCGAGCGCGCCGAGTTCGATCGCATGGTGGGCGGCATCCAGGGCGTGCTGCGCACGACCTGATCGACCCGACCGCCTGACCGACACGAGAGCCCCGATCGACCCGGGGAGCAGGGGGCGCCATGACATCGCTGATCCGCCGGCTCTGGTACCGCATGACGCAGTCGCGCCGCGACGCCGATCTCATCGAGGAGATCGAGACCCATCGCCAGCTGCGTCAGGCGCAGCTCGAACGCGACGGCCTCTCCCCCGCCGACGCCGCGGCGATGAGTCGGCGCGCGCTCGGCAACGTCACCCTCGCGCGTGAGGACGCCCGCGAGGTGTGGACCTTCGCCTGGCTCGAGCACGCCTGGCAGGACCTCCGTATCGCCCTGCGCGGCCTGCGCCAGAGCCCGACCTTCGCGCTCGTGGCCATCGCCACGCTGGCGCTCGGCATCGGCGCCAACACGGCGCTGTTCTCGATCTTCAACAGCCTGCTGCTCCGCCAGCTGCCGGTCCGCGACCCGGCGAGCCTCGTCCTGCTCGACGGGGGCTCGTATACCTACGCGATCTGGGAAGCCGTCGAGGCCCATGCCGCACCGGTGTTCGACGGCACCTTCGCCTTCGCCAACACCAGGTTCGACCTCGCGCCCGCCGGGCAGCAGATGCCGATCGAAGGCAACTACGCCAGCGGCCGCCTGTTCGAGGTGCTGGGCGTCGATGCGGTCCGGGGCCGCCTCCTGGCCCCCTCCGACGATCGCCGCGACGCCGGCGCCAACCCCAGCGTCGCCGTCATCAGCCACCGGTTCTGGCAGCAGCGGTTCGGAGGGACCGACGACGCCATCGGCGCGACGCTGATGCTCGATCGGAAGCCGTTCACGATCGTCGGCGTGATGCCGGCCGGCTTCGCGGGCATCGACGTGGGTCGCATGGCCGACGTGGTGATTCCGTTCGCCGCCGAGCCGACGCTCCGCGGTGCCGACAGCATGCTCGGACACCGGACGGCGTGGTGGCTCGAGATCATGGGCCGGCTGAAGCCGGAGGCGACGCTGGATCAGGCTGACGCCGCTCTACGCATGCTGCAGTCGGCCATCCGCACCGCGGCGCTGCCGCCGCGGCCCGAGTCGTTCCTCGACGAGCCGTTGACGCTGGTGCCGGCAGCGACGGGACGCTCGCCGCTTCGCCGGCGTTTCGAGACGCCGCTTCGCGCCATGCTGGCGACGGTCGGCGCCGTCCTGCTGATCGCCTGCGCCAACCTCGCCAACCTGCTGCTGGCCCGCGCGCTGTCGCGCCGCCGCGAGCTGAGTGTCCGCCTGGCGCTCGGTGCTTCGCGCTGGCGGATGGCACGCCTGCTCGCCTTCGAGACCCTGGCGATCGTCGCTGCCGGTGCGGCAGCGGGTCTGCTCTTCGCGATGTGGAGCAGCGCGCTTCTGGTACGGCAGCTCGGCACGTGGCGGGGCGCGGTCGTCCTCGATCTCTCGCTCGACTGGCGTGTCATCGCCTTCACCACCGGGCTGGCCTGCCTCACCGCGGTGATCGCGGGCATCCTGCCGGCCTTCGCCGTGACCGGCGTCGCGCCGGGTGATGCCATGAAGGAGTCGGGACGCGCCGTCACCGGGGATCGGCGGCTGAGTGTCCGGGGCGCGCTGGTCGTCTCGCAGATCGCCTTGTCGCTGGTGCTCGTCATCGGCGCCGGCCTGTTCCTGCGCACCTTCGCCACGCTCACCCAGACGCCGCTCGGGTTCGATCCGGACGGGCTGAGGGTAGCGGCGATCAACCTGCCGACGTCGATGGAGAAGACGCTCCGCCCGCGCCTCCTCGCCCGCATCGAGGAGGCGATCGCCGCAGCGCCAGGCGTCCGATCGGCGGGCCTGTCGGTCATCGCGCCCATCACCGGTTCCGGCTGGAACGATCGCATCGGTACGGCCACCGACCCGGCCAACGCCAAGGCGATGACCTTCATCAACGCGGTCTCGCCCGGATGGTTCGACACGATGCGCATCCGGCGCCTGGGCGGGCGCGGCTTCGAGGCGCAGGAACGGATCGGCGGGCAGAAGGTGGCGATCGTCAACGAGACGTTCGTCCGGCGGTTCTTCGCCGGCCGGCCGGCGATCGGCCAGCGTGTCGAGGCCGGCGGACCGGACGAACGATCCGAATACGAAATCGTCGGCGTGGTCGGCGACGCGGTCTACCGCTCGCTGCGCGAGGGGGTGCTGCCGACCATGTACCTGCCGCTCGCTCAAGTCGAGGAGCCCGGCGCGGGCATCACGCTGACACTGTCGACGACGCCAGCGGCGCGCGGCACCGCGGATCGCGTCGTCGCTGACGCGCTGCGCGGCGTCGACCCGAGGCTGACGTTCGCGATGCGCGACTTCGGGGAGTTCCTCCGCGGCGGCGTGACCCAGGAGCGCCTGGTCGCGATGCTGTCGGGGTTCTTCGGTGGCCTCGCCCTGCTCCTCGCCGCCATCGGCCTCTACGGTGTCGTGTCGCACGCCGTCGACGTGCGGCGCACCGAGATCGGTGTCCGCATGGCGCTCGGCGCCAATCGCGCCGGCATCTTGTGGCTGGTCTTCCGGCGCGTCGGCATGATGCTGGCGTTGGGCCTGGCTGCAGGGCTGGGGCTGAGCCTGTGGACCTCGCGCTTCGTGGGCGCGCTGCTCTTCCACCTCGAACCGCGCGACGCGGCGACGTTCGCCGGCGCGGTGGTGGTCCTGGTGGCGACGAGCGTCCTGGCAACGTGGATTCCCGCCCGGAAGGCGTCGCACGTCGATCCGGCCCGCGTGCTGCGCGAGGGCTGACCGCGGCTCGTGCACTGTCCGCTACGGCATCGAGGCCCAGCCCGCTCGGACCAGCGTCTCCGCCAAGGTCGTCGCCGTGCCGGCAAGCCGCTGGCTCGACGCCTCGCGGCCGGCGGAGCCTGGCACCGGCTGCGTCGTCATGACCACATAGACCAGCGGCCCCTTCGCCGTCTCGTACCACCCGGCCCGGACCTCCGCGAGCGGATCCGACGCGAGATTGCCGGATTTGTCGAAGTGGCGCCCAAGCACAGGATCGTCGGCGCGACGCATGGCGCCACGAATGGCGTCGATCGTCGTGGCGTCGACGCCCGGCAGCTGCCGCGACGCCAGGCGCTGATAGAGCGCCGCCAGCGCGTCGGCGGATGCCTCGTTGTCGCCGCGCTCCTTGCGGTCCCGCAGCATGTAGCGGCGCGCCGCGACGGCGGCGAAGGCGCCGTCCCGCGCGTGGATCCGCGCCGTCAGCGCCTCGGGGCCGCCGAGTGCCGCGGCCGTGAGGTTGGCCGCGGCGTTGTAAACCACGTTCGACGCCGCCTCCGTTCCCATCATCACCGCGCCGATGCGACGCACCGACGCGCCGCGCAGCGCATTGCGAATCTCGTCCCGCTGCGCCGGCGAGAAATGCGAGATGGCCGGATGGGTGTCCCCGGCGAACACAGACGCGACGCCGGGGAGCGGCTCGTCCAACCGGTTCGCGTAGACCGCGAAGAGCTCGACCAGGTAGAAGGTCTTGATCGCGCTCGCCGTCGCACGCGGCGTGGCGGCGGAGGTGGCGAACCAGGGGCTGCCCCGCTCGCCGCCCAGCCACAGACTCGCCACCACTCCGTCGCCGTGCTCGCGAAGCAGACCGTCGACCTGCTTGGCGAGCGCGGTCGTATCGAGCGTGGCCCCCGTCGAGCCCTGGGCCTGCGCTCGCGTCCCGACCACCAGGCCGAGCGCCACCGCAATGATCGTGCGCCGAACAGCCTTCGTCATGGCTCCCGTCCAAACGTCGGCTAGACGGCGAGCCGGCGGATGCCTTCGCGCAGGGTCCGCTCGCCGATCGCCGAAAAGCGTAGCAGGTATTCGTGCGGCGGCGGCTCGCCGAGATAGAAGCGCGCCGTGCTCGTCAGGTTGACGCCCTGTCGCCGGGCACGCTCGGCGGCGCGCCCCGACGCGAACCGCACCATCAGGAACATGCCGGCCGCGTCGCTGAGGATGGTGACCTCGTCGCCGAGGTGCTTGGCGAGCGCGCTCGTCAGCGCCAGCCGGCGCCGGCCGTACAACCGCCGCATGCGACGCACGTGGCGCTCGAAATGGCCTTCCTTCAGGAAATCGGCGAGCGCGGCCTGCTCGAGGATCGGCGTGCGTCGGTCGGCGTACCACTTGGCGCGGGCAAAGGCGTCGACCAGCGGGGGCGGCAGCACCAGGTAGCCGATGCGCAGCCCGGGGAACATCACGTTCGAGAACGTGCCGACATAGACGACGACGGCGGCGGCGCTGGCGAGGCCCTGCAGCGCGGGCAGCGGCGCCCCGCTGTAGTGGAACTCGCTGTCGTAGTCGTCCTCGATCACGATGGCGCCACGGCGGCGCGCCCACTCGAGCAGCTCCAGCCGCCGCGGCAGCGACATCGAGGCGCCAGTCGGCAGCTGGTGCGACGGCGTGACGAAGACGAGCCGCGCCGCCTCCGGCAGCTCCGACACGGCGATGCCGTCGCGCTTCACCGGCACCGGATGCAGCCGCGCGCCGTGCGCGGCGAAGAGCTGCCGCGCGCCCGGATAGCACGGATCCTCGATCGCCGCGACGTCGCCCGGGTCGAGGAGGACGCGGGCGCACAGGTCGAGCGCCTGCTGGGAGCCGCTCACGACGATGACCTGCTCCGCCTCGCAGCGAACGGCGCGCGCCCGCCGCAGGTGCGCCGCGATCTGCTGCCGCAAGCCTTCGTGTCCGGCCCCGCGGTCGGCCGATTCCCACGCCACCGCCGACAGCGTCCGGAGATGACGCATCACCAGCCGCCGCCAGACACGAAACGGGAACCCCTCCAGATCGGGACTGTGCTTCGAGAGATCGATGCCCCCAGGCGGGCTCGTGAGGTCGGGATCGTCCGGCGTCGCTTCGAGCCGGGCGCCGTAGCGCGAGAGGTGGACGGCCGGCATCGCGTCCGCCGCGGTCCGACTCGCAGCGGCGAACGGGTGGTCCGGCAGCTCGCGTGAAACGAAGGTGCCCGAGCCGCGCTCGGCCTGCAGGTAGCCCTCGGCGGTGAGCTGGTCGTAGGCCGTCGTCACCGTCGATCGCGCGACCCGCAGCCCGTCCGACAGCTCTCGGGTCGACGGGATGCGCGTCCCCGCACCGAAGCGGCCGGCGAGGATGCCGTCACGCCACTGGTCGTAGATCTGCCGGTGCAGCGGGGCCCGGGCGCGGCGGTTCAGGACGATGGGCACGGGCATGGCGGTAAGCGTTTCGTAAGATCACAAGTGGACTGCATGAAGATACAGGAAGTGGCGCTCGTGCGCAGTCCACATGTCCACTAGTGTCATACCCATGCCGCGGGCGCGAACCATCGCGCGCGGCCGGTCTGGCCGAGGCCCCCCTCCTCTCGCGCCGGGTCGCATTGCAGGAGCTCTACGCACATGCACGCAGTACGCAACACCGACGCGGTCACCAGCGTCACCGGAACAGCCTTCGTCGTCGCCGAATACCGCGCCGAAGAGAACTATGCCGTCCAACCGCTCTATCGCGACGACGTCGTCGGGCTCTTCCTGAGCGCCGGCAGCCGGCACGCCGCGGCCCGTGCCGCCGCCGGCTTCCCGCTGGTCAAGGAACTGGTCAAGATCCGGACCCGCTATTTCGACGACATGCTCGATCGGCAGATCGCCGCGGGGTGCCGCCAGGTGGTCCTGCTCGGCGCCGGCCTCGACACCCGCGCCGTCCGCAAGGCAACGGCAGGCGTCCGCTTCTTCGAGATCGACGACGCCGCGACGATGGCGCTCAAGCGCGAGTGTCTCGGCCGGCACGGCCTCGGCCGCGACGTCGCCTTCATCGACGGCAATTACGTCACCGACGGCATGCTGCCGCTGCTCCTGGCCAACGGCCTCGACATCGACGTGCCGACATTCGTGATCTGGGAAGGCAACACGATGTATCTCGACATCGCCGCCGACCGGGCGATCCTCGGTCAGCTCCGCCGCGGCCTCGCCCACGTGCGCGTGTCGTTCGACTACTTCGTGCCCGCCATGATCACGCGGACCACCGGCGACCCCGGCCTGACGCGGATGGCCGACAACTTCTCGCAGATGAACGCACCCTGGATCACCGGCTTCGGCGATATCGAGGACCTCGCGAGCGAGGTTGGACTGCGCGTCGTCGAGGACGTGACGACCGGTGCGCTGAGCCGCGTCTACCGGCCGCAGGCGGCAGCGCCGTCGTTCGGCCAGTTCTACGCGATCGCCACCCTCGGCTCGCGCTAGATCAGCGCTTCGCCAGCAGGTCCAGGACCGCCGCGCTCATCGACGTGACTGCGGCGGTAATCGTCGGCTCCGGCACCGGCGCGAAGCGCGGGTTGTGGTTCGACGGAGGCGGCACGCCGGTGCGGGCGCTCTCGGCGAGGAGCGCCGGCGCGGTGATGCCGACGCGCCAGAGGCACACCGGCACGCGCTCGGCGGTGCGCCCGTACAGCGTGAAATCTTCGGCGGCGTTGATCGGCGAGACCGCCTCCACACGCGCGGCGCCCATCCACTCGGTGAAGACGGCAGTGAGCCGGCGGGTCAGCGCCGGATCGTTGATCAGCACATCCCCTGATTCGGGGGTCACCGTCACCACCGGCATGCGGTCCTCGGGCAGGCCGGCGGCCTGCGCCGTGCCGGCGCTGATGCGGCGGATCGAGGCGATGAGGCGCTGCATCACCACCTGATCGAAGGCGCGGATCGACAGCTCCAGCCTGACCTCTTCGGGAATGATGTTGCGCTTGCTACCGCCGGCGATGGTGCCGACTGTCACGACGGCGCGCGTGCCGGGCTCGACTTCACGGCTGACGATCGTCTGCAGGGCGACGACGATCTGCGACGCGAGCACGATCGGATCCTTGGCCGTATGCGGCGCCGAGCCGTGGCCGCCGACGCCGCGCACGAGGATGTCGACCGAGCTGATGCCCGACATGAACGGCCCCTCACCGTAGCCGATCTGGCCGGCGGGCAGCCGCGACTCGGTGTGCAGCGCCAGGGCGTAGTCCGGCTTCGGGAACCTGGTGTAGAGGCCATCGTCGAGCATGGCCCGCGCGCCGGCGAGAATCTCCTCGGCAGGCTGGGCCACGAACACGACGGTGCCCGACCAGTGCCCCTTGAACGCCGCCAGCGTCCGTGCCGCGCCGATCAGCGAGGTCATGTGCACGTCGTGCCCGCACGCGTGCATCGCCGGCTGCTCTCGGCCCGCGGCGTCCTTGACGATCGCGGTGCTGGCGTAGGGCAGCCCGCTCGTCTCCTTCACCGGCAGCGCGTCCATGTCGGCGCGGACCAGGACGGTTGGGCCTGAGCCGTTGCGCAGCACGCCGACGACGCCGGTGCCGCCGACCTTCTCGGTCACCTCGATGCCGGCCGCGCGCAGCTCCTTGGCCACGAACGCCGCGGTCTGCACCTCCATCGACGACAGCTCCGGGTGGGCATGCAGCTGTTCGTAGACAGCGCGCAGCGAGGGATACTCCGCGGCAACCCGGGTACGCACCTCGTCGCGCAACCCGGGCGCCGCCCGCACCGCGCCCACGCCGAGACAGACGAACAACACCAACGCAGACCGGCCGGAGAAGGATGTGGGCATACAGAGGGCGCGTTGCGCAGCGGCATCATAGCCCGCGGGTCCCGTCGACGGGTCTCCATCGGCGGCCTGGGTGCACACGTCGACACGGTTCGGTCGCTGTTGTCGGCTGGGGCGTCGGTCGATATACGGACGACCGCTTTGGTGGGACCGCGCTCGGCTGGGCCCTCTACGCGTGGGGCGGCGGCGGCGCGCGACCGGGCGATGTGCGCTACTACGACACCGTCCGCACTCTGATGGCGGCGGGATCGACGCTGGATCAGGAATGGACGGAGCAACTATCGCCCCGGACCCCGCTCGCCGAAGCGCTGCGCCGCGATCCGCGGATGCGCGCGGCGCTGGCGCTCGGACCGCCGTGAGGAGTGCCCTGGTGGGCCGCGTCGTCGCGGCGGTGCTCGCCGCCTGCCTGGCGCCGGCGGCGGTGCGCGTCGCGCACGCCGATCCGCTCGATGCCCGTCACATCGTCGCGCTGACCAACGAGTCGCGGCGCCGGGCCGGGCTGCCGCCGGTCGCGATCGACGAGCGGCTGATGGCCGCGGCCCGCGCCAAGCTGTTCGACATGCTGAAGGGCGACTACTTCGATCACCGCACGCCGGACGGCCGCCAGCCGTGGACCTTCATGCATGCCGCGGGCTACCGGTTCCAGGCGGCCGCGGAGAACCTCGCCAAGGGCTACGACAACGAGCCGGAGCTGCAGCGCGCCTGGATGAAGTCCCGCGGCCATCGCGCCAACATCCTGAACCCGCTCTTCACCGAGATCGGCGTCGCCGACGCCAACGGCATCGTGGTGGTGATGTTCGGCCGGCCGGCCCCGCCGAAGCGGTAACGCTGCCGACTCCGGAGTCGTTGATCGATGACTCCGGAGTCGATTGTGTAAACGACAAGGGGGTAGATTAGCTTGTTCACCGCGCCGGCACCGGGCGAAGCGCGGCCCGCAGCGCCTCCAGCAGCCCCTTCGATCCCGCGGTGATCGGCACGATCCGGAACAGCTCGGGCCGCCGCGCCAGGCCGGCCTCGCGCGCGCGCCCCTGCAGCTGCTGGACCTCGCTGTCGGCGGGGATCGTGCCGCGGACCAGCGTGACCACCGCGTCGGCGGCGCGGCCGCTGCCTTCGATCAGGATCATCGGCCGCCCGGCGTCCACGTTGGCGGCGACTTCGGCCAACGTGACACCGCCGCCGTTGGCGACGATGGCGACGGACGGGCGGCCGTCGGCGAGGCGCGCGAACAGCCAGTACATCGTCGCCGTCTCCGAGCCCCACGCCGACTCGCCCGTGGCCAGCGCCGGGTCGTCGACCGCGACGATGTGGGAGTGATGGGGATCGATCGGCGTCGGCCCGATCGGCGCGATCTCGCGGGCCGGCGCGACGCCGATCAGCGGAAACGCCCGGCGGCTGGCGCGCCGCGCCTTGCCCGCGGCCTCCATGATGCCCGCCTGCGTGCCGCCGTCGCCCACCGCGATGCGCCGCTCCTTGGTAAGGGTCGCAAGCGCGGCGAACATGTTGAGCAGCTCACGCTGCTTCGCCGCGCTCATCTTCGACGCGCCGCCGCTCAGCACGACCAGCGCATCGGTCTCACGGCGCACGTCGGCGATGAGCCCGGTCAGCGCCGCGCTTGCACCGGGCGCGGCCTTCGTGACCGTAATCACGCGCGGCTCGCCGGCAGCGCCCGGCGCCTGCAGTGCGAGCGCGAGGATCAACCCGACGACGAGGTCGAGTGCGAGCCTCATATGACGTCCCAGCCTACCCCTTCACGTGTTTGGCGAAGAGCGCCATCGTGCGCTCCCACGCCAGCTTGGCGGCCTTCTCGTCGTAGCGCGGCGTGGTGTCGTTGTTGAACCCGTGCTGCGTGCCCGGGTAGATGTGCGCCTCGTACGGAACCTTGTGTTCCTTGAGCGCCGCTTCGTAGGGCGGCCAGGCGGCGTTGACGCGCTCGTCGGTCTCGGCGAACTGCAGCAGCAGCGCCGCCTTGATCTTCGACACATCTGCGACCGGCGGGGCGCCGCCGTAGAAGGGCACCCCCGCCGCCAGCTCCGGCACGCGGGTCGCCAGCATGTTGACGTTGGCGCCGCCATAGCTTAAGCCGACCGCGCCTATCTTGCCGGTCGCGTCCGGACGCGCCCGCAGCCAGTTCGCGGCGGCGACGAAGTCCGCGCGCGTCTTAGGCTGATCGAGCGTCTGGAACAGCGCGCGCGCCTTGTCCTCGTCGCCGGGATACCCGCCGGCCGGGAACAGCGCGTCCGGCGCGAACGCCATGTAGCCGTCGAGGCCGATGCGGCGCGCGATGTCCTCGATGTGCGGGTTCAAGCCGCGGTTCTCGTGGACGACCAGGATCGCCGGCAGCTTCTTCCCGGCGCTCTTCGCCGGCCGCACCAGGTAGCCCTTGGCGGTGCCGCTGCCCTGCGGTGACGGGAACTCGACGGACGACGTCTCGAGCCGGGGGTCGTCCTTCTTGACCTGTTCGGCCTCGGCGAACTTCGGGCTCAGCGCGTCCAGGAGCATCGCCGCCGTGACGCTGCCGATGGCGTACTTCTTCGCCCGATCGAGAAAGCCGCGCCGATCGAGCGCGCCGTGGACGTAGGCATCGAACAGGATGAGCACTTCGGGATCAAAGTCGGCCGCTGTCAGTTTCTGCGCCATCGCACTCTCCTCCTGGGATCTGGGCTGCGGCGCGAGCATATCCGACGCCGGCCGTGGATGAAGCGCTGATGGTATCGTTCCACCGCATGAGCGACCAGTGGAGCGGCGGCATCAAGACGGCGAAAGCGGACGTGGTCTGGGACGTGTCCGAGGCCGCTCCCGACGTGCTCGAGGCCGTCGCCAGCCAGTCGCCCGCCGTCCCTGCCGCGATGGAGGGGCTGCGCCACGGTGTCCCCTACATGGCGTCGGCCGCGCCGGGCGAACAGGGCGAGCTCTACCGCATCCGCGGCCACAACCGGTCCGTCTGCATCGCCCTGTCCGGCGACAAGTCGACCTCGGATGTCGTGGTCATCAAGGGGTCCGAGCCGCTCCTGCCGGACTTCGAGCGATACCTCGACTGGATGCAGTTCAAGGGCTTCGGCGCCTGGCCGCGGCCGATGATGGAGCACTTCCCGCTGTTCGAGGGCAAGACGCCGGGCACGGTCGCGCTCGACGAAGCGCGCAAGGAGGCGGAGCTGGCGCTCGACGTCCAGGTCGCGCACCTGCGTCACTACGGCGAGCTGATGCACCTGCCGGTGCCGCTGATGGTGCTGTCGCTGCCGCAGGCGACGCACGACCGGGTGATGGCGCAGCTCGGGCGCCGGATGTCCGCCCCGGCCCTCGAGCGGGTCGAACCCTACCTCCAGCGCGGCATCGGGATGTTCGTCTACCACTATCCGAGCCCGCCGGTCCGCGTCACCGCGGTCGGGCGGCCGCGCTATCTCTGGCCGGGCTCGCCGGACATGGCGTCGCGCAAGAACGTGATGGAGAAGATGATCCCCGGCTGGATCCAGCTCGCCGCGCGGCTGCTCTGGCTCGGCTTCCTGCCGTCGACGCCGCTGGCGTGGCGCCTCGGCGCGATCTTCGATCCGAACAATTCCTGCCTCGACGGCGGAGCCTGCGACATCGCGTCCGTGTATCCCCTCGCCGACGCCAATCACGACGCATTCGTAATGCGGTCGCTGGCCGAGATCGTCGGGGCGCTGCGCGTCGTGATCGCGCGGGCGTTCGGCATCCAGCTCCCGGAGCTGGCGCAGAGCTACGAGCAGGACTTCATGATGTTCTCGCTCGGACAGTGGGTGAAACGGGAGATCGAAGCTGCCCTTGTCGCCGAAGCACGCGACACGCTGACGCTCGACCCACGCATCGAGTCGGTCCTCGGCGGCGACAAGTCGCTGCCCGAGCTGATGACGCTCTTCCAGCAGTATTCGTCCTACCTGACGGTCGACGACTACGCCTAGGGACGCCGTGACCGACACTCCCGCTGACGAGCCCTGGCTCCTCGCGCTGGCGGCGGCCGTATCCGAAGGCGAACCGGTCGACTGGAGCGCCGCGCGCGCCCGGGCGACCGCCGACGAGGCTCCCGTCGTCGAGGAACTGTTCCGCCTGAGCCAGATCGTCGGCGGCCGCGGCAAGGGCAACGGTGCCGGCGCCGAATCGGGTGCGGCCTCCACCGGCGCCGGCGGCGATGCCTGGCCCGCCGTCCGATCGTGGGGCACGCTGCTGGTCCTCGAACCGCTCGCCTCCGGCATCTCGGGTGACGTCCACCGCGCTTGGGACACCCACCTCGATCGCGAGGTGGCGGTGAAGTTCTTCCACGATACCGGCGAGAGCAGCGCAACGTCCCTCCGCGAGGGGCGGGCGCTGGCCCGGGTGCGCCACCCGAACGTCGTCACCGTCTACGGCGCCGAGCACGAGAACGGGCAGTCGGCGTTGTGGATGGAGCTG
>JANOIR010000632.1:0-10898 GCA_031407765.1 Vicinamibacteraceae bacterium
CGGGGTTGGTGACCGGCACGACACTCGGCGCGGTCAGCGAGGGCCGGACGCTGAACGCCTTCGGTGAAGTGTCGGCGCGAACGGTCAGTCGCAGCGGAACGACGCTCTACGACGTTAGCTATACCCATGACGCGCTAGCGCGGATCGTGACGAAGACCGAGACCGTCTCCGGGGCGACGCACGTCGAGGCCTATACCTACAACTCAGCCGGGCGTCTTGAGACGGTCACGCGGGACGGCACGTTGTTGGCCAGCTATGGCTACGACGCCAATGGCAACCGCACGAGCACGACGACGAGCGGCGGAGCCGTGACGGCGACCTACGACGCGCAGGACCGCCTTCAGCAGTGGGACGGGACGCTCTACTCGTACACGGCGGCCGGCGAGCTGCTGAGCAAGGCCGAACCGGGCGTTGGTACCACCAGCTACACCTATGACGTTCAAGGGAACCTGCGGCAGGTGGGCTTGCCGTCCGGAACGGCGATCCATTACCAGGTCGATGGCCTGAACCGACGCGTCGGTCGGTTGGTGAACGGCGTGAAGACGCACGCGTGGCTCTGGGCCGGGACGCTGCGGCCCCTGGCGGAGCTGGACGGCGTTGGGAATCTGGTGAGCCGGTTTGTGTATGCCACGGCGTTCAATGTGCCAGACTATCTAGTGCGAGGCGGACAGACCTATCGGCTGGTCACCGACCACCTGGGTAGCGTGCGCCTTGTTATCGACGTCGCGACCGGCACGGTTGTCCAGCAGCTGGACTACGATCCTTGGGGTCGGGTTGTCCTGGACACGAACCCGGGCTGGCAGCCGTTTGGGTACGCTGGCGGGCTCAACGATCCACTCACGGGGCTGACGCGGTTCGGGGCTCGTGACTACGACGCCGCGGTGGGCCGGTGGACGACCAAGGATCCACTCGGCTTCGTCGCTGGTGACTCCAACCTATACGGTTATGTCTTACAGAATCCGATCAACTATGTCGATCCGAGCGGACTTGACATAGAGGTCATCTTCTGGGCGCCCGTTGGCTCTGGGCGCTCGAGTTTTGGCCACGTGTCCGTGCGCTCAGGCGTGTGGTCCTTCTCCTTTGGGGAGAGCGGCATAATGGATATCAGGCCGTTCGAGGCGTATCGGAGCAAGAACGCGTTCCGAAACGGTCAGGGTTTTGTTCTTGATATCCCGGAGATGGATGCTGATCAAATCGAAGGCTTCTTGCGCCGCTTCAGCGGGGAATATGATTTCTTGTCGATGAACTGCACGACGCCGATTCAAGACGCCCTGCGGCAACGCTACGGGTTCGGAGCCCGTGGTACTCCGGCCTACGATAAGAGATCTCTGATGCCGCTGGAGTTGCGCAAGGCACTTACGGATACCTTCCAGGTTCTGGAGGTGGTTGGCTATCCAAAAGGCGGAGGAAGGGTGCCCGGGCGATGACTAGCAGGCTTAAAACCGTTCTCTTGTGTGTAACGTTTGTGGCTGCCGCCGGATGCCGCCAGGGACGTACTCTAATCGTCAAGCAGGCAGAGCTTCTGGAGAAGCCATACCCGCTCAACTACCCGAGCAATGCGCCGAAACCAAACAGAAAACTAGCAGATCTGGTAGACACTCGTGTGTGTGTGCTGGACGACACGTATAGTAAGGAGTTTCACATATTCAAGGTCCGGACTGGGGACGGCCAGGAGGGCTACATACTTGACGATCCAGGTGTCAAAGA
The DNA here is from genome assembly GCA_031407765.1 of Vicinamibacteraceae bacterium. GTDB lineage: Bacteria > Acidobacteriota > Vicinamibacteria > Vicinamibacterales > Vicinamibacteraceae > JBDSLU01. The sequence continues at coordinate 1,708 of JANOIR010000632.1, forward strand.
GACCCAGGCCCCGTGCCCGTAACTCTGGCAAGCTGCAGAATGCCGTCTGACTCTGGGCAATCCGGCCGATCTCAAGGCCTGACACCGTTGCGTTTGTGGCGCGGGCAGTGAACTCAGCCCAGCGCAGCTCGTTCAGGCGTGCCGACAGCTCGCAGCGGGCGAGGTCGAAGTGCGCGTCGCTGTCTTGCGCGGGCAAATCTGCGCAAATCGGGGTCGGATAAATAGACTCACAACTCCCGTTCGGTGTCAGGCACCGGGGGCGGGTTTGGGACCGCGATAACTCTGGCGAAGATTGGCGCCGCCCGCGTGATCGCTTTGTCTGAATTCGGCGCCGCTGGATGAGCCCTCGCTAGCGGTCAAGCGCCAAGTCGCCAAGGCTCTCGGGTTTCGGCTCCGTCCACGCTGAGCCGAGCGGCACGGATTGTGGAGGACGCGCGGGCCATCATTTCGGCGTGTGCTTCTCCGATGCACGCTGCCCGGACAGATCATGTCGCACTTGTCTCGGTGGGGTTGTTCCAGTGTTTCGGCCCGACGTGGGTATCCAGATGGCCGGACGACGTCTGGCGCGCATCGGTGTTCGACGCCAATCTGGTCGTGGCGACGCCGGGTCAGGCACTGTGGCGTGGTAGGGCGAGCTGCGCAATGCCGAGGGCTCGCTGTGCCGCGGTGAGGCGACCGCTCTGGCCTGCATCGGGCCGCGAGCTCGCCATCGTCGGTCGGTCGGGCGTCTACTGCGGCGCGGCGGCCGTCATCGCCATCGTCATCACGACGCGAGACCGGCTGCTGCATCCAGTTCGCGCTGCCTGACTGCGCGTGGCTTCGTTACGGAGCTGCTCGAAGCCGCGGAGTCGAGAACTTTTCCCACATCATTCCCACATCGGCTTGACGCGTTGCCCAACGGGATCGAACGCTTCCGGCAACCGATTGGTGGCGAAGAGGATCCAGCGGTGGCGATGGGGGACGTCGAACTATCAACCAACTGACGTGGGTTCTGTTGGTTGGCGGGCTCGGGCCGTGGCTCTAACAAATTGATAAAAAAGGAGATAGTGGTGAGCCGGGAGGGAGTCGAACCCTCAACCAACAGATTAAGAGTCTGCTGCTCTGCCAATTGAGCTACCGGCCCACGCGGGGTGGGGACCCCAGGGCTTCGGGGCCCGCCGCGTCTGGCAGCACTCGGTGACGAGTGCCACGACCACAGCGACCCGGAAGGATACCACACCCGGCTGGGACGGCCGAACGCGAGCAAATTCAGCGGAGCGAGTCCCACCAGCACGCCACGCCGTCACCAACGAAAACGTCGCTGGACGCGTGCGTCACGCCGCCGTCATGCTGGCGGCTCCGGCGAGTGCCTGCCCCTCGCGCGCTGTCCGAGACGGCCTCTATGTTCGCGCAGAGCCACGCCTACGAACCCGTCATGGGGCGGTGGAGCCGCCGCCTCGCGCCGCTGTTCGTCGACTTCGCCGGCGTCCAGGACGGCGAGTCGGTGCTCGACGTCGGCTCGGGCACGGGCGCCGTCGCTGAGGCGATCCTCGAGGCCCGGCCGAAGGCCAACGTTACCGGCGTCGACGTCGCTCCCGACTACATCGCCGCCGCGCGCCAGCGGGCCACGCGACGCGGCGTGCGCTTCGTCCTCGGCGACGCGCAGGCGCTCGATTTCTCCGATGCCACTTTCGACCGCGCGCTCTCGATGCTGGCGCTGAACTTCGTGCCTGATCCGGCGAAGGCGCTCGCCGAGCAGATCCGCGTCACGCGTCCGGGCGGACTGATCGCAGCGGCGATCTGGGACTACGGCGACGGCATGCAGATGCTGCGCGCGTTCTGGGACGAAGCGGTGGCCGCCGATCCCGCCGCCAAGGCGCGCGACGAGCGGCACATGCCGCTGTGCCGGCACAGCCAGCTCTCCGCGCTGTGGCTGGCGCACGGGATGCTCGCGGTCGGCGAGCGCCCGCTGGTGATCGAGCAGCCCTTCACGTCCTTCGACGACTACTGGACGCCGTTCCTCGGCGGCCAGGGCCCCGCGGGCGCGTACGTCGCCGGGCTCGGCACCGGCGCGCGCGGGGCGCTGCGCGACCGCCTGCACCGGCGGCTGTGTGGCGATGGCGCCGACGGCCCGTTCACGCTCACGGCGCGCGCGTGGGCCGTGAAGGGCTACGTTCCGGCGCGACCGTAGATCATCGGCCCGCGCGTCGACGGGTCAGCGCAGATACGGCGCGACATTGCCCGCGATCGTCTTCAGCTCCGCCGGCGTGAGCGGCAGCTCCGCGAACGCCTTCCACGCATCGGCGGGCACGAGGTTGCCGCCGCCGGCGCCGTCCGATCCGTAGAGGATGCGCGCGACCCCGAGCTCGCGGATCCGCGCCGCGATGCGCGGCGCCTTGGCCTTCCACTCGCCGAGGCCGGCGACGCCCGACACGTCGAACCACACCTGTTTCATCCGCGGGTCGTTCGTCACGATCGCCGTGACGAACACGCCGAGCGCCTTGTCGACCAGCGGATCGTCGAAGCCGCCGGCCCCGGCGAGGTGCGCGATCTGCACCGGCACGTCGGGCGCGGCCGGCAACAGCGTCTCCAAGAATACCCGCGCGTGCGGCGCGCCATAGGGCCGCTGCTTCGAGATCGTGGTGCGGGCATGGACGACGATGGCCATGCGATGCCGGTTGGCCAGCGCGAACACGTCGTGCAGACGCGCGGCGTCCGCGGGGTTGGTCAGGTTGACGTCCGAGTTGCCGAAATGCAGCTTGAGGCCGCGCCGCAGCCGCGCATCGGTCGCACAGCGCCCGATCTCCTCGAGCGCGTACGGCCGCAGCGGGTTGACGCTGCAGAAGGCGACCAGGCGATCCGGGAACTTCGCGACCTGCGCGCTGGTCCAGTCGTTCTCCGCCTTCACGAGGTCGTACTCGTGCTCGACCGGCGGCCGGTTCGGGTTTCCGAACATATAGGCGATCGACAGCACGGCCGCCTGTCGGATGCCGGCTTCGTCGAGAAGCGCGATCAGGCGATCCGCGTCGATCGTCTCCAAGGGCACCGGCGCGCGTGCCACGATGGTCGGACTGAAGAAGTGCTGGTGATGATCCGCCGCTACCGTGGGGCCCTGCGCGGCCGCGGTCGGTGCGAAGAGGCCGGCGGCGAGCGCCAGCACGGCGAGGCGCGTCATCATGTCGGCGCCGCGCCCAGTTGCCGCAGGTGGTGCAGCAGGTGCTCGACGTAGTCGAGCATGATCCCGTCGAGCGTGGCCGTCGCTTCGATCGGCGCGGCGAAGCCGATTTCCTGGATGTTGTGGCGGGCTCGCGGCGTCAGGCGGCGCTCCGCCGGCGCCAGCATCATCACCCGCACCAGGTGCAGGTTGTAGAGGCGCCACAGCGCGACGAGGTCGGGCCACGGCGCCTCGGCGTAGTGCTGCACGCGGACCCAGTCCTCCTGCGCGTAGCCGAGGAACACGAGGTCGTCCTGCAGCTGGCCGCGGACGAAGCGTTGATGGTTGTTGGCCGCCGAATCGATCAGGTGCCCGACGACTTCACGCGCCGACCATTTGCCCGGCGCCGGCGGCCGAGCCGACGCGTCGGCGTCGAGGGCCAGCAGCAGGGGCGTGGCGTGCGCGACGGCGTCGCGCAGGCGTTGGGCGTACTCCGGCACCGACATCCTGACCTCCCGACTAGTCCCTCACTACATTTCCAGTGACTAGCGCGACACAGCGTACTCGAGCAGCACGATGCCGGACGCTTTGTAGACCTTGTGCGACCTGAGAGACAGCTTTGCCCGCCCTGCCGGCGTCGGCAGCAGCGGAATGCCGCCGCCGAGCAGGATGGGGCAGACGGCGGGCTCGACGGTGTCGACCACGCCGCCGTCGAGCAGCGTGCGGAACAGCGCGCCCCCGCCGAACAACCAGATGTCCTTGCCCGGGCGGGCCTTGAGCTCGCGGACGTGCGCCACCGGATCGGTCTTCACCACGCGGATCTTCTTGTGCTTCGCCGGGTCCAGCGTCGTCGAGTACACGACGACCTCGATGCCCTTCTTCCCGGTGGCCATCGCGCCGGAGGCCTCGAACGTCTTGCGGCCCATGACGACGGTGTCGTAGGCGGCCCACAACGCCGTGAAGTCGATCTCCGGATCCATCGGGATCCAGTCGAACTCGCCGTTCGGGCCGGCGATGAACCCGTCGAGACTGGCCGCGACCTGGTAGCGAAGACGTCGCACGTGTTGCCTCCCTTCGACACGCCGCCGACCGCAGCGGCGGCTTACGCCAGGGCCTGGATCAGTGCCCCAGCCGCGGCCCGGAACATCGGGCTGAACTCGTGGCCGCCGTTGAACTCGATGGCGGCCGCCAGCACGCCACGCTCCTCGAGCGCTTCGCTGTCTTCGGCGAAGCGCGTCGCGCTGAAGTACTCGTCTGTCATCCCGCGGCCGATTATCGTGCGCGGCAGACGGGCGCCGCTGGCGAGCACGTCGGGGGCGACGTCGCCGCCGAGCAGCACCAGGCCGTGACACCGCTCGCCGGCGTGGGCGGCGGCGCGCGAGGCCATCGCCGTCCCCTGCGAGAAGCCGACGAACACGAGCCGCTCGAACGGATGCGCGGCGGCGACGGCGGCGACCACCGCATCCACGTAGGCGATGTTGTCGGCGATGGCCAGCTCGCGATCCTCGCTGGTCATCCAGTGCGCCACGACCTGCTGCGTCGCGCGCTCGTAGAAGCGGTGCAGGCCCTGCACCGAGACCAGCAGCCACGCCGCCGATCCGGGCAGCGCCTCGAGCTCGTCGAGCAGGTGCTGCGCGCGCTGGCCGTAGCCGTGGAAGCCGACCACGGCGATCCGCGCCGGGCCGGCCGCAGGTGGGCGAACCAGGTAGCGTCCGTGGGTCGTGACCGCAATCGTGTGGACCGCTGCGCCGGGCATGGATCGCCCAGCCTACACCAACCGCGACCGCGGGCCCTGGCGTTGCCCTGGCCGGGCCGCACGGTACAATTCCGCCTCGTGCTCTTCTCGCCATGCCGACGGGCCGGCCTCGTGGCCGGCCTGGTCTTGGCCCTCCTCCTTCCCGCGGCCGTTCACGCGCAGGACACCGGCAACATCACGGGGATCGTTGCCGATGCATTCGGCGGCATCATCCTCGAGGCGACCGTCGGCCTCAGGCACGATGCGTCGCGCGCCGATCGCAGCGCGACGACCGACCGGGCGGGGGGCTACCGGTTCGCCAGCCTGCCTCCGGGCCGTTACACGGTCCAGATCGACCTGAACGGCTTCAAGCCGTACCGCGCCCGCGTCGACGTCCGCGCCGACGTCGACACCCGACACGATGTCACCCTGCTGCTGGCGCCGATGGTCGAGGGCCTCGTCATACTGGACGATTCCGAGCCACCGCTCGTGCAGACCACGGACGCCTCGCTGGGGCTGGTCATCCCGAACCGCGACCTCATCGAGCTGCCGCTGAACGGCCGCAACTTCACCCAGCTCGGTACGCTGATGCCCGGCGTGATCGCGCCGCCGGCCGCCCTAGGCGGCCAGGCCGGCGACGCCACGCCGGGCGGCTTCGGCAACGCCACCGGCGGCTTCAACGTCAACGGCATGCGCAACCAGTCGAACAACTTCCTGCTCGACGGCGCGCCGAACAACGACTCGTTCAACACCGGCTTCGTGCTGCGGCCGCCGCCGGACGCGATCCACGAGTTCCGCATCGTCACGCACGCGTTCGGCGCGCAGTACGGGCGCAACGCCGGCGCCGTCGTGTCGGTCGTGACGCGGTCTGGCTCCAACGTCCGGCGCGGCTCGGGTTGGTGGTTCAACCGTGATGACGCGCTCGAGGCCCGGAACCGATTCGCCGTGACCAAGCCGGCGCTTGCGCAGCACCAGTTCGGCGGAACGGCCAGCGGCGATCTGGTGCGGAGTCGTGTGTTCGGGTTCGGCTACTACGAAGGATTCCGCAACCGGCGCGGCACCACCGACACCCGCGTGGTGCCGAGCGCCGCGCAACGCGCCGGCGACTTCTCGGCCGGGCCGGCGATCCGCGATCCGCTGACGGGCCAACCGTTCCCCGGCAACGTGATCCCGCAGGCGCGCCTCGACGGGCTCGCGACGCGGCTCCTCGACGACTATGTGCCGCTGCCGAACCAGCCGGGCAACCGCTACACCCACTCGCCCGACGTAGTCGACCGCCGTCACCAGGGCGGCGGTCGCCTGGACGTGAGCGCCGGTGACGCCCACAAGCTGATGGCACGCGTTCACGCCGCCCGCACCGAGCAGCGCAACCCGCTCGGACCGGCCAACTTCTCGCCGGCCGGCAATGTCGCCACTGCGCGGCTCTTCGACGTCCTGGCGAGTGAGGGATGGGTGCTCGGTCCCACGGTGTTCAACGAAGGACGCGTCTCCGTGAACCGGATCGACGCGCGGCCCAACGTCACGAGCGGCCTCGATCCGCGCGACGCCGGCTTCGCCATCACGCCGAGCAACCTCACGGCGCTCGGCCTGCCCAACATCGGGGTCAGCGGCTTGTTCACCCTCGGTGACGCGCAGCAGCCGTTCGCGTCGCGCGTGAACGAGGTGCTCACGATCGCCGACGACGTGACGAAGACCGTCGGCCCGCACACGATCAAGGGCGGTGTGGAGATCCGGCGCGATCGGATCGCGCTCGCGTTCATCAACCGGCCGAACGGCAACTTCACCTTCAATGGGCAGTACACCGGCAACGCCGCCGCCGACTTCCTGCTCGGCCTGCCGCAGCAGTATCGGCAGGCGTCCGGCGACCCGAACATGAACGGTCATACCTGGACGACGAGCCTCTTCGTGCAGGACGAGTGGCAGGCCAGGCACGGGTTCACCGTCACCGCCGGCCTGCGCTACGAGCGGGCCGCGCCGTTCGTCGAGGCCGGCGACAAGCTCAACGCCTTCCATCCCGGCCAGCAATCGACGCGCTTTCCGTCCGCCCCGACAGGCCTGGTCTATCCGGGGGATCCCGGCGTGCCGCGCGGGACCTATGCCACCGACGGCAACAACGTCGCACCGCGCCTCGGCGTGGTCTGGGACGTCACCGGCGCGGCGACGACCATCGTCCGCGGCGGCTGGGGCGTCTTTTACGACACGCCGGCTGGCCAGGGTGACTTCTTCCAGAATGGCACGCTGGCGCCGCCCTTCCAGCCGCTGACCGAAGTCACCTATTCCGCCGGCGCGACGGAGCCCCACTTCCGCGAGCCGCTCGCCGGCGTGACGGGCGGCAGCACGGGCTTTCCGCCGGGGCTGATCTTCATCGGTTGGGGCCCGCGCTTCACGACACCGCTCGCCCAGCACGTTCACCTGTCGCTGCAGCGCAGCGTCGCCGGCGCGGTCGGGCTCGAGGTCGCCTACGTCGGCTCGCGGGCGCGACACCTGCCGATCTTCGTCGAGGTGAACCCGACCACACCCCTGCCGGGCGCCACGCCGGTACCCCGTCCAGGCACGCGCCTGCTGCCGGCCTTCGGTCTGCTGCGCCCCAGCCTGGCCGCGGCGCGGTCCTCGTACGATTCGCTCCAGGCGAGCGCGCGGGTCCGCCGGTGGCGCGAACTGACCGCGCTCCTGTCCTACACCTGGGGCCACGCGATCGACCACGTCTCCGGCATCAACATCGGCGGCGAGGCGCGGCAGATGCTGCCGGTGTCGCTCGAGGATCTGGCGGCCGGCGCGGGGCCCTCGATCGACGCCATGCTGGCGCGCGAGAAGGGCGACGCGCTGTTCGACGCGCGGCATCGCGTCGTGTTCAGCGCCAACTACGTGCTGCCAGCGTTCGCCGATCGCGGCCCGCTCGTCCGGCACGCGCTCGGCGGCTGGTCGATCAACGCGATCGTGCAGGCGCAGAGCGGCTTCGCGCTGACGGTGACCGAGCCGATCGACGTCGCGCTGACGTCGCTGACGAACCGGCCGAACGTCACCTGCGATCCGAACGCCGCTGCGCCGCGGACGGTAGGGCAGTGGTTCGAGACCCGCTGCTTTACGCAGTTGACGCGGGCCGCCAATGCCGGCCAGATCGGCGATGCCGGCCGCGGCGTCGTCCGCGGCCCGGGCTTTGCCCGCACCGACCTGTCGCTGGTGAGGACGATCGCGCTGCCGCGGCAGCAGCGCATCGAGCTGCGGATCGAGGCCTTCAACCTGTTCGACCAGGATCGGCTCGGCAATCCGGGACTCAGCATCGGCACACCGACGTTCGGGCAGGTCACCAGCGCCGACGACGGGCGGCTCGTGCAGGTCGGCATCAAGTGGGGATGGCGATGATGGAGCAAGCGCGCTGCCTGGAGCATCTGGCACTGGACGTCAGGTATGCACTGAGAGGCTTGCGCCGCTGGCCGGGTTTCACGGTCCTGAGCGTGCTGCTCCTGGCGGTGGGCACGGGAGCCACCACGGCGCTCGTCAGCGTGGTTGCCGGCGTGCTGATGACGCCGCCGTCCTACGAGGATCCGGCCCGTCTGGTGCTGCTGACGCCCGCGCGGACCGACGGGCAGCCGTATCGCGGGCCGTGCACGGCGCGACAATGCGCCGAGTGGGGCGCGGCCAGCTCGCTCGAGCGGACGGCGGCCTACTTCTGGATTTTCGACTATCTCGTACTCGGCGACGGTAGCCGATCGCTCGAGGGGCTGGCGGTGACGCCGGAATACCTCGACGTGATCGGCCGTCGCCCGGTCCTCGGCCGTGCCTTCACGCCAGCGGAAACGTCGGCCCAGACGCATCCGGTCGTGCTGATCAGCGATGCCCTCTGGCAGCGGCAGTTCAAGGCCGACCCTCGCATCGTGGGCACCACTCTGACCCTGAGCCGGCACCGGACGCTCACCATCGTCGGTGTCATGCCGCCCGGGATCCGGTTCCTGCCGGCGCCGCTCAGTGAAGCCTCGCCAGGCTATGACGTGAACGCCGGCGTCGACTTCTGGGTGCCGCAGGCGCTCCGCGGATTCCCGCCGGACGCCCCAATCTGGAACGCCGTGGCACGGCTCCGCCCGGGCGTCCCGCTCGAGACGGCGCGCGCCGAGGTCGCCGCGATCGCGGCTCGGCAGGCCGAGACGACGCCGACGTTGCGGGGGATGACGGCGAGCGTCGAGCCCCTCCAGGCGATTCTGAATCAGGGGCCGGCGCAACTCCACGTCCCGCTGCTGGGCGCCGCGCTGTGCGTGCTCGTCATCGCCTGCGCCTATGCCGGCGCGCTGCAACTGGCCCGCGCCCTGCGCCGCGACGCCGAGCTGG
>JANOIR010000657.1:0-1643 GCA_031407765.1 Vicinamibacteraceae bacterium
CCAGCCGATCGTCTACGTGCGCCCGGCCCTGAACGGCGCCGGGTCTTGGCAGTCGCCGCCGGGCTCGCTGACCGAATCAGTGGCCTGCGGCGAGGCCGCGGTCACGTCGGAGATCCTGTCGCAGATCCGCCGCTGGTCCACCGATCGCCAGACCGCGAGCTGACCGTCATGGCTATCCAGCTACCGCCGATTCTGGTCGAGCCCGCCTACGGCTACGCGCGCCCCGACGGGACGCCCTATCGGCCGACCGTACGCGAGGCCTTCGCGGAATGGCTCGACGCCATGAGCGTCTGGCGGGATCGGCGCCGGCTGCTGCCCTTCGTCACCGGGGCGTTCCACATCGCCGCCGGCATCGCGTCGATCGTCTACTTGACCTGGTTCCTGTCGTGGGCGAGCGTCCCGTCCCGGATCTTCTCGTTCGCCGTCGGGTTCGGGTTCGGCATCGTCTATCACTCCGTCTGGTGGCACCGCTACTGCACGCACAAGGCGTTCACGTTGCGCAGCCTGGCCTGGGCCCGGCTGTTCCTGTGGACCAACCCGCTGGGGTATCGCGACGAGACCTTCGTCATCCCGCACCGCATCCATCATCGCCTCGCCGATCGCCCCGGCGATCCCTACACGCCGCTCGTCGGGTGGCTGGTCTGCTACCTGTCGGCCGAGACCGGGCAGCGGGTCAACACCGACATCTCGCGGGCCCAGTACGCCGGCCTGGTACGAGGGTTGCGCCACATCGGCCTGCGGGTGAACACCTACGAACAGTTCCAGCGGACGGCGTCGATCGAGCACGAGGGGACGTTCCTGCTGCACATGGTTGTCGCGCAGCTGCTGTGGGCCGTCCCGCTCGCGTTGTACGGCGGCACGATGTGGGTGCTGTCGTTCTACTCGGCGGTGTTCTGGAGCATGTTCGTGCTGCGCGACTTCAACTTCCGTGGCCACGCCGACGAGCCCGATCACGCGCCGGCGCCGCCGCGCGAATACGGCGACGGCTGGTCGGTCAACCATCGGCTCTACGGCTACATGAGCGGCGAGTGGCACAACAACCACCACGCCTGTCCGTCGTCGGCGCGCATGGGGTTCCTCCGCGGCCAGATCGATCTCGGGTTCCTGTTCATCCGGCTGCTGCACCGGGTGGGGATCGTCCGTACCTACACGGACCAGCGGGAGCACTTCCACGAGACCTACGTGGCGCGAACCGCGGCGGGCGAGGCCGGGCCGGCAGCCGTCAGCCGTCCCTGACCGGGCGCGTCACGGCGCCATGTGCAGTACGGCGCCCAGCACGAGCTGAATCAGGGCGAGAGTGGCGAGGCCCCAGGCGACGGCGGCGAAGCGCCGCTGCATGGCCGGCCGATCGGTCGTGGACACGAATACGCGCCGCGGCCACATCACGTAGCTGACGTACGCATAGACGATCAGCATCGCCAGCCAGATGACGCCCTTGGCGGCGAGCAGTGTCCACCACAGTGTGCCGCCGCGGTGACCGGCGCGCAGCAGCACGAGGACGAACCCGGAGAGGCCGGCGCCGATCAGCGCGCCGAAGATCCACCACCGCAGGCCGTCGGCGGTGACGAGGCTGAAGTCTTCGAAGCGATCCTCGGAGGCCAGCCAGCGGCGGATGTCGGGGAAGAGGCGGGCGTAGATGTAGA
>JANOIR010000664.1:0-1801 GCA_031407765.1 Vicinamibacteraceae bacterium
GAAAAGATCAGCGCGAAGAGCGTGATCCGGTTCAGCGTGTAGCCGTAGAGGTAGAAGACCAGCAGCGTCAGGCCGAGCGTGACCGGGATGGCCAGCAGCACGACCAGCGACTCGCGCCAGCCCAGGAAGAGCAGGATGAGCAGCGCGACGCCGAAGACCGCGATCCCCATGTGCAGCAGCAGCTCGTTGGATTTCTCGGAGGCCGTGGCGCCGTAGTTGCGCGTGACGGAGACCGCGATGTCGGCGGGGATGAGCGTGCCCTTGAGGCCGTCCACCCGCGCGAGGACGGCGGAGACGACATCCACGGCGTTGGCGCCCGGGCGCGTGGCGAGGGTGAGGGTGACGGCGGCCTGTTCCTCGCCGGCCTGGCGGCCGCCCTGGCCGATGAGGACATAATCCGCCGGCTCGGCGGGGGCGTCGGTGATGGTGGCGACATCGCGCAGATACACGGGATGGCCGTCGGATACGCCGAGCACGACGGCGCCGACATCGCGGGCATCGCGGAAAAAGGTGCCGGTCTGCAGGAGGGTTTCCTGGTTGGCGGCGGACTGCGCGCCGGTGTGGGCCTGGGCATTGGCCTGCTGCAGGAGCGGGATGAGGGGGCCGGCGCTGAGGTTGCGCGAAGCGAGGCGGGCGGGATCCAGCTGGACGCGGATCTGGCGGGCCTGGCCGCCGATGAGCGTCGTCTCGGCGACCGCGGGCAGGACCTTGACGGCGTCGTCGACCTGGGCGGCGACACGGCGGAGCGTGGCGTGGTCGTAGCGCGCGCTGTGGAAGGTGAGGGCGAGGATCGGGACATCGTCGATGGTGCGCGGCTTGACCAGTGGCGGCGTGACGCCGAGCGGCATGCGGTCGAAGTTGCCCTGCAGCTTCTGGTTGAGGCGGACCAGGCTCTGCTCGAGGTCGGAGCCCACCTTGAAGCGGACGATGGTCAGGTTGGCGCCCGGCATGGCGGTGGAATAAATGTATTCCACGCCGGGAATCTCCCAGAGAAGCTTCTCCATCGGGCGGGTGATGCGGTTCTCCACCTCGGCGGCGGAGGCGCCGGGCATGGCGACCATGACATCGATCATCGGCACCTTGATCTGCGGCTCCTCCTCGCGGGGGAGCATCAGGATGGCGAAGAGGCCGAGCAGCAGCGACGCCACCACGATCATCGGCGTCAGCTTCGAATCGATGAACATCGCGGCCAGGCGGCCCGCGAAGCCATACTTGGCAGAATCGGGAAAAGGCGAGGTTTGGGGCTGGCTCACGGCTGGACCTCCAGAGACTGGCCTTCGCGCAAGCCAGCCGGCGGCGCCAGCACGACGCGCTCGCCGTCGTCGAGGCCGGAGAGAATCTCCAGGCGGTCGCCGCGCACGGCGCCGGTCTTCACCAGCCGGAGCACGGCCCGGTTGCCCTCGCCGGCGACAAAAACGCATTCCATCTGGCCGCGGGCGACCACGGCGGAGGCTGGGGCGAGCAGGACGCGGACCGGCGCCCCGGGGACCTGCACGCGGGCAAATTGTCCGGAGCGGACCACGACACCCGCCGGAACGGTGAATTTAGCCGTGACGGTGTGCGCGTTGACATCGGCCGCGGAGGACAGCTCGGCGAGCGGCGCGGCGAACGCCGGGCCGGCGGAAGCCAGGGTGATGTCGGCGGTGGCGCCGGTCTGCAGCGCACCGGCGAGCGAGTCGGGAATGCCGGCCTCGACTTGAAACGCATCGGTGCCCTCGAGGTCGAGCAGCGGTGCGCCGGGGGAGGCGAGATCGCCCGCCTCGACGTGCTTGCGGGCGACCACGCCGTCGAACGGGGCGCG
>JANOIR010000671.1:0-2054 GCA_031407765.1 Vicinamibacteraceae bacterium
CGAGCGGATCCGCAAGACGGCGCCGGCGGGCGCCGATCTCGCCAGCTGGAAGTACTGAGGCCAGGCCGCGCGTCGGCCCCGGTGGCCTGCACACGATGACGCGAAGGGCTTGTCGACCCGCCGCGTCTTGGCGATAATCATGAGCGCTCGACCTGCGGAGGAAACCATGTCCCCCATTGCACCCCGCCTGACGTCGTCGAGCCTGCCCCTCGCCAAGTAAGTCCTTCGGCCTGCGGGCCGGCTCCCTTCAATAGCCCGTTTCACGGTCATGGCCGTCGTGCGCGTCGCGCTCGCGGCCAGCGCGCAGGCGCGCGCGTGGGAGCAGTGTGTGACACGACGAAGCCGCCGTCGGATGCCGACGGCATGCATGGATCAGATCTTTGTGGACGCCCTCGCGGCGGCTGGCGGCAGCTCCGCGTCGCGGGAGCGCCAAGGCGAGCGTAAGGCGCGTCAGCTGTGCCGGCAGGTGCAACGCGCAGTGAATCTCGCGCTCGCCGACGGAGGAGCGGGCGTCGACGACCTTTTCGTAGAGAGCGTCACGGCAGGGCAGGGCGGACCGCTGCTCCTGCACGTCATCGTTCCCGCCGATCGCGCAGTGAGTGAGGTTCTGGCGGCGCTGCAGCGCGACGCGCCACGATTGCGGTGCGACGTCGCGCGGGCGATCATGCGCAAACGCGCGCCGGAGCTGGCCTTCGTCCCCGTGCCAGGCGGGGGAGGACACGATGAGTGATGCCGGAGGCGCGCCGCTGCGCGCCTGGCTCGCCCAACCGCTGTCCGGCGATGTGGTGGAGGCGATCGATCGGCTGCGGCGGGCTCCCGACGTCCTGCGGGTGGCGGTCATGCCCGACGTTCACCTCGGGCCGGACGTCTGCGTCGGCGTGGCGTTGGCGACGGCAGAGGCCATCTATCCGCAGGCCGTTGGCGGCGATATCGGCTGCGGCATGCTCGCCGTGGCCTTCGACGTCGATGGCGGCGCCTTGACCGATCCGGTGACGGCGGCGCGGACGCTGGCGGCCATCGGCGTCGCCGTGCCGGCGCGGCGGCGGAACCGCACGGAGACGATCGCCCAGCCGGCTTCGCTGGTGTCGGCGTCGTTGAGCGAGCCCGGCCTCGACGCGGTCCGCCGGCGCGACGGGGTCCTCGAGTTCGCGACGCTCGGGAGCGGCAACCATTTCATCGAGCTCCAGGCCGACGCCGAGGAGCGGCTCTGGCTGATGATTCACAGCGGCTCGCGCGCGGTCGGTCCGGCGATCCGCGACCGGCATCTGGCCCGCGCTACCCGGGCCGGGCCGGGCCTGTGGCTGCTGAACGCCTCGACCGATGCCGGTGCCGCCTACTTGCACGACGCGGACTGGGCCCAGCAGTACGCCGACGCCAGCCGTCGCGCGATGTCCGACGCGGTCGGCGAGGCAATCGCACCGCTCGTCGGCGGACGGCTGGTGTGGTCGACCGCGATTGCGGCCGATCACAACCACGTCGTGCGGGAGCGTCACGATGGGCGCATGTGCTTCGTCCACCGCAAAGGAGCGATGCCGGCGGGGGCCGGCGTCGCCGGCGTCGTGCCTGGCTCGATGGGCACCAGCAGTGTCCATGTCGAAGGGCGCGGCCATCCAGAATCGTTGGCCTCCAGCGCACATGGTGCCGGCCGGATCCTCAGCCGGTCGGCCGCCCGGTCGCGGATCAGCGAGCGTGACCTGCGGCGGCAACTCGCCGGTGTGTGGTTCGATGTCCGTCTGGCCGGCCGTTTGCGCGACGAGGCGCCGGCGGCCTACAAGGACATCCATGCGGTCCTACGTGCACAGGACGATCTCGTCTCGGTGACGCGGGTGGTACGACCGTTGTTGACCTACAAGGGGCTGTGAGGGGTCGGCAGGAGCCCGCGGTGAGGATCAGTCCGGTGAGGGGCCACACGGAAAGGCGTCGGCGCATGGCGCGTAGTCTAAGGGGCATCGACGATGTAGTCCCTTCGCGTACTGGCAAGGCTCAGGTAGTCGAGGCATCCTGCCACGTGACGACGCCGGCTGTCGCCAGGGTCGGAGGGGGATCGATGAGTC
>JANOIR010000673.1:0-2903 GCA_031407765.1 Vicinamibacteraceae bacterium
CGGCCCGTGGCCGCGCGTGAGAGCGCGGCCGCCAAACCAGCAACGCCTCCACGATTCCTTGACAATCGATCGGTAGGGTGGGCTCCATGAGGAGCCGTTCCATGATCCCGATCCGATTGGCCGCCGTCCTGGGGCTGGCGCTGACTGCCGGCCCCACCATCCTGCCCGCCCAACAGGTGGGCGTCCCCGAGCCGGAGATCCGTGCCCACGTCGACGCGTTCGCCGCCGCGCTCACGGGCGGCACCGCCGACCAGTTCGAGGCGATGGCGCAGCAACACTTCTCGCCGGCGTTGCTGGCGCGACGGTCGGCCGCGGATCGCCGCACGATGTTCGAAAAGCTCCGCAGCGATTTCGGGGCGATCGCGGTGACGTCGATCCGCGTCGTCGACGGCGTCGCCACGCTCGACGCTCGCGGCGAGACGAAGATGGCCGGGCGGTTCGAGCTCACGCTCGAGGCGCCGCCGCCGTTTCGCATCACAGCCGTCGCCATCCAGGTCAGTATTGGCGGCCCGCCTGAGCCCTCCGCCGCGCCCATTGGGCTGAAGGCGGACATGACCGTCGCAGACATGACGCAGACGCTCGACGGTTATCTGGCGCCGCTGGTTCGCCAGGACACCTTCGCCGGCGTCGTGCTCATCGCCCGCGACGGCGTACCGCTGGTGCAGCGCGCCTACGGTGTCGGCGACCGCGAAGGCGGCGTCGCGGCATCGGCCGACATGCGTTTCAACCTCGGATCGATCAACAAGCTGTTCACGAAGGTCGCGATCGGGCAGCTTCTGGCCGCCGGCACGCTGGCGCTCACCGACACGGTCGGCGCACGGCTGCCCGACTATCCGGACACGCCGGCACGCCGCGCGACGGTCGATCAGCTGCTCAACCACCGCGGTGGAGTAGCGGACTTCTTCGGTCCGGCCTTTACCGCGGCGCCGAAGGATCGCTTCCGGGCCAACGCCGACTACTATCGCTTCGTCGCCGCGCAGCCCGTCCAGTTCGAGCCGGGGGTGCGGGAGGAGTACTGCAACGGCTGCTACATCGTGCTCGGCGCGATCGTCGAGCGCGTCTCGGGCATGCCCTACGAGACCTATATGGCCCGTCACGTCTTCGGCCTGGCCGGCATGACCGGGGCCGGCATGACCGGCGCGGGTTGGTTCCTCTCGGACTCGCTCCCGCCGCGCGTCGCACGAGGGTACACGCGCCGCACCGGGCCGGGCAGGCCGGACAGTGCTCTGCACTCGAACGCTGCGATGCACGGCGCGGCCGGCAGCGCGGCCGGCGGAGGCTATGCGACCGCCGCCGATCTGCTGGCGTTCGACAACGCCTTGCGGACCGGCAAGCTGCTCGATCCGCAGCGCACCGGCTGGATGCTGAACGGCAGTGCGGCAGGGCCCGGCCGCGCCGCCGGCGGCATGGGCTTCGCCGGCGGAGCGCCTGGCATCAACGCGTCCCTCGAGTCGGACGGCACCTGGACGATCGTCGTGCTCGCCAACCTCGACCCGCCGGCGGCGACGAGCGTCGCGCAGGCGATCCGCAAGGCCCTAACCCGGTGACCGACCGGTGACCGACTGATGCCCCGTCCGGTGAGGCGATGAGCGACGTCGCGCACATCCTCGTGGTCGAGGACGATCGGGTCGTGTGCGAGACGCTGCAGCTCTACCTCGAGCACGCCGGCCATCGCGTGTCGGTGGTCCACGACGGCGCGTCGGCGGTGGCGCGCGCCCGTGAGCCCGACATCGCCGCCATCGTCCTCGACTGGATGCTGCCGGCGATGTCCGGCTACGACGTGTGCCGGACCATTCGGGCCCAGTCACCGGTGCCGATCCTGATGCTCACGGCGCGGACGACGGAGGACGACCGCGTCCGCGCGCTCGAGGGGGGCGCCGACGACTACGTCGCCAAGCCGTTCAGTCCGCGTGAGGTGGTGGCGCGTGTCGGGGCGTTGCTGCGGCGTGCCGGCACGCCCTCGACCGCGCCGCCGGCGCCGACCATTGCCGGTGCGCTCGAAGTGGACCACTTCAAGCGTGAGGTGCGGGTCGCGGGCACGCCGATCGCGCTGACGCCGACCGAGCTGAAGCTGATCGAGGCCCTGGCCCGCGCGCCCGGCCGGACGTTCACGCGCGAGGAGCTGGTGGCGCGCGCGTTCGGTCCCGACTACGAGGGCCTCGATCGCACCATCGATACGCACGTCACGAACCTCCGGCGGAAGCTCGAACGCGGCGGCTGCCGCCATGTCGTCGCGACGGTCCACGGCGTCGGCTATCGGCTCGCGACCGATGAGGACTGTGGGTAATCTCAGTCTGCAGACGCGACTGCTGATCGCGGTCGGCGGTCTCGCGCTGGCGGCTATCGGCCTGGTGGCGCTCGCCGTCCGGCACGAGACCCGGCTCGAGTTCCTGCGGTTCGCGGCGGTGCAGCGCCATGAGACGTCGACGCGACTGCCCGACCTGGCGCCGCGGATCGCCCGCGATCTGGACGGGCGCTGTTGCGATGCTGGGCTGGCCGGTCTCGCGACCGAGCTGCCGCCGGGCGCCGCGCTCCTCGTGCTCGATGCGAGCGGGACGCTCGTTGCGGCGGGCGGCGCCGCCGCGGCCGGCGGCACGGACGTCCGCGTGCGGCGCGAAGGGGACGCCCTGACGCTCGAGGTCAGCCGGCGCGAAGGCGCCCGCCTCGCCCAAGGCGTCCTCGTTTTCCGTCAGGCACCCACGCCGCTGCGGCTCACCGACGGCCGATCCGCCTCGCTTTACCTCGTGCCGCTGCCGGCGCCTGATCGCGAACCGACCGAGGCGGCGTTCTTCGGCGCGCTCGATCGCCGGCTCCTCGCGGCGGCGGCCGCGGTCGGCCTGCTGGCGCTGATGGCCACGTGGGCCATCGTGCGCGGCGTCACCCGGCCGGTCGAGGCCCTGCAG
>JANOIR010000677.1:0-18140 GCA_031407765.1 Vicinamibacteraceae bacterium
GGGGACTAGCGGGCCGGCGGCGCGGGCGGGCGCGCGCGCTGGCAGCGTCATCGTCACGGCTCCACCGTGATCGTCGTGGCGGCGGTGCGGCCGGCGACCTCCGGCTCGTACATCGCTTCGGCCCGGGTCCCGGCGGCCAGAAACGTGCCCGGTGTCGAAGCGCGCGCCAGGTACGACACCGTGTGCTCGCCGGCCTTGAGCGACGTCGCGAACAGATCCACGCGATCGTCGTAGCGCTCGATGCGATCGAAGCGGTCCCACCACACGCCCAACATCGCGTCGCCGGCGACCTCGGCGTCGGGCGCGGCAGTCGCGAGGCTCGTGTCGACCGCCTCGAAGCCGCCGGGCAGCGCATCGGTCACGGCGACGAACGTGCGCGACTCCGGCAGGCGCACGGTGAGGACCACGCGCACCAGGGCCCCCGCGCGGAACGTGGTCGCCGGCGCGCCGTCCACGCCGCGCACCACGGGCAGGTACTGGCGCCGCAGCACGATGCCGTGCTCGAGCGGCGCGGCGTCGCGCGCCGGCCGTCGGACGTCGAGCCGCGTCGCGTAGAACATCGGCGCGCGGCCAGTGGATCGGATCGCGAGTCGGCCCGATCCGCCGGGCGCCACGATTGCCGCGAGAGCCGGCATCGTCAGCCGCGTCGATGCCGTGGGCTGCCGCGAGTTCAACGTGCTCTTCACCAGCTCGATCGCAGCCAGCGTGGCCGACGCGGTCATCTCCGCGTCTCCCCTGATCTCGAACGCCTGGCGGTAGGCGGCGAGCCCCGTCAGCACCCAGATGTTTTCCTGCGTCCCGCCCCAGATGCCGTGGCGGCGTCCGCCAAGCAGCCAGCGCACGATCGGGTGTGCCTCCTCGGCGCTGATACCCCCGCGCCGGGACAGCACGTCGAGCACGATCGCCGTCGACTTCATGTTCGATGGCCAGCACCAAAAGTACGGCGTCAGGGCACGCTCCTCGACGTGGGCCGTCGTGCCGACGGTGAGGGCGTTGCGGATGCGGCGGCGCAACTCGGCAACGCGCGGGCTCGCCGGCTCGACGGCCATCTGCGCGTCGAGCAGATGCGCGAGCGCGAAGATGGGGAGCTCGTCGCGCCCGGCGTAGAGCGCTGTCAGCACGGCCTCGGGCCGGCGGCCACCGTCGGCGAGCACCTTCACCGCGAAGGCCCGCCAGGCGTGGTCGTCGAGACGAGCCGGCGCGGTGCGCGGGCGCGCCAGCAGTGCCTCCAGGTCCACGGCGTCGCGCGCCAGGCTGGCGGCGTCGATCGGATGCCCGTACCGTGCCGCAGTCTGCCGCACGAACAGCACGTAGGCCGTCAGGTACGGCGACTGGTGTCCGTCACAATTCCCCTTCCAGTAGGCGTAGCCGTCGTCGCAGCGGTAGGCCTCGAGCCGCTCGAGCGCCTGGCGCGCTTCCTCGCCGCCGTGGCCGCCGGCCGGTGGCGCCGGGGTCGGCGACTCCAGGACGCCGCGCAGGATCAGGGCGAGCGCCCGCGAGCCCATCTGCTCGGCGCAGGTGTACGCATATCGCACCACGTAGTCGGTGGCAGCGTTGAGCCCCACCAACATCGTGGACGCCAGCTCGAGATCGAGCGCGCCACCGTCGGTCTCGATGCCTGCAGGCAGCCGGAGCGTCTCGATCGCCTCGGGCGCTGCCGACCCGACGGCCGCCGAGACTTCGGACACGCTGCGATCGACGATCGCGATTGTGCGCTCGACCACGTCGCGATCGCCGCCAATCGTGGCCGTGACGCGGATGCGGGCGACGCCCTCGCCACGCGCCTCGACGTCGAATGCCGCGACGGCCCGCCCGCCGTCCGTCACGGTCACTGCCCGCTCCGCGTCGCCCGACACCGCGAGCAGCAACGGCGTGAGGCTCTCGAGGCGGACCGAGCCCGAGCCGGCGAGGCCGCTCGCCGCGACAGTCGCGCGGATCGATGCGCGATCGAGCCGCGTCAGCACGCGGGGCGCCGCCGGACGCGTCATCACCGGCCGCGCGACGGTCAGCGGTGCGGTTGCGGAGCCGTAGCGCGCCGCGGGATCGGCCGCGATCGCCATGATGCGGTAGGTGGTCAGGGTGTCGGGCAGCGTGGCCTCGATCTGGGCGACGCCGTCGGCGTCGGTCGCTATCGAGGCATGCCAGAACGCCAGCGGCCGGAAGTCGCGGCGCACGTCCAGGTCCGCGCCCTCGGCTTGCACGGAGAGCTGCTCGGCCAGCGATCCGACCTCCGAAGAGCTGGTCTGAAGGACGTCGCCGAGCCATGTCGGCAGCCGCCGCCCGAGCAGGAGGCTGCGGGTGTCCTGGAGCCAGGGTCCGCCCGCGTCGCGGTGGTACATCGCGTGGTGGGGATCGACGAGCCTGTACGCCGTCAGCGCGAGCAGCCCCTCGTCCACCGCCCAGAGGGTGACCTCGCCTTGCACCGGCTGTTGTGCATCGTCACGGACGCGGACGCGCACCGTGGCGCGACCGCCCGGGCGCGCATACCGCGGCGCCTCGATCGCGACGGCGAGCTTCGTCCCCGCCTGGTCGACGACGACGTCGATCGCCGCCGAGATCGTGGCGGGTCGCCCCGGATCGTTCCGGTTGGCGTCACAGCAGGGGGATCGGCGGCCCTGGATCAAGGTGACCGCCGCCTGCAGACCCGACACTGCGGAGTCCCCGACCGGCACGTCGACGGTCGCCGTCGTGCCCGAGAGGCGCACCACGCGCGCCTCGAGCACCGCGCCGCGCTCCAGCGTCAGGAGCGCGGTCGCTCCGGCCACCGGCGAGGTGATGGTCACGCGTGCGCGATCGCCAGGCCGGTACGTCTCGCGGTCGAGTGAGAGGATCGGCGTGTCAGGCGTCGACGGTGCCGCGGTCCCCGTCCGTGGCGTCACACGCCCCCAGGAACGTCCCGGCATGATCGCAAGGCGTGCATCGTCGGTCCGGGCGATCACCAGGAGGTCCTGCCCTTCGAGCGCCGCCGGCAGTGCCAGTCGGATGGGTGAGGTGCCCGTGGTCGTGTGCAGCACGACAGGGTTGTTGTCCGCTTCGCCGCCGCGATAGAGACGCACGGTGACGGCAATCCCCGGCACGTGTGCACCAGCCGGCGTGCGCGCCACCAGACGGATCGCCGGCGTCCCCGGCGCGGACGCATCGGCGGGCGGATCGTCCTGCCCGATGCCGATGTACGCGTCGGCGGGCACGTCCACCGCGACACGCTCCCCCTGGACCTGCGACGACGTGTCACGGACCTGGGCCGTCACGACGTAGCGGCCACGGCCCCGCAGCCCGTCCGGCAGGACGAACCGCTCGCTCGTCTCGCCCTGCGCATCGAGACTGGCGGCGCGTTCGAGCGGGAGCGGCCACGCGTCGTCGTCCTCGATGGCGTCCTCGGTCTGATCGTCCGACGCGGCGTAGGCGAACGCCGGATCCTCAAGCAGCGGGACCGGCAGCACGGTCGGCGTGTCGCGGGTCAGGGTCCATCCGACCGGTGCGTCGCCAAGGGCAATCCCGGCGAGGTCGCGCGCCTGGAGGCGCGCCTCGATCACCGGCGGATCGAGCGCGGCGGAGAGCTCTGCGCCCAGGTCGACCCTGAACTCGACCGGCCGCACCGCCTTGATCAGGAATGTGCCGTCGACGCGATCGCGATCCTCGCCGGTGCGTGCCACCGACAGGGACTGGTCGCCGTCGACCTTCGCGTCCACCGGCACGGGGAGCGTCCACGCGGCACCGCCCGCTGCCGTGACAGTGGCGGCCAGCTCGAGAACCTTGGTCCTGTCGCTCGACCAGGTCAGCGTGACCGACGTGCCGGCAGGGACCGGCTCGAGCCCCCGGGCGGTCGCGAGCCGCAGCCAGGCCTTCACTTCGACGGTCTCGCCGGGTCGGTAGACCCCGCGATCGGACATCACGACCCCGGTCAACGCGTCGTCGTACCGCTGCGGCCAGCCGTACCCCGCGGCCACGAAGGAGGCGTCGCCGTCCTTCTCGGCGAGGACGGTCGCGGCGCTCCGAGTGGTGGGCGCGATGCCGCGGCTGCGCGCGATGGCAAGGCCGTCAGTGTCGGTGCGGCCGCGCCAGAGGACCTCGTGTCCGGCGTCGAGCACGGTGATCGCCGCATCCGGGATCGGCGCGCCGGTGTCGAGCCGCGTCGCGAGGATCGCCAGGGCGCCGGCGCTGCCGCGCACCGACAGCCCGATGTTGGTGACCTGCACCAGCGACGACGTCTTGAACGACTGCGGACGGACGACGATGCCCCCTGCCGTGTTCGAAGCGTCACGACCCGGCTCGACCCAGAGGTGCACGAAGCCGGTGCCCTGCGCAGACAACGCCGACGAGACGTCCACCAGCGTCTCCTGCTCGGATCCGTCGACTGGTGTCGGTACCGCCGTCACGACCGGCGCGCGGCTCCGGACGGGTGTGGGCGGGGTGATCAGGCGGGGTGGCGTCACGGCGGTTGCCCAGCTCCTGACGTCCAGCAGACTGCGCGTCAGCACCGGGACGCGCGGGCCGTTGGCGCCCTCCCATACAGCCATTCCGTCAGTCGTGCCGAGACCGGCACTCGACATCGGCAGTCCGACGTCGAAGACACCCATCCAGGGCGCGCGCA
The DNA here is from genome assembly GCA_031407765.1 of Vicinamibacteraceae bacterium. Classification (GTDB taxonomy): domain Bacteria; phylum Acidobacteriota; class Vicinamibacteria; order Vicinamibacterales; family Vicinamibacteraceae; genus JBDSLU01. The sequence continues at coordinate 4,592 of JANOIR010000677.1, forward strand.
GCGCCTCACCGCTGTGAGCCGTGAGCGACGCGTCCACGCGCACCGCGTACCGGTGGCCGGGCACGAGCGCGTAGCCGAGGTCGCGAAGCGCGTGCACCGAGGCGTACCTCGACGCGGCACCCGAGGCGGCAGGTGACAACAACCTCGGCGCACCGGGATCCGTGATGTCGGTCACGGCGATGGCATCGCGCAGCTTGCGTTCGTCCTCGACCGGCAGGCTCGTCGCAACTGCAGCGAACCGGGGATCGCAGAGCCCGCCGCAGTCGGGGCCCGTGACGGTGAACAGCGGTGGAAATGGCAGCTCGCGCCGTTCCGGCGCGAGCCCGCGCAGCGGCCCTTCCGGCGATGCCACCCCGGTCGCGGTCACGACGACGCGGGCACCCCGCGGCGGCGTCTCCGCGACCCGCAGTACCACCTGCGTGCCATCGCGGGTCCCGGGCGGCACCGACGCGCGAAGCGTGCGCGACGGTCCGAGCTGCCGCCGCAGGTCGGCGATCCAGGCGTCGAACCGCTTCAGGCCTGCCGCGTCGACCCGTGCCATCCGCGCCCGCGCCTCCGCCGACAACTGGGGTAGCGCCTGCGAGCCGGCGTCGATCGTCACTTCGACGCGCGACGCCACGTCCTCGGCGCGGACCGCCTGATCGAATGAGAGGCTGATGTCGAGCCCTGGCGGTGCCGGGCCCGGCCCGCGCGGAGGCAGGACGGAGGCGTAGCGCAGGCGCGGCGTCGCGGTCGAGAACCGGAAGACGTGCGGAGCCGCCAGGCGACGGCCCGCGATGGACGACGCCGCCGCTTCCACGCGCACCTCGACGCTTGTTGCGAGCGGGAACCGGCCGCTCACCGGCGAGATCACAAGGACGTTCGTGTCGGGCCAATGGAATCGCACCGGCACGGCCGGTGTCACGGTGACGAAGCGGACCTGATCCGCGTCGACGGCGCCCAGCGCGATCATCGGCTCCGAGAACCGGATCGTTGCCTGCGTGGCATTCCCAGGCACCAGCCCATTCGGCGATGTGGCGAGGACGCGTAATGTGCCGGCGGCTGGTATGCGCGGCTGGGCCTGGGCAAGGCCCGGGCCGAAGAGGACGCACCACGACGCGGCCGCCAAGCTCAGCCTGGCCAGCCATCCCCGGAGGAGGTGGAGCATGCTCCCAGTATCGGCCACCCGCAGGCCCGTGTCAGCGATCGGGCTGCACCCGGTGGCGCGCGGCGGCCACCCATCCATCCAGAGCAGACCGCCGTAGAGCCTTCCAGACGCGGGCCAGAGGGGCCCGCAGCTTAGAGGAAAAGGATACCGACTGCCATGAAGCTCTTTCGCCTGACCGCCGCCGCTCTGATGCTCGCCGCTGCCGCTTCGTTCAGCTACGCCGATCACCACATGGGCAAGAACCCCATCGTCGGCGGCAAGGAGATGTTCCCGACCAAGAACATCATTCAGAACGCCGTCAACTCGGCCGACCACACTACGCTCGTCGCGGCGGTGAAGGCCGCCGGGCTGGTCGACACCCTGCAGGGCTCCGGCCCGTTCACCGTCTTCGCCCCGACCAACGCCGCCTTCGGCAAGCTCCCCGCCGGCGCCGTCGACGGCCTGCTCAAGCCGGAGATGAAGCCGACGCTGACCAAGGTGCTCACCTACCACGTCGTGCCGGGCAGATTGTCGGCCGATGACCTGATGGCCCAGATCAAGGCCGGCAACGGCACGGCGACGCTGACCACCGTCGCCGGCGGCAAGCTGTGGGCGATGATGAAAGACGGCAAGGTCGTCCTGAAGGACGAAAAGGGCGGCTGGTCGACGGTCACGCAGACCAACGTGTTCCAGTCGAACGGCGTCATCCACGTCGTCGACACCGTCGTGATGCCGAACTAGCGCTCTGACGCGCGCCGGCGTTGCCAACTGGAACGGACAGAAGTCGGGCATCCCGTGCGGGTGCCCGACTTCTTCACGTACGGCGAGGGTTCGTCCGAGCCCCTACGCCGTGATCGACACGACGCCGTTCGTGATCGTTGCGGTGAACCGACGGAGCGGCTGCGTCGCCGGGCCACGCAGGACCGAGCCGTTCGCCGGGTTGAACCGCGAGCCGTGGCAGGGACACTGGAACACGTTCTCGGTGAACCCGTTGATCGTGCACTGCTCGTGCGTGCACGTGGCCGTGTAGGCCGAGATGGTGGTCGCGTCGTTGCGCACCACGAGCATCGTGCCGAGCCCGCTCGTGACCATCGCGGCGCCGCCAGTGGACGCGAGCGCGGTGCCGTCGACGTTGAGGGTCGCAGCTCCGTTGGTCACGGTCGCGCTGATCGACGGCAGCGCCGGCACGTTGCCGCCGCCGCCGTTCGACGGCTCGTTCGGGCTGCCGCCTCCGCCGCAGGCCTGCAGCGTCGCGGCAATCGCTCCCAGCGAGAGCGCCTGGCAGGCCGCCATGCAGAAGTCGCGGCGGCTGCCGAGCGGTGCCGGAACCGCCGTGCCGAGCAGCTCGGCGGCAGCCGCGGTCGCGGGCTCCGACGCAGCGACGAGTGAATCGACGGGGTAACGCGTGTCCATGGGCCTCTTCTCCTTACGTTCCTGCACACCAGCGCTCGGCATCGCCACATGGCGTGCACGGCTGAATCGAACGCGACGAATGGAGGCAGAAGCGCGGAAGGCTGTGTGCCTGAGCTAGCCTCAGGGCCTTCCGCCGGGGTGCGGGGGACACACGTTCCGAATGGGCGATCCGAGTGTCGCATCGCCCGTGCGATTGATGCAAGCGCGATTTTGCAGCCCGACTCCGGAATCGTTTCCCTCCGACGACTCCGGAGTCGTTTTCCTGCCGGGGCGGGACCGAAGGGTTTCGGAGGATACTTTGCTCGATGCGGTCGCCGCCCGCGGGCTGCGGCTCACCCGTTCCGAATGAGGAGATCCCGCATGGACTGGACCGATGCGCGTCGCACCTGCGTGGCGACGGCCGCCGTCGCACTCGTGGCGCTGACGATGCCCCCCTTGGCGTCCGCCCAATCCCCGATCAGGACGGAGGGCGGCCTCGTCAGCGGCGCCCCGTCGAGCACCGCCGGCGTACGCGCCTACCTCGGGATTCCCTACGCCGCGCCGCCGGTCGGGCCCAACCGCTGGAAGGCGCCGCAGCCTGCCGCGAAGTGGGACGGCGTCAAGGCCGCGACGACCTTCGGCGCCCGCTGCGTGCAGGCGCGCCTCTTTGGCGACATGGAGTTCCGCGACGACATGAGCGAAGACTGCCTGGTCGCCAACGTGTGGACGCCGGCGACGGCGGCCGACGCCAAGCTGCCGGTGATGGTGTGGATCTACGGCGGCGGCTTCCAGGCCGGCTCCGCCTCGGAGCCGCGCCAGGACGGCGCGCGACTGGCGACCAAGGGTGTCGTGGTCGTGAGCCTCAACTACCGGCTCGGTCTGATGGGCTTCCTCGCCCATCCCGGGTTGAGCAAGGAATCGCCGCACAAGGCGTCCGGCAATTACGGCGTCCTCGACCAGATCGCGGCACTGCAGTGGGTGCGGAAGAACATCGCGGCGTTCGGCGGCGATCCTGGCAACGTGACGATCTTCGGCGAATCCGCCGGATCGTTCTCGGTCAGCATCCTGATGGCGTCGCCGCTCGCCAAGGGCCTCTTCCACAAGGCGATCGGCGAGAGCGGCGCGTCGTTCCCGTCCGGACCGCAGCCGCCGCTCGGCGGCGCCACGCTGGCCTCCGCCGAGGCCGACGGCGAGAAGTTCGCGGCGGCGATGAACGCGCCGACGATCGACGCGCTGCGCGCCAAGCCGGCGACCGACCTGCTCGGCGGGCCCGGCACGCCGCCGCGCTGGTTCAGCCCGATCGTCGACGGCTACGTCGTGCCGGCGCCGGTCGCCACGATCTTCACCAAGGGCCAGCAGCACAAGGTGCCGCTGCTCGCCGGGTGGAACGCCGGTGAAGCGCGAACGCGCGTCACCCTGGGCCCACAGAAGCCGACGGCCGAGAGCCACAAGGCCGACGTGACCAACCGCTTCGGTGCGTCCGCGGACGCCATGCTCAAGGCCTACCCGGCGGCGAGCGATGCCGACGCGCTCGAAGCCGCCGCGGCGCTGGCGAGCGACAGCTTCATCAGCTACGGCACCTGGAAGTGGCTCGAGGTGCACCGCGCGACGAGCGGCGCCAAGGTCCATCGCTACCTGTTCGACCGCGACATCCCGATCGAGCCGGGCCGCATGCAGAACGGCACGCCGGTCACCGCCAAGGACGTCGGCGCGCGCCACGCCGGCGAGATCGAGTACGTCTTCGGCAGGCTCGATACGGTCAAGAACGTGACCTGGGCGCCCGAGGACAAGGCGCTATCGGCGGCGATGATGGAGTACTGGGCCAGCTTCGCCAAGACGGGCACGCCGACGGCGTCCGGCCAGCCGGCCTGGCCGGCGTTCGACAAGCCGGGCGGCCCGGTCATGTTCCTGGGCGAGAAGGTCCGGGTCGCGCCGGAAGCGCATCGCGATCGCTACGAGGCGTTCGACGCCTACGTGAAGACAGCCGCGGCGCCCGCCGCACCGTCGTCGGCGTCCCGTCCGTAGTGTCCCGAGTCGGGCTGCTAAACCATCCTGGTCGGGTGCCGGCGCGCGAGCCTGTCGCGCCCGGCGCCCCCTCTTCCGTGCTGCGGACCGCCGTCTTCACGCTGCTCGCGCTGAGCGCGTTCGCGTCCAACTCGCTCCTGACCCGGCTGGCGCTGGGCGCTCACGCGATCGACGCGGCGACGTTCACAGCCATTCGCCTGCTCGCCGGCGCCGCCGTGCTCGTGACGCTCGTCCGCGTCCGCGACGGCGGCTGGCGCTCGCTGCGCGGTGGCGGCGCTGTCGGGCCCGCGGTCCTGTTCGTGTACGCGGCACCGTTCTCGCTCGCCTACGTCCGCATCGGCGCGGCGGTGGGCGCGCTGGTGCTGTTCGGCGCGGTGCAGCTGACGATGCTCGGCTACGGCCTGTTCCGCGGCGAGCGCCCGTCGCCGCGCACGTGGGCCGGCCTCGCGCTGGCGACGAGCGGGCTGGTGCTGTTGACGGCCCCGGCGGCGAGCCGCCCGGATCCGCCCGGGGTTGCGCTGATGGTGGTGGCCGGGATCGCCTGGGCGGTCTACACCATCGCCGGACGTACGAGCCGCGAGCCGGTCGCGGCCAACGCGCGCAATTTTCTGTGGAGCAGCCCGCTCGCCCTGCTGATGGTCGGCGCGACGGCAGCCACCACGGTGATCAGCATCCGCGGCGTCACGCTGGCGCTCCTCTCCGGCGGCCTGACCTCGGGCCTGGGCTATGTGGCGTGGTATCGGGCGCTACCGCGGCTGTCGGTCACGCAGGCCGCCGTGGCCCAGGTCGGCGTTCCGGTCCTCGCCGCGGCAGGTGGAGTCGCGCTGCTCGGCGAGCCGCTCAGCCTGCGCCTGATCCTCTCGGGCGCCGCCGTGCTCGGCGGCATCGGGCTGGTCGCGTCGCGACGCGTCGCCTGACTTCGCGCCGGGGCGTCAGGCGACGTCGGGCGCGGCGAAGTATTGCTGCACGACCAGCGCGACGGCACCGCGCAGGCGCGAGCGCGTCGCCGGGTCGGCAGGCACGACCCGGGTGCCCGCCTGGTGCAGGGCGCGGCGGGCAATGACGTCGTTGACAATCGGGCCGACGCGATCCCAGAGCTCGGTCACTTCGCCGACGACCGTGATGATCTCGGGGGCCAGAGCGGTGATGATGAACGACAGCCCCGAGCCGAGGAAGTGCGCCATGCGGTCGATCGCCGCCAGCGCGCGCGGGTCGCCGCTGCGGGCGAGCTCGATGAGCGAGTGGAACTTGGCCAGCTGGTCGCCGCCGGCGAGCTGGGCGATCGCCGCCTCGCCGTCGGTGCCGCGCGAGTAGTCCATCACCGCGGCGGAGTTCGAGGCGTAGCGCTCCCAGCAGCCGCGCTTGCCGCACTTGCACGGCGGGCCCTTCTCGTCGAGCGTGACGTGGCCGAGCTCGCCGGCCATGGCGTTCGAGCCGTGCACCAGCTGCCCGTTGATCAGCAGGCCGACGCCGATGCCTTCCGACACGGTGACGGCGACGAGGTTGCGGACGTGTTCGGGGTGCTTGCCGAACCAGAGCTCGGCGAGGGCGCAGGCGTTGGCCGCGTTCTCGAGGAACACCGGCAGACCGATGACCGATTCGAGCATGGCCCGCAGGTCCATCGCCGGCCAGCCGAGATTGGGCGCGAACATCAGGCGCCCTTGCGCGTCGACGCGTCCAGGCAGGCTGAGGCCGACGCCTTCGACGCGCGTCGCCGGGAATTGCGCCCGCAGTGATACCACCGCTTCGTTGAGCCTGGCCGCGAATGCCTCAGGCGTGGCCGGCGTGGCCCACTGCTCCTGTGCCTTGAACTGGGCATCGAGGCCGGCGAGCCCGACGGTGGTGAGCTCGGGCCGCAGCTCGACGCCAATGGTGCCGACCCGCTCGGTATTGACGTGCAGGAAGCGCGGCCGGCGGCCGCGCGGGAGCAGCCCCAGCTCCCCTTCGTTGACCCAGCCCTCGACAATCAGCTCGTCGATGATCGCCGACACGGTGCTGCGCTGCAGCCCGGATCGACGCGCCAGATCGGCCCGGGACAGCGGTTCGTGGCGGCGGATCAGGCTGAGCGCGATCCGCCGGTTGATTTGGCGCGCCGTCTCGCTGGTCGCGACCTGAAAGCTCGTGAGGTCGATCTTGCGCATGGACATCTGAGACGCGAACGGGCCGGGGAGCAGTGGCTCCCCGACCCGTAGGTGACTGACCTTACCTCGTCTGGACGAGGACTGTCCAGCGCTTGGACAAAGTCCAGACGATTTCGTCCAGCCTCAGAACTCGAAGCGCGCCAGGACCTGGAGGTTGCGCGGTGCCCGGACGCTGGTCACCGAACCGAAGCCATTGGTCCGCACCAGGGCACCGGACGCGTCGTACGGCAGGTTGATGATCGCGTTGTTGCCGAGCGCCTGGAACTGCATGTTGTTGGCCACGGCGTCGAACTGCGTGTGGTTCAGCACGTTGAACGCGTCGACACGGAGACGCAGCGCCCGACGGCCGCCAAGGCCGAACGACTTCTGCACCGACAGGTCGACGTTGTTGATCGGCGCCCGGTTCAGGTAGTTGCGACCCGATTCGAGACCGATGCTGCCGGTCGACGCCTGGCTGTAAATGCCCAGCGCGAACTGCTGGTACGGGTCGTTGACGTCATGGCCGGCGCCGGTATCGCCACTGATGACCGGCCTGAAGCCTTCCGTATCCGAACCGGTCACGTTGCGGCTGCCGATGCCGTTGATGCTGTAGGTCAGGCCGTACGGCAGGCCGCTCTCGAGGCGATACCCACCCGACACCTGCCAGTTGTTGACGAGGCCGCCGAGCAGCATCCCCGCCGCTTCCATCGTCGGCACCTGGTAGACCCAGTTGAAGTTGAAGATGTGGCGGCGATCGAAGCCGGCCGGCGCATAGTTGGCCTGCTTGTCGAAGCCATCGATGCGCGCGAAGTCGGTGTTGACGTCCTGCGTGTCGAGCGCCTTGCTGAACGTGTAGTTGGCGTTCAGGAACAGGCCGTTCGAGAACCGGCGATCGATCTGCGTCTGCAGGCCGTGGTAGTTGGCGTTGGCATCGAACAGGCGCTGGTTGATGTTGCCGTAGCCGATGTACGGCCGCAGGAAGTCCGCCGCCAGGGCGTTCTGTCCTGCCAGCGCGTTCGGCGCCAGCGTGGTGTCCTGGTTCTGCGCCGCGAACGTCGCGCCGTAGGGCACGGCGTTGACGTTGACACGCCGCGGCAGGTGGTTCTGCACCGAGCCCACGTAGGCGATGTCGAAGATCATGCCGCCTGCGAGCTTCTTCTGGAAGCCCATGTTGAAGTTGTAGGTCGTCGGGATCTGCCCGGAGACAGCCATCGCATTGAGGCCCGACGGGGCAAGCCGCGCGGTAGCCGGATCGACCTCCTGCAGACGGCCCCAGGTGATGGTCGGCTGGAACGTCGTCGGCGGGTTGACGATCTCGTCGAACGCGATGTTGCCTTCGTAGCGGTCGTAGAACATGCCGCCACCCAGCCGGAAGATGAACGACTGGTTGCCGGTGATGTCGTAGGTCATCCCGAACCGCGGCGCGAACAGAATGCCGTTGTCCTCGATGAGCCGATCGGGCACGCCGTTCTCGCCACCCTGGCCGATGCCGTTGGTCAGGCTGCCGCTGTTCGGCACGATGCGGCCGATGAAGGCGGCCGGCAGCTGCTCGCCAGTCGTCGCGTCAAACGCCACGCGGGTGCCGTTGATGACCTGGGGGCGATACAGCCGGACGGCTTGGCTCTGCTGGAACGAAGCCGGGTTGAAGTTCGAGGTCAGGCCCGCCACGTCGTGCTGCGGCTGCACCCAGTAGAAGCGCAGGCCGTAGTCGAGCGTCAGGCGGTCATTCACCTTCCAGTTGTCCTGCAGGTACCACTCGATGTTCCAATAGCGATACTCGCCGATCGGATACACCGACGCCTGGCTGAACGTATTGAACACGCCCGTGGCGATGTTGGAGGGCGCAAAACTGGTGTCGAACGGGTTGGACGCATTGTCCTGGAAGTTGATCACGCCGTTGTTGGCCCCGAAGCCGCTCTGGTCCTTCAGGCTCTTCTGCACATAAACGCCGGCCTTCGACGTGTGACGCCCCCACACCTTCGTCAGGTTGGCGAGGAAGTCGTAGGTGGTGTTGAAGTTGTCGAAGGGCGCGTTGTTGGAGCCGATGTTCGGCGAGGTGCCGAAGCGGCTGCCACCGAACTGGATCTGCGGCGGGTAGTCATCGACCACCGCGCTCGGGTAGAGGAGCGGCAGCGCCTGGAGGCCCAGCGCGGTCCGGTTCCACGTACCGTCGGCGTCGTGGATGAAGATCGAGTTGTGGCCGGTGCCGAACGTCGTTTCGAAGAACAGCGACGGGCTGATCACGCCGGTGGCCGACAGCGACAGGTTGTAGACCGGGCGGATGTCGGAGACGTTGGTGAGCGGCACGTTGGCGCCGAGGACGAATGACCCGTACGGGCCGATCCCGGTGCCCGCGTTGTTCGAGTTGTGGAAGTAGCGGCCGTAGACGCGCCACGCCGAAGACGCCTGCCAGTCGGCGCGGAAGATCTCCTCACGACGGTCGATCTGCACGGCGACCTGCGACTCGTAGTTGTAGCCGGCGCCGCTGGCGTTCGGCAGCGGGTAGGAGTTCAAGATCGCGAGGCCTGGCGCGTACAGGCGGTTGGCCGGGACGCGGCCGAGCACGCCGCCGTCGCGGAAGCAGCCGCTGGTGTTGCTCGCGGTGCAGGGCAAGCCGGTCTGGTAGTCCTTGATGAGGTTGTAGGGCTGGTTGTTGTTGTCGACCGACTGCGAGAAGTCGCCCGTGCGCTCGAGACTCGTCGGCACGCGGACCCGGTTCGGGTTGGCAGGCGGAGTGAACCGGCGCTGGTTCTCGAACGCGAAGAAGAAGAACAAGCGGTTGCGGTCCTTGTTGTAGCCACCCAGCGGCACCGGGCCGCCGACCGTGAAGCCGAGGTCGGTCTGACGGTTGATCGGCTTGAGGCCGACGCGCGAGGCCGGATCGGTTTGGAGCGCGCGACCGCGCTCGCGGTTGTTGATGAAGCTATTGGCGTTCAGGGTTTCCTGCCGGCGGTAGCCGTAGGCGGATCCCCGGAAGTCGCGACCGCCGCTCTTGGTCACGAGGGAGAGCTGCGCGCCCGACGATCGTCCGTACTCGGCGGAGTAGGCGTTGGTGAGAATCTTGAATTCTTCGACCGCGTCGAGGTTGATGGAACCGAGCACGCCGTTGTTGCCGGTATCGAGGTTGCTGACACCGTCGACGGTGTAGTTCGTCGTGTTGTCGCGGGCGCCGTTGACGTTCATGCCAATCCCGTTGGCATCGGCGATGCCGGGCGCCAGGCGCGCCAACATCAGCGGATCCCGACCGTTGACGGCGAGGTTCTCGATGGCGGCGGAGTCGACCGAGAAGTTACGGGTGGCGTCGCGGGACTGGACTTCGACGACGCGGGTGGTGACGTTGACCGTCTCCGACACTGCGCCGAGTTCGAGCGTGATCACGCCGACCGACAGCCGGTCCGCCGCGTTCAGCACGACGTTGGACTGTTCGACGGTCTTGAACGAGTCCATCGTGACTTTGAGGTTGTAGGTATCCGGCAGCAGGTTGAGGAACGTGAAGTCGCCGGCCTCGTTGGCCGTCGTCACCTGCGTGTCGTTGCGCCGCGGGCTGGTCAGCTCGACCGTCGCCCCGGGGACCGCCGCGCCCTGCGCGTCTCGCACCGTTCCAGCCAGCGAGCCGCGCGTCGATTGCGCCACCGCGTTCCCCGACCCCATCGCGAGCATCAACGCCGCGGTGGCCACCAGGGCACGCCAGCGTCCGCTCAAGTTGTTCAACACGATCAGTCCTCCCCCACGTCGCCCCCCGTCCGGCCCGGCCCATCCGTTCGATGGGTAGAGGCCTCCCGGTGCCGCACGAACGGCAGACACACGGGCGCACCTCTCCAGACCAGGGGTCGCGTCAAGTTATCGAATGTAGGTTTTATAGCTGGGGCAGGCCAAAACTGTCAAGAGATTGTTGCGGATTCGTGCAATCCAAGAAAGTCAACTTTTCCTCGGAAAATTGGATTCAAAACGAGGCACGAGCCGTGCCAAAAGTCAGCCCCTGCGAAGAAAACGCTTCACGATTTCGTTCGAGGCGGCTACCGCAGACATTTTGAATTCGCGGACACGCGTTTCGTAATCGCCGAGCGCGGACGCGACCTCGGCGTCCCGAGCCAGCGCCTGGCCGAGGCCGAGCGTGACCAGCTCGCGCATCCAGCCGACGGCCTGATCGCGGCGGCGGGCGAGGCGACGGCCGCCCACCTCGGCCTCGGCCTCGTGGGCGAGCACCGCCGCCCACAGCTCCGTGATCCCCTCCCCTTCGAGCGCGGAGGTCGTCAGCACCGGCGGGGTCCAGTGCCCGGGGCTCGGCGGCAGGACGTGCATGGCACCGGCATAGGTGGCGCGAGCGCGGGCGGCGGGCTCGCGATTGGCGCCGTCGGCCTTGGTGATGGCCAACACGTCGGCCATTTCGATGATGCCCCGCTTCAGCCCCTGCAGCTCGTCGCCGGCGCCGGCGAGCAGCAGGAGCACGAAGCAGTCGGTCATCTCGCGGACGGCGATCTCGCTCTGGCCGACGCCGACGGTCTCGACGAACACCGTGTCGAAGCCGGCCGCCTCGCACAACTGAATGGCTTCGCGCGTCCGCGGCGCCACACCGCCGAGATGACCCCGCGCCGGCGAGGGCCGCACGAAGGCGCGCTCCTCGACGGCAAGACGCCCCATCCGCGTCTTGTCGCCGAGCAGGCTGCCGCCCGACACCGGACTCGACGGATCGATGCTGAGCACCGCGACGCGCTGGCCGTGCTCGCGCACCAGGTGCAGACCGAGCGCGTCGATCAGCGTGCTCTTGCCCGCACCGGGGACGCCGGTGACGGCGACGCGCCGGGCCTGTCCGGTGTGCGGCAGGAGGGCGTCGAGCAGGTCCGCGGCCGGACCCGCGTCCTCCTGGCGCTCGCTCTCGACCAGCGTGATCGCCCGGGCGAGCGTCGCGCGGTCGCAGCGGCGGACGCCGTCGATGTAGGCGGGCACCGACAGGCGGGTACGCGGCAGGCGGGCGTCAGGCGGCACGCGCGGCTCCTTCCAGCCGATCGAGGATCCCCAGCGCGCAGGCCGGGATCGGGCTGCCCGGCCCGAACACCGCGGCGACGCCGCTCGCCTCGAGCGCCGGCACGTCGGCCGGCGGCACCACCCCGCCGACCGTGACCAGGATGTCGGGGCGCCCGAGCTCGCGGAGCGCCACGAGCAGCTCGGGCACGAGCAGACGGTGGCCGCCGGCGAGGCTCGACGCGCCGACGACGTGGACGTCGTTGTCAACGGCCATCTGCGCCGCTTCGCGCGGCGTCTGGAAGAGCGGCCCGACGTCGACGTCGAAGCCGAGGTCGGCGAAAGCCGAGGCGACGACGCGGGCACCGCGATCATGGCCGTCCTGCCCGAGCTTGACGATCAGGATGCGCGGGCGCCGGCCGTCGTGCTCGACGAAGGCGGCGGCGCGGGCGCGGGCGCGGGCGTAGTCGTCGTCGCCGGCGCGGCTGGCACAGCCTTCAGCCCCGCGCGCTGCGTCGCCGCGTTCGGGGGCCCCGCGTTCGGCCGCGTACACCCCGGCGCTCGATCGCGGAGCCGCCTGGTAGCGCCCGAACGCCACTTCCAGCGCCAGCGAGATCTCGCCCAGCGTGGCGCGGGCGCGTGCGGCGACGACGGCGAGGGCGAGCAGGTTGCCCCCGGTCCCGGACGCCGTCCCGGAGGCCGTCCCGGACGCCGTCCGGGAGCCGGTCGCCGCGGTGAGCGCCGCGAGCGCGCGCTCGACGGCGGCGGCGTCGCGCGATGCGCGCAGCGCGGCCAGCCGCGCCACCTGCGCCGCCCGCACCGCGCCGGCATCGACGCGGCGGACGTCGATCGCCGGGCTCCCCGCGCGCGCGTACTTGTTCACGCCGACGACGGTCTCGCGCCCGGTGTCGATGCGCGCCTGGCGCCGCGCCGCGGCGTCCTCGATCCGGCGCTTCGGCAGCCCCTGCTCGATCGCGCGGACCATGCCGCCGAGCGCCTCGACCTCCTGGATGTGTGTCCAGGCGCGCGTCATCAGCTCGTGCGTCAAGCGCTCGAGGTAATAGCTGCCGCCCCACGGATCGATCATCCGGGTGACGCCGCTCTCCTGCTGCAGGCACCGCTGCGTGTCGCGCGCCACCCGCGCCGCCGATTCGCTCGGCAGCGCCACCGCTTCGTCGAGCGCGTTGGTGTGGAGCGACTGCACGTGGCCGAGGACGGCGGCAAGGGCCTCGATGGTGGTGCGGGCCACGTTGTCGAACGGCTCCTGCGCGGTCAGGCTCCAGCCGGAGGTCTGGGCGTGCGCGCGCAGCAGCATCGACTTCGGGCTCTTCGGCGCGAAGGCGTGCATCAGCCGCGCCCACAGCACGCGGCCGGCGCGCAGCTTGGCGATCTCCATCGCGTGCGACATGCCGACGCCCCAGAAGAAGCTGAGGCGCGGCGCGAACGCGTCGATGTCGAGGCCGGCGGCGAGGCCGGCGCGCACGTACTCGAGCCCGTCCGCAAGCGTGTAGGCCAGCTCCAGGTCGGCCGGCGCCCCGGCTTCCTGCATGTGGTAGCCGCTCACCGAGATCGGGTTGAAGCGCGGCATCTCCTTCGCGCAGTAGCCGAGCACGTCCGCCACGATCCGCATCGACGGCATCCCCCTCGATCGCATGACCGTGTCGATGACCATGAACGGGGCGGTGCTCCCCGTGATGGCGTTCTATCTCGTCGCCGCCGAGGAGCAGGGCGTCGCCCCTGCCGCGCTCGCCGGCACGATCCAGAACGACGTCCTCAAGGAGTTCATGGTCCGCAACACCTACATCTATCCGCCGGCGCCGTCGATGCGGATCGTCGCCGACGTGATCGGCTACTGCGCCGCCGACATGCCGCGCTTCAACCCGATCTCGGTCAGCGGCTATCACATGCAGGAGGCCGGGGCGCC
>JANOIR010000683.1:0-13823 GCA_031407765.1 Vicinamibacteraceae bacterium
GGTGGACGCGTTCCAGTCCACTTTGGCGTCGAACTGGTTCACCGTCTGCGAGGAGGCGACCTTGCCGACGTAGTTCTGGCGGAAGTCGGCCAGCCCGCGGGTGACGTTGGCGCGCGGGTAGAGCGCCTCGTTGGCCAGCAGGTTGCGCGCGAACGTGCTGAAGCGCGTGACCGGGATCTGGTTGTTCGGGAACGGCTGACCGGTGCTCGGGTCGCGCACGACGATCGGCGTGGCGCGGTTGAGGAGACTGCTCAGGTCACCGCGCCGCCATTCGTCCGGGATGACGGTCAAGAACTCGTCGGCCGGAGGAGAGTTCTGACGGCCGCCCTGGTAGTCCCCGAAAAAGAACAGCTTGTTCTTCGCGATCGGCCCGCCGACCGTGCCGCCAAAGATCTTGCGGTTGAACTGCGCCTTCTTGCCGCCGGCGCGGTTGATGGCCCACGGCGTCGCCGCCATGTCGTTGTCGCGCCAGTAGTAGAAGGCGTTGCCGCTGACGCTGTTGGCGCCCGACTTGATCACCATGTTGACCACGGCGCCGGCGACGTTGCCGAGCTCGGGCGAGTAGTTGTTGGTCTCGACGCTGACCTGTTCGACCGCGTCCGGGCTGGGCTGATAGGCGATCAGGTTGTCGATGGCGTCGTTCATGTCGACGCCGTCGAGCATGAAGTTGTTGCCCTGCTCGCGCTGGCCGTTGACGTAGGGACGGCCGCCGCCGGTGTTCTTGAGGTCGTTGAACGAGGCCGGATTTGGCGTCGTGACGCCGGCGGTGTACAGCGCGACGGTGGCCAGGTTGCGGCCCTGGACCGGCAGCTTCTCGACCTGCTCGCGCTGCAGCGTCTGACCGACCACGGCGTTCTCGGTCTGCAGCACCGCGCCGGTCGCGACCACCTCGATCCGCTCTTCCGCGGCGCCCACTTCGAGCTTGAAATCGACGCGCGCCGTCTGGCCGGCCGAGAGCGAGACCGTGGACTGCACGGTCTTGAAGCTCGTGATCTGGCTGCGCACGATGTACGCGCCGATGGGCACGCCGGTGATCACGTAGGCGCCGGCTTCGTTGCTGACGCCGGTGTAGTCGACGTTCGTGGCCTGATTGGTCGCCGTCACGGTGACGCCCGGGACGGCGCCGCCGCTGTTGTCCGTTACGAGGCCCGTGAGCGTGGCGAGGCCCGTCTGTGCCGAAGAGGGCACTGGTGCGACGAGCCCGAAACACAGGCACGTCAGCACCAACAAACGCGTTACGCGAAGCATGTGGGAAGGCTCCTTTTGTGGCCGCGGGGGCGGCCGCCGCTGTACAAGACACCGGTATGACAGGGTGCCGAAATGGTACGCCGCGTCTGGCGAAAGTCAAGATAAAGTTATAATGGGTGTAGTGACATTGCCGGCCGCACCTCGGTTTCTTCAAAGGGGCGCTTCACATGGCCCGTGCCTACCCTCGCTGCCGGGCATAGTGGAGTCGTACGACGCCGCTCGTGTAGGGCGTCGCGGAGGTCAAGGCAAAGGTCGCGTGGACGCCGCCCGGGAGCACCCGCTTGCCGCTGCCCAGTATCAGCGGATAGAGCAGCAGGTGCAGCTCGTCGACCAGATCGTGGGCCAGGAGCGCGTGGACCAGCTGACTGCTGCCGTCGGTGATGATGTTCCGGCCGGGCTGGGCCTTCAGGGCTCGCACCGCCTCGATCACGTTGTCGCGGATGATCGTGGTGTCGCGCCAGATTGGCTTCTCGAGGGTGCGGGACACGACGTACTTCTTGGGGGCGTTCATCATGTCGCCGAAGACATCTCCCGGCGGCATCGGCTCGAACGCCTGCGCGTGGGTCACGTAGGTGCGCCGGCCGAGCAGGATGGCATCGACGTCCTGCATCAGGGCGCCGAACGCGGCACCGATGTCGTCGTGCCAGTACGGAATGGTCCAGCCACCGTGCTCGAACCCGCCATCCCGATCCTCGTCCTTCCCGCCCGGCGCCTGCATGACGCCATCCAGTGACACGAACTCCGACACGACCAGTTTTCGCATAGCGGCTCCTCCTAGCCCGGACGCTCGAGGGGAGTCAGTCTGACATCCGCATCGCGGCGACGGCGTAGACGATCGTCAAGCCGGCGAAGAGCACGGTGAGCGCGGCGTAGCCGGCCGTCTTCCACCAGGCCGTCAGATACGGTCGCATCTCGAACACCGCCTGCAGCCCCAGGCGGACGCCCCAGAACACGGCAATGTAAGCGCACAGCGCACGGGCCAAGCCGCCGCCGCTCGCCAGCTCGGCCGCATTCGCCATGCTGATCAACGCGAACGCTGAGATCGATAGCACGACATAGCCGCCGTAGACCCAGTGCATCTGCCGATGGAGACGGGGGAGTGCCCGGAGCTCTTCGCGCCAATTCAGGGTGCTGGGCACGAGGGCGGAGGCGACGAGGATGCTGGCCTGGACCGCACCCGCGCCGGCGAGGACGGTGGCCATGATGTCGTTGGTCATAGGGAACAGCACGCCTGCAGGAAGGGGACGACGATCCGCCGGACGAAGGGCGGATGGAACAGCGCCGGCAAGGGCAGCAGGAGCACCAGAGCGGTGAAGACGCGCCCGCGCAGGTCGTGACCGAGCCCCAGCCGTCGGCCAATGCCGCTGCGTTCACCGAGCAGCGCGAGGCCCTGGATCGCAAAGAACCCGGTCGGGCCGCCGTAGCCGCCGCGTGCGGGCACCGACACGACCAGGTCGTGGACCAGCCCACTCGCGATGAAGCCGGCGAGCGTGGCGCCGGCGACGCCGAGCCGCGGCACGAGTGGCTGGAAGAGGAACCGATGCGTCAGATCGCGGAAGGCTGTGTTCCATCGGCGGCCCCAGAACTCCGCGACGCTGGCCGCACGCAGCGGGGAGTCCATGAGGGGCCGGGCGACGACGCCGGCACGCCGCCAGCCGCACGACAACAGGTGAAAGAGGCCGAAGTGGAGCAGCAGGACCAGGCCGACCATACCGATCCAGCCGGTGACGTCTGGCCGTTCGAACGTGAGCGTCGCGGCCGACACGCAGAGCGCGGCGCCCGCGCAGGTCGTCGCGAGGGCGCCGAGCCATTCGCGCTGGGTCGGGGCCCTCGGCTCCGTCCGCGTCAGGAACGCTCCCGCATCCAGGCCCGGCCACGCCAGGAGGTAGCCAGCGTGGCGCCACCAGGGCACGCCTGCCACATCGGCCCTGAGCCAGGTCAGGAGCTTGCAGGCGGCATAGATTGCGCCCGCCACGATCCACATCTCGACCCACGGCGGCCAGGACATGCGACCTCCGTCAGCCCTCCGCCGGGGTCATGGCGGGCAGCAGGCCGGCGTCGCTCAGAACGCCGAAGACGCGGCGTCGCAGAGGCCGCAGGAGCGGCGACGTCACGAGCCGGCGAACGTCGACGGCGAGATCGACGACGGCGTCGATGAGCCGTCGCGTCGGCCGCTGATCGGCCGATCCGTCGTACAGGAAGAACAGCAGGACGCCCAGGTGAAGCGCCCACAGGAGGGAGGGTCCGGCTGCGCGTAGATCGGTGGGCAGCCGCTCCTCCGCGAGCACCTCCCCGAACAGCGCGATGCTTTCGTCCCGCTGCTGGCGCGTCGCCGGACCGAACCATGACAACGGGTGGTCGGGGTCGCCGCCGTAGCGGAACAGGGCTCGCAGCAGCCGGCGATCGCCGCGCATGATGTCGACCTTGCTGTGCAGGGCGGCGCGGAGCCGTTCACGCAGGTCGCGGGCCGTGGCGAAGGCCTCGCGGCAGCGGGCCTGATGCTCGCGCTGGACGTCGGTGTAGTAGGCGCCGACGATGGCGTCCTTGCTCGCGAAGTAGTAGTAGGCGGATCCCAGCGACACGCCGGCCGACGCCGCGACGTCGCGCATGGTGGTCTCTTCGAAGCCCCGCTGCCGGAACAACGTGAGGGCGATCTCGTAGATCTGCCGGCGGGTGTCCTCGCTGTCGGGCCGCTGCGGAATCGCGCGCTCGGCGCCCTTCTTGAACATGTTCAAATGATGGGCGCGAGCGGTTCGGAAGTCCAGCGTCTTTTGAACACGTTCAGATCGGCGCGCTTTTGCGCCGGCGGATCTGCAGGACCACGACTACGTGTTGCGCGTCACCACCGAGCGCCTTTGGTCGATCAGGTGCGAGGCGAGCCGATGCGGCGCGTCAGGGCTCGTCGACGACGTGCCGTATCTTCGGCTTGTGGGGACCGTCTGCCGCTTCGTCATATCCGCGGTTGTGGGCGGACGTCTTGCCTTCGCGCTCGAGCTTCTGATCGCGATCGTTCGATTGCCGGATGCGATCGTGTTCGGCTTGGGTGTCCGACGAAGGGATGGGCACCACCGTCGAGTCGTCGCGCTTCGGTTTGGACATAGCGCCTCTGGGTTTAGGCATAGAGCCTCCTCAGAGCAGCATACTCTCCGCCGGACACGCGATCACGTTCGCGGTCGAGCTGCTTCGGCGGTTCGCTGTCTCCGACGACGGCGCCCGACTGAACCAGTCGCCGGCTCAGTCGCCGGCGTCGTCCAGCTTGCCGCTCGTGAGATACCGCCGTGTGTCGGCGGCGACGACGTTCGAGAGCAGCAGCAGCGCGATCAGGTTGGGTACGGCCATCAGGCCGTTGGCGAGATCCGAGAAGTCCCAGACGAAGCCGAGTGTGGCGACCGATCCCGCGTAGACCGCCACAACCCACAGCAGCCGATACGGCAGGATCGACGCCTTGCCCCACAGGTACTCAGCGGCGCGCTCGCCGTAGTACGACCAGCCGAGGATCGTCGAGTAGACGAACGTCAGCAGCCCGATCGTCAGTACGAGCGGTCCGAACGTCGGCATCGCCTGGCGGAACGCGCCGGCGGTCAGCTCCGAGCCCTTGAGGGCGCCCAGCGACGGGTCGGCCATGATGCTCGTGACCACGACCAGCCCGGACAGCAGGCAGATCACCACCGTGTCCCAGAACGTGCCGGTCGACGAGACCAGCGCCTGGCGCACCGGATTGCGGCTCTGGGCCGCGGCCGCGACGATCGGCGCCGAGCCGAGGCCCGACTCGTTCGAGAACAGCCCGCGCGCCACGCCGTAGCGCGCCGCGCTGAGTACCGTGGCGCCGACGAAGCCGCCGGCTGCGGCGGTCGGCGAGAACGCGCTCTGCACGATCAGCGAGATGGCCGGCAGCAGCAGGTGGCTGTTGGTGACGAGAATGACCGCACAGCCGACGATGTAGACGATCGCCATGAACGGCACCAGCAGCTCGCACACCCGGGCGATGACCTTCAGGCCACCGAGCACGACCGCGGCCGTCATCACCGCCTGGATGACGCCGGTGAGGTGGACGTTGACCCCGAACTGCGACGCGGCCAGCGTCGAGATCGAGTTGGCCTGCACCATGTTGCCGATGCCGAACGAGGCGACAACGGTGAAGAGCGCGAACAGCACGCCCAGCCACTTGAGGCCGAGGCCGCGCTCCAGCGCATACATCGGACCGCCCAGCATCGTGCCGTCGGCGGTCTTGACGCGATACTTCACCGCCAGCAGCGCTTCGCTGTACTTGGTTGCCATGCCCAGCACGCCGGTGAGCCACATCCACAGCACGGCGCCCGGTCCACCGAGGCTAACGGCGGTGGCGACGCCGACGATGTTGCCGGTGCCGATGGTCGCGGCCAGCGCCGTGGTCAGCGCGGCAAACGGGCTGACATCGCCAGCGGCGCCCTTCTCGGCCGTCACCGACAACCGGATCGCGGTCAGCAGATAGCGCTGCATGAACGCGGTCCGAATGGTCAGGAAGATGTGCGTGCCGAAGAGGAGGATGAGAAGCGGCGGGCCCCAGACGAAGGCGTCTGCGGCGCTGATCCAGCCATGCAGGGTGTCCATCATGCTGCGAGAGGATGCCCCGGAAGGCCGGGAAAAGGAAAGCGTCAGGGCTGGTCGCTTCGGCCAGCGGCAGCGGCGTCGAGCTCGAGCAAGTCGAGCACCTGCTCCTGCCGCAGCAGCGTCATGCCGAGGCGCTGCGCCGACACGCCCTCCCGCAGGCGGTAGTCGAAGCGCGGGCGTTCGCCGGACAGATCGGCGGAGAAGTGCAGGAAGTGGACGCCGGGATCGTCGCGCAGCGCGGCCGCGATCTCGGTCAGGTGCGAGGCCACGAAGACCAGCGCCGCCGGATGCCGCACGAGGCGCGCGATGACGGCGAGGCTGGCCTCGGTCGCGTCGTGGACGTTGGTGCCGCGGAACGGCTCGTCGAGCACGGCGACGGCCGACCGATGCTCGCGGAGCGCGAGGGCCAGCGCGCGGATGCGCCGCACTTCGGCCAGGTAGAAGCTCTCGCCGGCGTCCAGGTCGTCGGCGATCTGGACGCTGGAGAAGATCGTCGCCACCGTCGGGCATTCCATCGAGGCGGCGGGCACGCCGCAGCCAGCGTGCGCGAGCAGCATGGCGATCGCGATCGCCCGGAGGAACGTCGACTTGCCGGCCATGTTCGGCCCGGTGACGACGCAGACCCGGACGCGGTCGTCGAGCCGAAGGTCGTTGGCGACGCCACCCCTACTCGGCGGGAGGAACGGATGGTAGAGGCCCTCGACGGCGAGTCGGGACGCCGGCCGCGGGTAGGTCCAGCCGCGTTCGGCGGTGACCGCCGCGAGGCTCCACATCCCTTCCACGGCGCCGACCTCGTCGAGGATCGCGGTGACGATCGGCTTGGCGTCACCGCGGGCCAGCGCGTCGAACGCGATGCGTCCGGCGGTGCTCCGGCGTGAGCCGAGCTGCAATAGGCTGCCCGTTTCGGGTCTGGCCAGCTCCGACGCCAGCCGATCAGCGGCCGCGCGCAGGAGCGGCGAGTCGGTCGCTGCGAGCCGCTGGCGGAGCGTCGCAGCGCCCTGCAGGGCCGCGAGGAGGCGCCCTTGGCCGTCTTCGACCGCACGGAGGTACTCGGCGAACCACGGCGGACGCCACAGGCCGACACGCGCCGTCATCGGCTGCGCCGAGGGCAGCTGCCAGGTCGCGTCCAGATATCGACCGACGGCATCGGAGTCGATCGCATCGAACAGCCGGCGAGGGCCAGCCAGATCGGACCCCAGCGCCCGGTGCGCGTGCTGCTGCGCCAGGATGTCCGCCGCGGTCTGGCACGGCGTCGTCAGGCGCCGGCGCAGGTGCTCGCGGCCGCGATGCGATCGCGTGCGATCGACCAGGTCCCAGAGCGTGGGCCCTCGCGACGACGCCGTGGAGAAGACGTCGAGGTCGTGGAGCGTGACGGCGTCGATCATGGCTTCTGGATACGCAGGGTCTTGCTGATCATGGCGCTGCCGCTGGCGGCATAGAGCAGGGCGAGCGGGTGCAGGACCGCCGGCCCGAGCTGCCAGGAGCCGAGCCAGATCGCCTCACCCGTGCGGCCCGCCGTCGCCGCGGCGGCGAGGAGCGCGACGATCGCCAGGCTGGTCGGGATCGGCGTCCCTTCGAAGTACTTCACCTTGCCGGTGCTGGCATCGGCGAGCACGGCCGACGTGACGTTGAAGCGTGCCAGACGGCTGACGCCGCAGACGACGAAGTAGGTCAGGACGAGCATGTCCCAGCCGCCGCGCAGGCCCAGCGTGAAGCCGAGCACCGCCGGCCCGACGCCGAACGAGATCACGTCGGCGAGCGAGTCGAGGTCGCCGCCCAGGACGGATGGCCGGGACCGATCGAGGCGGGCGACGTAGCCGTCGAGGACGTCGCAGACGAGCGCGAGTGGAAAGAGCGCGAACGCGATCCACAGCCAGCGCGCGCTGCCGGTGGCGACGTAGTCGAGACAGAGAAAAATGGCGATCGTGCCGCAGCTCGCGTTGCCGATCGTCAGGGCATCGGCGGCGGTGTACGAACGCAGCATCGACAGATGCGGACGTGGCTCAGCCATGGTCACACGATACGGCATGGCGCCCGGGACGGGCGTGCTAGGCTGGACCCATGTCGAGCGCGCTGGCTCGCGGGGGCGCGAGACGGCCGCATACGCAACCCCGCCGCTTCCGGCAGCGGCGCGTGCCGCGCGAATGGCGGCACCGCCTCGAGCCCCGAGTCGCCCGTCGCACTCATCGGCGCCGCGTCGTCCGTGGCGCGATGGCGCGCATCCGCGGCTGGCTGTGGTGGTCGCTGCCGTGGACGATCGCCTGCACGTGGGCGCTCGCCACCGACCGGTGGGGGTGGGCGGTCGGCACCGGCCTGATGGCGGCGCTCAGCCAGGCCATCGCGCTCCGGGATCCCGGCCTCGCCTTCGCCGTCGATCATCAGATGCCGGTGGAGTCGGAGGCTTTCCTCCACAGCATGGTCGGCTCGACCGGCGTCCCGCTGCTCTCCGGCAACGCCATCGACATCCTCAACAACGGCGACGAGTTCTATCCCTCGATGCTCGAGGCCATCGAGGGCGCCCGGCGCTCGATCACGATCGAGGCCTACATCTACTGGCGCGGCGACATCGGCCTGGAGTTCGCCCGGGCCATCGCCGATCGGGCCAGGGCCGGCGTGCCGGTGAAGCTGCTGCTCGACGCGGTCGGGTCGGCCTCGATCGGCGACGAGATTCTCAAGGTGCTCGCCGACGGCGGCTGTCAGCTCGCCTGGTTCAACCCGATCGGCTGGTACACCCTCGACCGCTTCAACTACCGCACGCATCGCAAGTCGCTCGTCGTCGACGGCAACGTCGCTTTCACCGGCGGTGCCGGCATCACCGACCACTGGCGCGGCCGCGCCCAGGACCCCGAGCATTGGCGCGACGTGCAGATCCGGATCGAAGGGCCTGGCGCTGTGCCGCTGCAGACCGGCTTCGCCCAGAACTGGCTGCGCACCACCGGCGAGATGGTGAGCGGGCCGGAGTTCTTCCCGCCGCCGAGCGACGCGGGCAACGCGGCGGTGCTGACCGTGCTCAGTTCGCCGTCGGCAGGGGCGTCGCCGGTGCGGACGATGTACTACCTGGCGATCGCCTCGGCCGGTCGGTCGATCCGCATCGCCAACCCCTACTTCGTGCCCGATCAGGTGGCGATCGACGCACTGCGCGAGGCGCGTGCCCGGGGCGTCGAGGTCACAGTGATGGTCTCCGGCATCCGCAACGACAATTGGCTGGCGCGGCACAACAGCGTGCGCCTGTTCGGGACGCTGCTCGAGGCTGGCGCCGAGATCTACGAGTACAACCGCACGATGCTGCACCAGAAGACGATGGTCGTCGACGACGCCTGGGCGACCGTCGGCACCGCCAACTTCGACAACCGATCGTTCGCCTTCAACGAGGAGAGCAACGTGTCGATCCACGATGCTGCCTGCGTCAAGCGGCTGGTGACGATCTTCGCCGAGGATCTGGCGGTGAGCGAGCGCGTCACGCTCGAGGAATGGAGGAAGCGCGGCGTGGTCACGCGCGCGCAGGAGCTGGTCGCGGCGCTTTTCGAGGATCAGGTGTAGTGCCGCGTCACGTCACGCTGCGCATCGCCACCTACAACATCCACCGCTGCCGCGGCCTGGATCGGCGTACCGATCCGTCGCGGATCGCGGAGGTCGTCGCCAGCCTCGAGGCCGACATCATCGCGCTGCAGGAGGTCATCGGTCCCGGCTCGGAAGGCATGGGCCAGGCCGAGGAGATCGCGGCCCAGCTCGGCATGACGCCGGTGATGGCGCCGGTGCGGCTGCTGCGCGGCCGGCCTTTCGGCAACGCGATCATCGGCCGCTTCCCGGTCTGCGGGCACCATCGCCACGACCTCACCTGGCGCGGCCGCGAGGCACGCGGCGTCCAGCGTGTCGACCTGCAGATCGGCAAGGGCATCCTCCACGTCTACAACGTCCACCTCGGCACCGCGCTGCTGGAGCGGCGGGCCCAGGCGGTCCACCTGGCGCGGATCCTCGACGCCCCGAACGAGGGGGAGCCGTGCGTGATGCTCGGCGACTTCAACGAGTGGCTGCGCGGCCCGGCGACGCGCGTGCTCACCGAGCGGCTCGGCAGCCTCGACCTGCGCGGCTTCCTCAAGCGCCGGCGCACCTACCCGGGCGTCCTGCCGTTCCTGCATCTCGACCACATCTATTACCGAGGCGACGTCGAGATCGTGGCCGCCGACTTGAAGCGAACACGCAAGGCGTTGATGGCCTCCGACCACCTGCCCCTGATCGCGGACCTCAAGATCGGGTTCTAGTCCCTGCAGGCCGCGTTATAGTCGGGCGGAATGATCGCGCTCGCCGTCCGCCTGTGTCTGGCGCTCGCCGCGTCGCTTGGATCGCTGCAGCCCCCCCTGCAGCCGCCCGCCGGCGATCTCCGAACGGTCGCCGAGCAATCGGGCTACGCGCGCACAGGCCGCTACGACGAGGTGCAGCGGCTGTGCGCGGCGTTCGCGCGGACATGGCCGCGTCAGGTCCGCTGTGTCGAGTTCGGCCGCACGCCGGAAGGGCGGCCGATGCTCGCGCTCGTCGCCTCGGCCGACGGCACGCTCACCGCTGCCGCGGCGCGCGCGAAAGGCCGGCCGGTGCTACTCGTGCAAGGCGGCATCCACGCCGGCGAGATCGACGGCAAGGACGCCGGCTTCCTGGCGCTGCGCGAGGTGCTGCAGGGGACGGCCGCCGCCGGCGTGCTCGGCCGCGTCACGCTGGTCTTCGTGCCCGTCTTCAACGTCGACGGGCACGAGCGCGTCAGCCGGGCGAACCGCCCCAACCAGGTCGGTCCCGAGGAGGTCGGTTGGCGGGCCACCAGCCAGAACCTGAACCTCAATCGCGACTACGTCAAGGCGGAGGCGCCGGAGATGCAGGCGATGCTGCGCCTGCTGCTCGCGTGGGATCCGATCGTCTACGCCGATCTCCACGTCACCGATGGCGCCCAGTTCGAGCACGACGTCTCGCTCAACGTCGCGCCGACCCTGGCCGGGCACGCCGCACTCCGAGCCGCGGCGATCGGCCTCCGCGACGGGCTGCTGCGGCGCCTGGCGGCGCGCGGATCGCTGCCGCTCGACTTCTACCCGTCGTTTCTGCGCAGCGAGGATCCGGCGTCCGGCTTCGCGGTGTCGGTCGGTCCGCCGCGCTTCTCGCAGGAATACTGGGCGGAGCGGCAGCGCATCGGCGTCCTGGTCGAGACTCATTCCTGGAAGCCGTATCCCGTGCGGGTGCGTATCACGCACCAGACGATCCTGGGCATCCTCGAGCTCGCGGCGGCCAACGGCAGCGCCTGGCTCGACGCGGCCCGCCAGGCGGATCGGGACGGCGCGGCGATGGGCGGCACCACCGTAGCGCTGCGCTACCGGACCAACGACCATGTCCGGCCGCTCGAGTTCCGCGGCTACGCCTACACGCGCGAGCCCTCGCCCATCACCGGCGGCCTGGTGACGCGCTACGACCCGGCGACGCCGCAAATCTGGCGCCTGCCGCTCTACGACGAGGTCGTGCCTGCGGTCAGCGTCGAGGCGCCGCGCGCCGGCTACCTGGTGCCGGCCGGCTACGCCGCTCGGGTCGCGGAGAAGCTGGCGCTGCACGGCATCGAGAGCCGGGTGCTGTCGTCGCCGCTCGCGCGACAGGCCGTGCAGACGTTTCGTGCGACGAAGGTCACGCTGGCGCAAGCGACCTTCGAGGGGCGTACCACGGTCGCGCTCGAGGGCGGCTGGGCCGACGAGGCGCGCGACGTGCCGGCGGGTTCGCTGTTCATCCCGATCGCACAGCCGCGGGCGCGCGTGCTGATGACGCTGCTCGAGCCAGGCAGCGAAGATGCGCTGGTGGCGTGGGGCTTCTTCACCGCCGCCTTCGAGCGCAAAGAGTACATGGAGGCCTACGTCGTCGAGGACGTCGCCCGCGACATGCTGGCGCGCGATCCCGCGGTGAAGGCCGCCTACGAGGAGCGCCTGCGCGACGACCCGGCATTCGCCACGAGTCCGGCGGCGCGCCGTGAGTTCTTCTATCGCCGCCATCCGGCCTGGGACGAGCGCTTCAACCTCTACCCGGTCTACCGCACGGCAACAGTCGTGCCCTGAGCCAAGGATCCGCATGCATCGTCTCACCCCGATTGTCGCGACCCTGCTGGTGACGGGCGGGGCGCTCCTCGCCTCGACGTCGCCTGGGGGGCGCCAGGCCACCGGCGCTGCGCCTGGCCCGCGCGTCACGATCCGGCTCGCGCCGGGCGCCGCCACTGGCCCGGTCGACGGCCGTCTCCTGCTGCTCCTGTCGACGGACGCCTCGGCCGAACCGCGCTTCCAGATCGACGTCGGGCCGAAGTCGCAGCAGGTGTTCGGCATCGACGTGGACGGCTGGCGTCCAGGCGAGACGAAGACCATCGACGCCGAGGTGCTCGGCTACCCGCGCCGGTCGCTGCGCGACGTGCCGCCCGGCGAGTACCGTGTCCAGGCGCTGCTGCATCGCTACGAGACATTCCGGCGCGCCGACGGGCACGTGGTCACGCTACCGATGGATCGCGGCGAAGGGCAGCAGTGGAATCGTGCGCCTGGCAACGCCTACAGCGTGCCTGCGATGATGCGGATCGACGCGGCGGGACCGGCCGTGACGATCACGATCGACCAGGTGATCCCGCCGATCGCGGATCCGCCGACGACGAAGTACATCCGCCACGAGCGCATCCAGAGCGAGCGGCTGACGAAGTTCTGGGGCCGGCCGATGCACCTCGGCGCGCACGTCCTCGTCCCCGAGGGCTTCGACGAGCATCCGAACGCGCGCTACCCGCTGGTCATCAACCACGGACACTTCCCGCACACCATCGCCGGGTTCCGGGAGACGGCGCCCGACCCGAACGTCACGTGCGAATACTCGGAGCGCTTCCACCTGGACTGCTACAACCGGATCCAGGAGGAGCAGGCGCACCAGCTGTTCAAGGACTGGACGGCGCCGGGCTTCCCGCGCGTGCTGGTCGTCGAAATCCAGCATGCCAACCCGTACTACGACGATTCCTACGCGGTGAATTCCGCCAACGTCGGGCCGTACGGTGACGCGATCGTCCACGAGCTGATCCCGTACCTGGAGAAGAAGTACCGCGCGCTCGGTACCGGCTGGTCGCGCTTCATGTACGGCGGCTCGACCGGCGGCTGGGAGGCGATGGCGGCGCAAGTCTTCTATCCCGATCATTTCAACGGCGCGTACATCGCCTGCCCCGATCCGATCGACTTCCGGGCTTACACGGTCGTCGACATCTACAAGGACGCCAACGCCTATTACACCGAGGGGCCGTGGGCGCGCGTGCCACGCCCGGGGCTGCGCAACCATCTCGGACACGTCGGCATCACCCTCGAGTCGATGAACCAGATGGAGCTGGTGCTCGGCACCAAGGGCCGCTCCGGCGGACAGTGGGACATCTGGGAGGCGGTGTATTCGCCGGTCGGGGCCGATGGCTATCCGAAGCGGCTGTGGGACAAGCGCACCGGCGTGATCGATCGGAGTGTCGCCGATTACTGGCGGCAGCACTTCGACCTGTCGGACATCCTGCGGCGCGACTGGGACAAGGGGCTCGGGCAGAAGCTGCAGGGCAAGTTGAACCTCTACGTCGGTGACATGGACAACTACTACCTGAACAACGCCGTCTATCTCGTCGAGGACTTCCTGAAGACGACCAGGAACCCGCCCTACGGCGGGGAAGTGACCTACGGCGATCGCGCCGAGCACTGCTGGAACGGCGATCCGACGCGATCGAACGCCTACTCGCGGCTGCGCTATCACCAGATGTTCATCCCGCGGATCGCCGAGCGGATCCGCAAGACGGCGCCGGCGGGCGCCGATCTCGCCAGCTGGAAGTACTGAGCAACGCCGAGCGGCGGGATGCATCGGCCGTCGACTGCCGTGGGTGTTTCACCACGGGCTCCCAGGCCGGGCGTCGGCCCCGGTGGCCTGCACACGATGACGCGAAGGGCTTGTCGACCCGCCGCGTCTTGGCGATA
>JANOIR010000688.1:0-15067 GCA_031407765.1 Vicinamibacteraceae bacterium
TGCTCACGCATGGCGCGCGTGCCGTTCTGGTCGCCGCCCAGCGTCGCCGCCGCGACGCGCACGCGCTCCCGCGCCTGCATCAGTGGGCCGTGACCGTCCACGACCGCCGCGGCCACAACAAGGCGACGATTGCCGTCGCGAACAAGCTGGGGCGGCTGGTTTGGGCGGTCTGGCGCAAGGACGAGGCCTTCACGATGGCCGCCGCCTGACCACAGTGGCGGCGTGGACGCTGCCATCCCTATGGACGCCCAGACCGCGTCCACAGGGATTTGGAAAACCGCAGACACCGCGGTTTTCCACAGCGCCCACCCCGCATTCTTCATTCCACACGCCCTCTCGAGATGCTGAGCGAGCCCCGACGACGATGGCCCTTCGGTCCCCCCGACACCGCAACAGGCCGATAGCAGCCCTGGCGCCTGACGCCGGCACCACGATTGGCCCGCGGTGCGCGACTATCCATCATGGCCCGGAGGTCAGCCACCTCCACCGACAGGCCGGATATACGACCGCAACCGACCCGAAGAGCCCTCCGTCGCCGGTGACTTGCTTGAAAACCGGGAGGAGTCCATATACGGGCTGCTAGGCCGGGAGCTTCGCGTCGAGGTTCGAGGCGAGCTCGGTGACGTCGGTGTCCTCGAGCAGATCGGTGACGTCGCTGCCGATCGCGTCGAGCGGCACGCCCTGCTTGGCGCACAGCGCCCGCAGCATGTGCAGCATCGCCGTGAGCTCCGTCTCGGCGAGCAGGTCGACCTGCAGGTCGAGGTGAGCGCGGCGATCGGCGAGGCGCGCGGCCCGGTTCTGCGACATCAGCACGAAGATCGCCAGGAAGATCGCCTCGAGCGACACGGTCAGCGTGAGGAAGCTGAAGGGATAGGGATCGAAGATGGCGACCGCCGGCACCACCCCGACGTTGATGGCGATCCAGACGACGAACAGCACGATGTGCGTGACCACGAACCCGGAGCTGCCCGCCACCCGGTTGATCGCGTCGCTGATGCGATCGCCCGTGCTGCGGTCCTCGATGGCCGCTTGCTCGAGCGCCGCGATCGCCCGGACGTTCCGCTCCACGTGTGAAGAAACGGCCCGCGAAGCGGAGGGCTTGGGGATCTTGGCGGCGTGTTGGCTCATGGACGTCCTCGCCACGGGCCGTAAAGCGGCCGCTGCGTGGCCTTCAGCTTGCAAGTTCCGTAGCACATCAGCCCGCTGACCCAAGGGAGCCCGCCATGCCGACCGCCGCCCGCATCCCGCAACCCGAAGCCACTCCGTCGAGCCCCGATGACGCCCTCGGCGCGCAGGAGTCGCAAGTCGCGTCCACAGCGCCAGTTGAAGGACGTCCCTCGCCCGCGGACACCGCCCGCGAGGCCTACCTCATCTACCTCGCGAACGGCAGCCAGGACGGCCGCCACGATCACGACTGGTACGAGGCCGAGCGCCGCCTCCTCGACGCCGAATCACCGCGGCAGGCGAGTGCCACTCCTCAGCAGGCGGCTGCTCAACTCGACGCGGTGGATACCAGGGACCGCACCCCCGGCTAATCCGCCTGGTCGAGTCGCCTCGAGTCACCTTCAGCCCGACCTGGAACGGGGTGTGCAAATCTGTCTCTTCCGTTGAAACCCATCCGCGCCACCTACCGTCTCCAGCTCGAGCCCGATTTCGACTTCGATCAGGCCGCCGGCATCGTGCCGTACCTCGCGGCCCTCGGGGTGTCGCACGTCTACTGCTCGCCGATCTTCGAAGCCGTCCCGGGCAGCCGGCACGGCTACGACATCATCGATCCGGCCAAGGTCCGGGGCGAGCTCGGCGGCGTCGAGGGACGCGCCCGCTTCGTCGCCGCGCTCCGGGCGCACGGCCTGGGCCTCATCGCCGACATCGTGCCCAACCACGTCGCGCTCGAAGGCAACGCCTGGTGGATCGACGTGCTCAGGCACGGCACCTCCAGCGCCTGCTTCCCGTTCTTCGACGTCGACCTGAGCGCCGATCCCTACGCCGGGCCGGACTCCGCCAAGCTGCTGATCCCGATCCTCGGCGAGCCATACGGCCGCGAGCTGGAGGCCGGACGCCTGCAGCTGGTCCTTCAGGGCGACAAGCCGCTCGTCGCCTACTCGGTCAACCGCTTCCCCCTGTCGATCACGTCGCAGGCGGCGCTCGCCGACGAGCCCGAGGGCCGCGGCCCCGACGGGCTGGCCGCGACCATCGCCGCGCTCAATGCCGACCGCACGCGGCTGCACGCGCTGCTCGAAGCGCAGCACTACCGCCTGACCTGGTGGCGGCTGGCGCGGGACGAGAGCCCGTATCGGCGCTTCTTCGACGTCAACGGCCTGATCGGCGTGCGCGTCGAGGACCGGACCGTCTTCGACGCCATGCACCGGCTCGTCGCCGAGTGGGTGGCCGACGGCAGCGTCGACGGCCTGCGGATCGACCACGTCGACGGCCTCGCCGATCCGGGCGCCTACCTGCGGCGCCTGCGCGCGCTGGCGCCGTCGCAGTGGATCGGTGTCGAGAAGATCCTCGCCGACGGCGAGACGCTGCCGGCGTGGCCGGTCGACGGCACCACCGGCTACGAAACCGGCGCGCTCCTCACGCGCCTGTTCACGGCGGCCGAAGGGGAAGGCCCGCTGACCGCGCTCTATCAGCGCTTCGCCGGCGCGCTGGACGACTTCGACGAGGTCGAAGAGGACGCCCGCCACGAGATCCTCGAGCACTGGCTGTCGGGCGACGCCAAGCGGGTCGCACTGGCGCTCCATCGCATGTGCCAGGACGATCTCGACCTGCGCGACTACTCGCTGCGCGACGCGTCGATCCTGATCCGCGAGCTGGTCGCCGGTGCCCGCGTCTACCGCACCTACGTCACCACCGACGGCGCCACCGACGCCGACGTGGCCCGGCTCGCCGCGCTCTGCGAGCGGGTGCGGACCCGCCGGCCCGACATCCCGGTGCCGCTCGTCGATCTGGTGGCGCGTCTGTTCGCCACCGGCGGCGACCGGCCCGGGGGCGTCGAATTCGTGCGCCGCTTCCAGCAGCTGTCGACCGCCGCGGCGGCCAAGGCGGTCGAGGACACCGCCGCCTACCGCGACGTGCGCTACGTGGCGCTGAACGAAGTCGGCTGCGATCCGCGGCGCTTCGCGGCGTCGCCGGCGGAATTCCACGACAGCGTCGCGCGCTGGCAGCGCGACCATCCGCAGGGCATGCGCAGCACCAGCACGCACGATTCGAAGCGCGGCGAGGACGTCCGCGCCCGCCTGAGCGTGCTGTCCGAGATCCCCGAGGTGTGGACCGAGGCGGTCGAGCGCTGGGGTCGCCGCTCGGATGCCTGGCGGATGGACGGCCTGCCCGAGCGCAACCTCGAGTACTACCTCTATCAGACGCTGGTCGGCGCCTGGCCGCTCACCCGCGAGCGGATCCATGAGCACGTCGAAAAGGCGGCGCGCGAAGCCAAGGTCTTCACCGACTGGGTCTTTCCGTCGACCGAATACGAGCGTGCCCTGCACCACTTCGTCGACGACCTCTTCGACGACAACGGCTTCATCGCCGACATCGCCGCCTTCGTCGACACGTTGCATCCCGCCGACTGGATCAAGGGCCTGTCGCAGCAGCTGCTCAAGCTGACGATTCCGGGCGTCCCCGATCTGTATCAAGGGTCCGAGCTGTGGCATCGCGCCCTGGTCGATCCCGACAACCGCCGCCGCGTCGACTATGCCTGCCGGCGGTCGCGGCTGGAGGCTTGCGCCCGGCTCACCGCACCCGAGGTGCTGGCGCAGATGGACGAAGGCCTGCCCAAACTGTGGACCACCAGCCGCGCCCTGCAGCTCAAGGCGCGCCGCGAAGACCTCGCCGATCCCGCCGCGGCCTACACGCCGCTCGAGGTGCGCGGGCCGGCATCCGCGCGCGCCGTCGGCTTCCTCCGCGGCAGCGATGTCGCCGTGGTGGTGCCGATCCGGACGTGGGCGCCGCAGTGGCGGGACACCCAGGTGAAACTGCCGGAGGGACGCTGGAGCCACGTGCTCGCGGACACGACCATCGACGGCGGAGCGGTGGACGTGGACGCGCTGTTCGGCGCGTTTCCCGTCGCCCTCCTCGAACGGAGATCGTAGTGTCCGCTCCACATTATTCGCGGAGAGGACCCTAGATGACGACGATCGATGGCCCACTCGGGGCCACGCTGACCAAGGGAGGCGTCGATTTTCGCGTGTTCTCGAGCGTGGCCGAGCGGATCGAGCTGTGCCTCTTCGACGAGCGCGGCGACGAATCACGCTACAACCTGGTGCTCGAGCCGGGCTTCATCTGGCACCTGTTCCTCCCCGGGATTACCGCCGGTCAGGCCTACGGCTACCGCGTCCACGGGCCCTACGATCCCGAGGGCGGCCTGCGCTGCAACCCGGCCAAGCTGCTGACCGATCCCTACGCCAAGGCCCTGTCGCGCGACATCACATGGGGCCACGCGATGTTCTCGTATCCGCTCGGCGGCGACGAGCTGGCCATCGAGTCCACCGACAGCGCCCCCAACGCGCCGCGCTCCTACGTCGTCGACACGTCGTTCGACTGGGGTCGTGACCGGCGCCCGGGGCACTGGCCGGAACACACCGTCATCTACGAGCTGCACGTGAAGGGCTTCACCCGGCTCCACCCGGCCGTCCCCCCGCATCTGCGCGGCACCTACGCCGGGCTGTCGACGCCGGCGGTGCTCGAGTCGATCCGCAAGCTCGGCGTGACGACCGTCGAGCTGATGCCGGTGCATCAGTTCATGCACGAGCCCGGGCTGCTCGACGAAGGGCTGCGCAACTACTGGGGGTACCACACCTACGGGTTCTTCGCGCCGCACGCGGAATATGCCGCGGCGGACGATCGCGGCGGCCAGGTGCGCGAGTTCAAGGAGATGGTCAAGGCGTTCCACGCCGCCGGCCTCGAGGTCATCCTCGACGTGGTCTACAACCACACGTCGGAGGGCAACCATCTTGGCCCGCACCTGAACTTCAAGGGCTTCGACAACCCGGCCTATTACCACCTGGTCGCCCCGGAGCCCCGCTACTACATGGACTACACGGGGACCGGCAACAGCGTGAACCTGCGCCATCCCTACGTGCTGCAGTTGGTGATGGACTCGCTGCGCTACTGGGTCTCCGAGATGCACGTCGACGGCTTCCGCTTCGACCTCGCGGCGACGCTGGCGCGCGGCGCGCACAACCTCGACACCTGGTCGGGCTTCTTCACCACCATCCACCAGGATCCGGTGATGCAGAGCGTCAAGCTGATCGCCGAGCCGTGGGACACCGGCACCAACGGGTACCAGGTCGGCAACTTCCCGTACCACTGGTCGGAGTGGAACGACCGCTATCGCGAGAGCGTCCGCGGCTTCTGGCGCAACGAGCCCGGGCGGCTCCCCGAGGTCGCAGCGCGGCTCACCGGCAGCATCGATCTGTTCAAGGGCAGCGGCCGGCGTCCGAGCGCCAGCATCAACTACATCGCCAGCCACGACGGCCTCACCCTCAACGATCTCGCCGGCGGCAACGGACGCCAGAAGCGCAACCTGCTGGCCACGGCGCTGCTCTCGATGGGCACGCCGATGCTGCAGGCCGGCGACGAATGGGGCCGATCGCAGCAGGGCAACGACAACGCCTACAACCAGGACAACGAGGTCTCGTGGCTGGACTGGTCGAAGGTCGAGCCCGATCTTTACGCCCTGGTCCGGCACCTGATCAAGGTGCGACCGAGCCTGCCCTGGATCCAGAAGGACCAGTGGGCCGGCTTCGGCCTCGACATCCGGTGGCTGCGGCCCGACGGCAGCGATCTCACCGTCGAGGACTGGGAGCAGCCGCGGGGGCACGTCGCGATGTTCGGCTGGCGCGGGAACTCGAAGGCGATCCTGCTGCTGAACGCTACACCGGAGGGCCACGACTACCAGCTGCCGCCGCTCGAGAAAGGATCGTGGCGCCGGGTGGCCGACACGGCTCGCGAGGATCCGACGCGGGCCTTCAAGATCGGCGGCATCTACAAGCTGCAGCCGAACTCGGTGGCCGTGCTGGTCAACGCGCCGGAGAAATCGTCGTGACGGCGGGCCGCGTCTACCCCGTCGGCGCGGAGCTCGTGTCCGCGACCGAGGCGCACGTTCGCGTCTGGGCTCCGGATCACCGCGCCCTGACGCTCGTGATCGACGGCACCGCGCGGGCGCTCGAGCCCGACGCCCACGGCTACTTCGCGGCGCAGGTCGTGACGCGAGCCGGGTCGCGCTACGGCTTCCGCTTCGATGGCGAGGACAAGATTTACCCGGATCCCGCCTCCCGGTGGCAGCCGGAGGGACCGGACGGCCTATCGGCCATCGCCGATCTCGGCGCGCACCGCTGGCAGGACGGCGACTGGCGGGGCGTGTCGCTGCCGGGCCAGGTCCTCTACGAGCTGCACACCGGCACCTTCACCCCGGCGGGCACCTGGCGCGCCGCCGCCGAACGCCTGGCGCGGCTGCGCGACGTCGGGGTCACAGTCGTGCAGATGATGCCGGTGGCGGAGTTCGCCGGCGACTTCGGCTGGGGCTACGACGGTGTGCAGTGGTTCGCGCCGCATCACCACTACGGGACGCCGGCCGATCTGCAGCACTTCGTCGACACCGCGCATGGCCTCGGTCTCGCGGTGATCCTCGACGTCGTCTACAACCACCTCGGTCCGTCCGGCAACTACCTGCCGAAGTTCTCGCGCTGGTACGCCAGTCACCAATACGCCAACGAGTGGGGCGACGCGCTGAACTTCGACGATGCGCACTGCGAAGGCATGCGCGAGCTGGTGCTGTCGAACGTCGCCTACTGGATCCGTGAATTCCACCTCGATGGTTTCCGCGTCGACGCCGCCCAGCAGATCTTCGACGCGTCGCCGGAGCATCTGCTCGCGGGCCTGGCGCGCGTCGCCCGCGAGACGGCGGCGCCGCGATCGGTCATCGTCGTCGCCGAGCACGAACCGCAGCACGCCCGACTGATGCGGCCGACCACGGCCGGCGGCTACGGCATGGACGGCGTCTTCAACGAGGACTTCCACCATTCGACCCGGGTCGCGCTCACCGGCGCGCACGAGGCCTACCTGTCGGACTACCGCGGCACCAGCCGCGAGTGGCTGGCGGCGGCGCAGCACGGCTTTCTCTTCCAGGGCCAGTACTATTCCTGGCAGCAGCAGCCGCGCGGCGCCCCGGCGCTCGATCGGCCGCCGCACGAGTTCATCAGCTTCCTGGAGAACCACGACCAGGTCGCCAACGCCGCCGTCGGGCGCCGGCTGATCGACATCGCCAGTCAGCCGGCGTGGCGGGCGATGTCGGCGCTGCTCCTGCTCGGTCCGTGGACGCCGCTGATCTTCCAGGGGCAGGAATGGGGCTCGCGGACGCCGTTCACCTACTTCTGCGATCACGCGCCGGACCTGCAGGCGGCGGTGTTCCACGGGCGTCAGGGATTCCTCTCGCAGTTCACGCGGCTGAGCGAAGCGTATGTGGGGGCGACGGTCGACGCGATCGGACGCCCGGCGTTCGACGCCTGCCGCCTCGACCACGACTTCGACCCGACGGTCAATCCCGCCTGGCGGATGTATCGGGATCTGACAACGCTGCGCCGCCACGATGCCTCGCTCGGCCAGCACGCCGTCCGTCTCGCCGGCTCGACCCTCGACGATCGCGTCCTGCTGCTTCGCTTCATCGGCCGGGTCGCGCACGAGGATCGCCTGGTTGTCGTGAACCTCGGCCCGGACATCGAGCTGGCCGGCGCGCCGGATCCGCTGGCGGCACCACCCGAGCTGTTCGAGTGGTCGGTGCTCTGGTGTTCCGAGGATCCCGCCTACGGTGGCGTGGGAATTGCGGGCAGTTTTGCGCCCATGAAGCTCGTCGCCACGGGCCAGGCGACGACCGTGTTCCGCCCGACCCTGGTATCGCCATGACCACTCGTACCTTGTTGACGCTCCCCCAGCAGCCCAGAACGCCCTCGCGCTCCGACGCGCCGCTCGAATGGAGCGTCGCCAACGGGCTCGGTGGCTACGCCTCGGGCAGCGTCGATGGCCCGCCGATGCGCCGATTCCATGGCTGGCTGATCGCCGCCCTGCCGGCTCCGCTCGGCCGCGCCCTGCTGATCCACGCCCTCCACGAAACGGCTCTGCTCGACGGCGGCTCACCGCAGTCGCTGCTGCCCGGCCGGGAAACCGATCCACCCGTCGTGCCGCGCGTCCAGTTCACCCTGCAGGCCGGACTGCCACATTGGAGCTTCACGCTGGCGGACGGAGTGCAGCTGGATCGCACCCTGTGCGTGCCACATGGGCAGAACACGGTGCACGTCCGCTATCGATTGAGCGGCGCCGCCGCGCCGGCGCGGCTGCGGATCCGACCCTGGCTCGACTTCCGGCCGCACGAGGGCCTGGTGACACCGCAGCAGCGGCTCCGCTACGCCGTCGAGCGCGTCTCGCCGAGCCGCCAGGAGTTCACGCGCGCGGAATCGCCGCTGCGGCTGCGGATGCAGGCCGTCGGCGGTCACGCCGCCTTCGAGGCGGATCCGGACGAGTGGTCGGACATCGTGCTCGGCATCGAGCGCGATCGTGGCTACGACTACGTCGGCTCGGCGCACGGCCCAGGCGCGTTCACGGTCATGGTGGCACCCGGCCAGGAGGCCTGGCTGAGCGCGACGACAGAGCCGTGGGAGCATCTCGATGCGGCGCCGCCGGATGAGGCGTGGGAGCACGAGATGACGCGGCGGCACCGGCTGGTCGCCTCGAGCGACGCGAGCCTGCAGACAGCGGAGACGTTCCTCCTGCCGCTGGCGGCCGATCAGTTCATCGTCCGGCCGGCGACGCGCGCCGTCGACGACGCCCAGGCCTACGCCGTCGGCGCCGAGCCGCGCACGGTGATCGCCGGCTACCCGTGGTTCACCGACTGGGGCCGCGACACGATGATCAGCCTCGAAGGCCTGGCCCTGGTGACCGGCCGCCATTCCGAGGCGCACGACATCCTGCGGACGTTCGCGCTGCACGTGCGGCACGGCCTGATCCCGAACCTGTTCCCCGAGGGCCAGCGTGAGGGCCTCTACCACACCGCCGACGCCACGCTGTGGTTCTTCCACGCGCTGCACCGCTACGACACGATCACCGGCGAAGCGGCCCTCGTCGAGGAGCTGCTGCCGGTGCTCCAGGAGATCGTGCGCTGCCACCGGAGGGGAACCGTCTTCAACATCCACGTGGCCCCGGACGGCCTGCTGGCGCAGGGCGCGGCCGGCGTTCAGCTCACCTGGATGGACGCGCTGGTGGACGGCTGGGTGGTCACGCCGCGCCGGGGCAAGGCCGTGGAAATCAACGCGCTCTGGCACAACGCGCTGGTGCTGCTGGCCGGATGGCTGGACCGCGCCGGCCAGACCGCGGAGCGCGACGATCTGCTGCGCGAAGCGGCCCGCTGTCGTGAGGCGTTCAACGCTCGCTTCTGGAATCCCACGAAGGGGCGCCTGAACGACATCGTCGACGGCGAGCACGGCGACGACGACGCCTGCCGGCCCAACCAGATCTTCGCCATCGCGGTGCCGCACTCGCCGCTCGATCGGCAGTACTGGCCGGCGGTGCTCGACAGCGTGACGCGGGATCTCGCGACGCCGGCCGGGTTGCGGACGCTGGCGCCCGATCACGTCGACTACAAGCGCGTGTATTTCGGCGACCTGCGTGCCCGCGACGCCGCCTATCACCAGGGCACGGTGTGGCCGTGGCTGATGGGGCCGTTCGTCGATGCCTGGCTCGCCGTCCACCCCGAGGATGCGGCCGGCGCACGCCGGTGGATCGACCCGCTGCTCACGCACATCGTGAATGGCGGCTGCGTCGGCTCGATCAGCGAGATCTTCGATGCCGAGGCGCCGTTCACGCCGCGCGGCTGCTTCGCGCAGGCGTGGAGCGTAGGCGAGGTCGCGCGCCTGGTGGTCAAGCTCGCCGCGTGCGAGCTGCCGGTGCGGAAGAAGGCGGCGAGCGAGGTGGTGTAAGCGGCTGTCCGCCGCAGCTCACGGGACGTCGTAGCGGTCGGAACCGAACTGCTTGACCACCGTGCTGTAGATGCCGAGCAGCAGGAACACCGGCGCCCACTGTCCGATGAACAGGCTGGCGTGCCGCTTGCCCGTCAGTTGCAGCGCGGCCGAGACGCCCATCGAGCCAACGGCGGCCCACAGGAACGTGTCCGAGGGCAGCTTGGCGGTCTGTTCCTCGATGGCGCGGGCCAGGCGTCCTTCGCCCCATGATGCGGACGCGCTGTCGACGGCCGACTCCCTGGCATAGGTCGGGTCC
This sequence comes from Vicinamibacteraceae bacterium, assembly GCA_031407765.1. Taxonomy (GTDB): domain Bacteria; phylum Acidobacteriota; class Vicinamibacteria; order Vicinamibacterales; family Vicinamibacteraceae; genus JBDSLU01. The sequence continues at coordinate 10,267 of JANOIR010000688.1, forward strand.
GGGGCGTAGGTCGGGTCCGGATTGCTCGACGGCGGATCGCTCGCCGGGAAGCTCGCCTCGATGGTGTCATCGAGCGCATCCCGGAGGGGGACCGGCTCGGCGGTAGTGAAGGGAAACGTGCGGCGAGGCGGTGTGGACATGCCGCCGCCTGCTTCAGGATCGGTGCCAAAAGGGGCGGGCCTGGCGCGTTCTCCAGCAGCTCCGCCCGGCGCGCTCCCGTGGCTGGAGGAGGCTCCGCGCTGCAAAGCGTCGGATCGCAGGAGGGGTCAGCGCCACTCAGTGTGGGCAGGCCGTTGCACACCTTCGGCCGGGCGCTGTCGCCGCTGACGACAACGTGGCTGACCTTCCAGCCCGGCGGCAGCTGGCACCCGGGTTGCACGTCGCGGGCCAGGCGCCCGCGGTCTCCTGCCGCGCCGCCGCTCCCTTTCGGGACCATGGCCACTCCTCACCTGACGACGTCCGACAGCCCGGACTCCGTGTCGACCACGCTGCGCTCGGCAAGCTGCGCGCGATCCCGCAGAGCGACCATCGACGTCAGCTACCTGGCCGACACGACCGGTGTCCCGCACTATGTCGGCACCAATCAGAGCTTGCTGCATGCCGAGTGACGAGACACTCGATCTACGCGTCCTGATCCTGGCGCCGCTCGGCCGCGACGGCGCGCTGACGGCGCAGCTGCTGGCCCAGGCCGGGATCGCCTGTCAGGTGTGCCCGTCGGCGAGCGCGCTCTGCACCGAGATCCGGCGCGGCGCCGGAGCCGTCCTCCTGACCGAAGAAGCGCTCGCCGATCCGAGCATCGACGAGCTGTCCGACACGCTGCACACGCAGCCGGCGTGGTCGGACATTTCGCTGCTGCTGTTCGCCGGCGACGACCGCAGCCAGGCCACGATCCGCACGCTGCAGACCCTCGAAGTGCTGCGCAACATCACCCTGCTCGATCGGCCGATCCGCGTCACCGCGGTGATCAGCACCGTCCGCGCCGCGCTGCGCGGCCGCCGCCGGCAGTACGAGCTGCGCGACGTGCTCTCGGCTCTCGAAGCGGCCCGCCAGGATGCCGAGCGGGCGCGCGACGACGCCGAGCGGGCCAACCGGCTCAAGGACGAGTTCCTCGCCACGCTGTCGCACGAGCTGCGCACGCCGCTGAACGCCATCCTCGGCTGGGTCTCGCTGCTGCGCGACCAGCGGGTGGAGGCGGCGCGCGTCCCCAAGGTGCTCGAGATCGTGGCTCGCAACGCGCAGTCGCAGGCCCAGCTGATCTCCGACGTCCTCGACGTCTCGCGCGTCATCACCGGTCGGCTGCGTCTGCGCCTGCAGCCGGTCGTGATCTCGCGCATTGTCCGCGACGCGATGGACACCGTGCGGCCCGCCGCCGACGCCAAGGAGATCACACTCGACCTGGCCGTCAGCGGCGATCCACCGCGCATGAACGGCGACGCCGAGCGGCTGCGCCAGGTGTTCTGGAACCTGCTCTCGAACGCGGTCAAGTTCACGCCGGTGGGCGGCCGGGTCGCGGTGGCGATCGACCGCGTCGACTCGCAGATCCGCGTCAGCATCTCCGATACCGGCGTCGGCATCCCGCGCGAGTTCCTGCCCTACGCGTTCGAGCGCTTCCGGCAGGCGGACCAGAGCTTCACCCGGCACCACGGCGGGCTGGGGCTCGGGCTGGCTATCGTCAAGCACCTCGTCGAAACGCACGGTGGTGAGGTTGCCGTCGAGAGCGGCGGGCTCGGCCAGGGGACGACCTTCACGGTGCAGCTCCCCGTCGGCGGCGCGCAGGCCCTGGCCGTGGCGCAGCCCGAAGTGGACATCGAACAGCCGCAGGACGGCCTGAGCGACGCTGGCCCCGATCTCTACGGCCGCACGGTGCTGGTCGTCGACGACGACCTCACCACGCGCGAGCTGCTCGCGACCCTGCTGAGCGATCGCGGCGCCCACGTCGCCACCGCCGACTCGGCCGCCGCCGCGCTCGCCTGGCTCGACTCCGAGGTGCCGGCGATCATCGTCGCCGACATCGGCATGCCCGACCAGGACGGCCTGTCGATGATGCGTGTGATTCGGCGTCGGCCAGCCCACAAGAGCGGCAACGTCCCGAGCGTGGCCCTCTCGGCGTTCGCGCGGACCGAGGACCGGCGCGCGGCGCTCGCCGCCGGCTTCGACGAATACCTCACCAAGCCGGCGCTGCCCGCGGATGTCCTCGGCGCCCTGGCCCGCCTGCTCGAGACGCCGAAGTCGCGCGCCCAGCGCCGCGAATAGCAGCCGCGCGCCACTGGGCTGCCCCTCGGGCGGTCCTGAGGGGACCGCCCGCCAACGAACACGAGGCGCTAGCCGCGGTCGCTGGCCGTGGCAGCGCCGGGCAGGCGCTGGCCGCGGCGCGCCAGGTCCTTCCAGAGATCGCCGACGGCCTCGAGCCGCGCCGCCATCGTCCGCAGCGTGAAGCTGCGCGGGCCGACCGTGCCGCGCTCGATCTCCTCCCACGTGCACGGCGCCGACACCGGCGCGCCTGGCCTGGCCCGCACCGTGTAGGCCGCGGCCACCGTCGCGCCGGGACGATTGCGTCCGGTATCGACGAGGATGCGGCCGCCGCGATCCGCCTTGCTGAAGGCCTGCGTCACGATCTCGGGCTGGCGTGCGATCAGCTCGGCGGCGACGGCGTCGGCGAACCGCGCCACCAGGCGGAAATCGGTGCGCTTCAACGGCACCACGATGTGGAAGCCCTTCGAGCCCGACGTCTTGACGACGCTGGACAGCCCGCGCGCCGCCAGCAGATCACGCACGCCCAGCGCGGCGACGCGCAGGGACTCCGGATCGTCGTGCGAGGGGTCGAGGTCGAAGACGCAGATGTCCGGCTGCCGAACCTCCGGCGTACGCGACGTCCAGACGTGCAGCGTGACCGTGTTCTGGTTGGCCATCCATTGCAGCGACCGCGTGTCGTTGGCGAGCGGATACTGGACGGTGCCGCCCTTCTTCGGCAGCTCGACGCGCTGCAGCCAGTCGGGGAAACCCTTGACGACGTTCTTCTGGAGGAAGCCCTGAGCGTCGATGCCGGCCGGGAAGCGCTCCATGGTCACCGGCCGCCGGCGGACGTGCGGCAGCATGATCTTGGCGACGGCGGCGTAATACGCGGCCAGTTCGCGCTTGGTGATCCCGTCGTCCGGGAACAGGACCTTCTCCGGATGGGTGATCGCGACCGCCGTCATGGGCGCTCCCGCACGACCTCTCGCGCGGCCTTGTCGATGCGGACGCCGAGCAGGCGCGGGTGGCGCAGCTTGCCGCCCCCGGTCCACTCGGTGAACGCCGCCTGGATCACGATCTGCGGCGTCACCCAGTGCACGCGCAGCTTGGGCAGGCCGGCCGCGCGCGTGAACGGCGACGTCTTGCGCTCGAGCGCGTCGAGGCGGGCCCGCAGGTCGCGCAGCAGCGCGTTGTCGAAGCCGGTGCCGATCTTGCCCGCGAAGACGAAGTCGTCCCCCTCGAAGTAGCCGACCAGCAGCGCGCCGAAACCGACCCGGCTGCGTTGCGGATCGGTGAAGCCGCCGACGACCAGCTCCTGCGACGCCTCGCACTTCATCTTCAGCCAGGCCTTGGAGCGGCGGCCTTCGTAGGGCGCATCGCGGCGCTTGGCGATGACCCCCTCCCAGCCCTCGCGGCAGGCGCGCTCCCACGGCGCGTCGCCGGTGAGCGCCACGACCCGCGCCACCGGCAGGCGGAACGGGATCGCGGCCAGCCGCTCACGCCGCTGGTCGAGCGGGAGCGGCCGGAGGTCGGTGCCGTCGACCCACAGCACGTCGAAGACGTTGTAGTCCGCCTTGCCCTGGCGGCCCCACCCGCCGGTCGCCTCGCCGTCGAGGATCAGCGTCTCGTGTGGCAGCGCCGCGATCGCCTCGACCACCGCCGGGTACGACGCGGTCAACGACAGCTTGTTGCGCGACCACAGCTGCACGCGATCGCCGCGCTTGAAGGCGAGCACGCGGATGCCATCGAGCTTGCGCTCGAAGGTCCAGGCCGGATCGGTGAACCGCTCGGCGGTCAACGTCGCCGCCATCGGCTCGAGCCAGTCTGGAAACGCCATCGCCGTGCGCGAGGGAAGCGGCGCCTACTTCGCGTGCGCCTTCACGAAGGCGACGTACCTGTCCATCCAGCCCTGGACGAACTTCTTCGTGCCGTCGTTGGCGATCGCGCCCGATGCGTCGAAGAAGCCCTCCTTCGCGCTCAGGAACAGCTCGGGCTGGCCGAGGGTCGGCATGTCGAGGTAGGCAAGGATGGTCCGCAGGTGCTGCTGGGCGCAGGCGGTGCCGATGGCGCCAATCGAGATGCCCAGCACCCCGGCCGGCTTGCCGCCCCAGGCGCTCTGGCCGTACGGACGCGACCCGTGATCGAGCGCGTTCTTCAGCACGCCGGGAATCGAGCGGTTGTACTCGGGCGTGACGAAGATCACCCCGGCCGCCGCGGAGATGGCGCCCTTGAGGCGCGTCACCTGCGGCGACGGCGATCCGTCGTCGTCCTGGTTGTAGGGCGGCAGGTCGTCGATCTGCACGGTGTCCAACGTGAACTCGGGCGGACCGAGCTTCGTCAGCGCGGCGCCCAACATGCGATAGTACGAATCGCGACGAAGGCTGCCGACGACACTGGCGATGCGATGCTGGCTCATGTCGCTCATCGTATCCTCATGTCGCTCGATGCAAAGGAGTCTGACCGGATGGCTTGGGTGATTCTCGTCGTGGCGGGGCTGCTGGAGATCGGCTGGGCTGCCGGGCTCAAATATTCGGACGGACTGACCCGGCCATGGCCGGCGGCCGCGACT
>JANOIR010000031.1:0-2059 GCA_031407765.1 Vicinamibacteraceae bacterium
TTGTGCGGGTGAACAGAACGCGCCAGCCGTTCTCGACGAGGGCGAGCCCGAGGGCGGCCGAGAGATGGCTTTTTCCGCCACCGGGCGGCCCGAACAGCAGCACGTTGGCGCCGGTCTTGAGCCAGACATCGCCGGCGGCGAGTGCCATGATCTGGGCTTTCGAGAGCATCGGTGTGGCCTCGAAGTCGAAGGCGGCGAGGGTCTTGCCCGCGGGCAATCGCGCTTCGGCGAGGTGGCGTTCGAAGCGTCGGCGGCCACGGTCCGCGACCTCGTGCTCGGCGAGCACGGCGAGGAACTTTGCGGCCGGCCAGCCCTCCTTGTCGGATTGCGCCGCAAGCTTGGGCCAGATCGCCTTCATGCTCGGCAGGCGCAGCTCGGAGAGCAGCAGCTCGACGCGCGCGGTGTCGACGGTCATGGTCGTTGTCATGCTGCGGCCTCGATATCGGCGTTCGCCGGCACGGTGTGGATTGCCGCCAGCTCGTCGTAGATCGCCAGCGCTGCCAGCTCGACGACGATCATCGGAATCGGCGTCTCTTCGGGCCGCAAGCGCATTCGTAGCGCCGCCAGATCGGGCAACCGTCCGGCATCGAGATCGGCCTCGAGCAGGATCGTCAGCTCGGCCTCGCAGGCGCGTTCATGGGCGAGCGCCAGCAGGCCGACCATGACCGTGCAGGCACGGCGTTCCTCACATTGCTCGCGCAGTGCTTCGAAGGCCCGGGCATAGGCCGGACGCGGGAACAGCTGGTCACGGTAGACCAGGTTGAGCAGCGCCATCGGCTTCCTGCGCAAGGCATGGATGACGTGGCGGTAGTCGACGACATGGCCGCCCTTGCTTTGCGACACCGGCTGGCCGCGCCGCAGCGTGGCGACCGATGTCGCGCCGAGGAAGCATTCGAGCCGGTCATCGTGGATGCGGACCCGCAGGCGATGGCCGATCAGGCGCGACGGCACGGTGTAGAACACGCGCCGCAGGATGAAGCCGCCACTGGACGTGACGGCGATCAGCTTTTCCTCGAAGTCGGCGGTGCGCCGCCGGGGCAGAGCGCCCAGGGCCGGGCGCTCCAGGGCGATGCGCTTGCGGTTGTTGGCATTGCGCCGCCCGACGATCTCGTCGACGAACGCCCGGTAGGCATCGAGGTCGCAGAAGTCGCGGCTGGCACGCAACAGCAACGCATCCTCGAGCGCCCGCTTGAGGTGACCGTGCGCACTTTCGATCGAACCGTTCTCGTGCGCCACGCCCTTGTTGTTGCGCGACGGCTCCATCGCGTAGTGGTCCATGAGGTCCCGGTAGCGTTGCGTCAGATCCTGCCGGGCGTTGGCGTCCAGGTTGCGGAATGCCGCCGACAGGCTGTCGCTGCGATGCTCCTTCGGCACCCCGCCGAGCGCCCACAGGGCGTTCTGCAGCCCCTCGGCCAGGGCCACGAAGCTCTCGCCGCCCAGCACCACGTGGGCATGCTCGAAACCCGAGAACGCCAGCCGGAAGTGATAGAGCCGATGCCCCAGGGCAGTGCCCGCGATCGAGATGCCCAGCCCGCTCGTGTCGGTGAAGTCCGACAGGCCCAGCCGGCCGGGCGTGTGCTCCTGGCGGAAGATGATGTCCCGCGCGGGGCCGTGCACGGCGCGCCAGGCATGGATCCGCCGTTCGAGCGTGCGGCGGATGTTGGGATTCAGCTCCAAATGGCGCCGCCGCAGCTCGTCGAGCACGCCGACCGCCCGGATGCCGGGCGCGGCCTTCAGGATCGGCACGACCTCGGACTCCCAATAGGGTTCCAGGGGATCGGGCCGTCGCCGGCCCCGCGAGGCCTCCTTCTGCGAGGGCAGGCGCGGATCGCCCTCGGCCCGGTAGCCGGTGGCGGTCGAGAACCCGGCCTTTGCCGCGGCAGCCTCGACGGTCAGTGTCTGTCGGTAGCTCATGAACAGCCTCGTCTGATGGTCGCTGATGTGGAGGCCGGGCAAATTGTCGATCCCTCGTTGCTCGAGACAGATCGACAACTCCGCCCAACCCCGGCCGACCGCCAGACGCGTCTTCAAAACGCGCCGCCGGCGGGGCTGGGGCGCC
>JANOIR010000048.1:0-4014 GCA_031407765.1 Vicinamibacteraceae bacterium
GTGCCCTTGAACAGGACCGCTTCGGGCAGCGCCGCCATCGGCGCGACCGAGCCGGGCACGCCGCCGAGCGCGCGTACGAAAGCGGGCGCGTCCGGCGAGCCGAGGCTGGTCGTGGTGACCGCGGCGTCGAGCGCGACCCGGGGCGTCGCCGAAACGCGATCGCGCGCCTGCTGCGCCAGGTTGGCGAGGCTGGTCAGCGGCCGCGCCGCGGGCGGATCGGCAGTGTGTCCGCGGGCGGTGAGCCCGGCGGGCGTGAGGCCGATCACCGACGCGGCCAGCGTCGTGACGGCAAGGCGGGAAGCGATCGATCGCGGCAGGGCGTGAATCACCATGATCTCCAGAAGGCGAGAACTCAGAACTGGACGCGGACGCCGACCTGGACGACGCGGGCGTCGAAGGCCTGCGTCGACTTGCCGAAGTTCGAGACCGACAGGTCGGCGTTCGGCAGGAACAGGTTCAGCGTGTTGAGGGCATTGTAGACGTCGAGGCGGAGCTGGGCCTGGCGCGGCCCGCCGAGGCCGATGGTCCGCGTCAGCGACAGATCGACGGTGGCGTAGCGCGGGCCGCGGAAGGTGTTGCGGCCGAGCGTGCCGTTGGTGCCGGGCGCCGGCTTCGGGAAGACGCTGGCGGTGAACAGCCCGTTCAGGAAGTCCTCCTGGCTGAAGCTGGAGGCGATCGCCCCTTCGGCGGGCGCGTTGGGCCGATCGTAGAAGCCGCCGCCGACCGCGCCGCCGCCGCCATCGGCGTTGTAGTCGCCGCCGGCCGAGAGCGCGGCCCCGTTCCAGACCGAGAACGGCCGGCCCGACTGCGCCGTCACCACCGCAGACACCTGCCAGCGCTGCAGCACCCGTGCGAGCAGATCCGTCCGGTTGTCGAATGCCGCCGGGGCGTAGACCAGCGACGAGGCGAAGCGGTGCGGCACGTCGAACAGCGACGGCGCCCGCTCGCAGCGCAGGCACGAAATGTCCTGAGCGCCCTTGCCCGGCTCGGCGTTGTCCTGGAACTGGCCGGTCGAGGTGTCCGACGAGGTGTCCAGCCACTGCGACCAGCGGTAGTTGGCCTGCAGTGAGAAGCCGTTGGCGAACTCGCGCCGGATCTCCGAGGTGACGGCGTGATAGGTCGACGACACCCCGTTGGTCACGAACAGCAGCACGCCGAAATTCGGGTTGATGCGATCCTCGCGGCCGTCGAGCAGGTCGCCGTTGAAGCGGTTGACGTCGTCGATGCGCTCCAGGTTGACGCCCTGGGTGCCGGCGTAGCCGAACTCGACGACCCAGTGCTGCCCGAGGCGGCGCTGGCCGTTCAGGAACCAGCTCTCGGTGTACTGGGTCTTGATCGTCGGGTTCACGACGAAGCCGGTGATGCGGATGGGCGGCTCGCCGGCGCGGCTCTGGACGCCGCCGGCGGCGTTGTGGCCGCGGCCGAACTCGGGGTTGGAGGGCACCGGGATGTCGTAGAGGATGCGAGTGCCGATGCCGTTCGACGGCTGGATCACGCCGTCGAGCGCGTCGGGCGGCAGCGCCCGCGCGCCCGAGATCGACTGGCCATGGTGCGGCTGATAGGCCAGGCTGAAGCCGCTGCGGATCGAGATCCGGCCGTTGCCGCTCGGATCCCAAGCCAGCCCGATGCGCGGCGAGAAGTTGGTCTTCTCCGGCGAATACAGGCGCTCGACGCGGCCCAGACGGGCGCCGGCAATCTGCTCGCGGAAGGTGTCGCCGTCGCCGAGGACAATCGACGACAGCAGGCCGTCGCGCTCGGACACGGTGCCGAAGTAGTCATGGCGCAGGCCGAGGCTGAGGCTCAGGCGCGAGTTGATCGTCCACTGATCCTGCAGGAACAGGCCCGACTCGTACTGCGTGAAGTAGCGCGGGAAGCTGGTCCGCTCGCCGCTCACCGGATCGACCGTGAGCTGCTGCCGGAACGGCCGATCCGCGACGAAGCTGGCGAGCGTCGTGAACGTGAACGACCCGGCGGTCGGCTGGCCGATCGACAGGCCCTTGGTGATGCGGCGCACTTCCCCGCCGACGCGGATGGCGTGCTTGCCGCGCTCGAGCGTGAGCACGTCACGGACCTCGAAGGTGCGCAGGCGCGTGGTGCTCTCGAACACGTCACCGAACGGCGCCGTGATGCCGGTGATGTTGACGGTCGGGACCACCGCGCCCTCGGCGCCGCGCGTGGTGTCGATGATCTGGAAGGAGGCGCGTGCGTCGTTCACGGCGCGCCCGAGGATCTGCTGGGCACCGACGTTCAGGTTGCCGAAGAAGCCCTGGAACGGGCCGCGGCTGCCACGCAAGGCGCGCCCGAGCGTCGCCGCCGAGGAGCTGGTGCCGCCCTCGTCGCGCTGGTGCTCGCCGATCCAGCGCGCCGACAGCCGCTGCTTCGAGCCGAGCACGTGATCGACGCGACCGAAATACTGGTCGAAACGGACGTCGTCGGCGAGCAGCACGTTGGTGCGGCCGATCGCGGGGATGTTGCCGTCCGGCGTCGCCAGATCGCGCTGATCCAGGTATCGGCCGTCGCTGCCACGGGCGGGCGCCGGGGCCGGAAAATCGCGCAGCAGCCGCGCGGCTACACTGTTCGGCGCCGTGCGCAGCACGTAGTCGCGCAGCTCTGGCGTTTCGACCTGGAAGGCGAACGGCCGCTCGACCTCGTTCCGCGTGCCCTCGTAGGAACCGAAGAAGAACGTCTGGTTGCGGAAGATCGGGCCGCCGAGCGTCGTGCCGAACTGATTGAACGTCTGCGGCGGCGTGATGGCCGAGAAGTGGTTGCGGGCGTTCAGCGCGTCGCTGCGGAAGTACTCCCAGACGCGGCCGCGCAGCTGGTTGGTGCCCGAGCGCGTCTGCACGTTGATCACCGCGCCGTTGCCGCGGCCGAACTCGGCGGCGAAGTTCAGGGTCTGGACCTGCACCTCCTCGACCACTTCGAGGGCCGGCACGATGGCCGGCTCGCCGGTGTTGTTCGGGTTGGTGTTCATGGCGCCGTCGAGGACGTAGTTGTTGCCCCGATAGCGGTTACCGTTGACGGCGATGACGGGCGAGCTCGAGAGCTTGGTGGAGTTGGCGGCGCCCGGGATGAAGGCTGCGCCAGCGCTCATGCGCGGCAGCAGGAACACGTCGCGCTGCGGCAGCGGCAGGTTCTGCACTTCGGCGCGGCCGAAGGTGTCCGAGAGCCGCCCTTCGCGCGAGACCGCCACTGTGACTGTGCCGGCGGTGACTTCGACCGACTCCTGAACGCCGGCCAGGCCGAGCGTGATGGTGACGTCGGCGGTCTCGCCGACGGTGAGCCGCAGGCCGTCCTTCGAGAACGGGCGGAAACCGCTGACGTCGGCAGCGAGCGTATAGACGCCGGGCGTGAGGCCGGCCAGAAGGAAGGTGCCGGCGCCATCGCTGGTGGTTTCGCGACGCGCGCCCGTGTCGGCGTGTCTGGCGGTGACCATTGCGCCCGGCAGGATGTCGCCCGAGGCGTCGACGACCCGGCCCTTGACCGTGGCGTCGGTGACCTGTGCCAGCCCGCTGGCCGCACAGAGAAGAAGCAGACCAGCGGCGAGAGCGCCGCGGAGGGAGCGCTGAAAAGACACGTACATGATGTGTTGGGCATTCTCAGCCGGGCGTCGGAAACGGTCGATAACCCGAACACGCTAGATTCGGCAGCTTCGATCGAGGGGCGCGTTACGCGCCAAAGGCTCGGGGCGTATAGGATGCTCCGCGGAGGCCGTCACCCATGGATCGATCGCTCGCCCGCGAGCTCGCGGCGGAATGCTTTGGTACGTTCCTGCTCATCGTCTTCGGCGCGGGCTCGGTGGCGCAGATGGTCCTGAGCCATCACACGCTCGGCACCACTCTGTCGGTGAACATCAGTTGGGGCCTCGCCGTCATGCTCGGCGCCTACGCGTCGGCCGGGGTGTCGGGCGCTCATCTCAATCCAGCCGTGTCGCTGGCGTTCGCCGTCTTCCGCGACTTCCCGCTGCGCAAGGTCGTGCCCTACGCGGTGGCCCAGACGCTCGGCGCGTTCCTC
>JANOIR010000094.1:0-2380 GCA_031407765.1 Vicinamibacteraceae bacterium
GGTCGCGCTGCGGCCGTCGAAGGCGTTGGCCGCGGTGAGCGACGCGACGGCGCTCTCGAGGCTGGCGAGCTTGGTGGCGAACGTCGTGAAGAACGTCTTCTGGTTGGTGAGGTCGGTCTGATGCTTCGTCAGCTGGGTGACGGGAATCCGCTCCTGAGACATCAGGGCGTTCAAGACCGAGCTGAAATCGATGTTGTTGAAGCCGCTCAGGGTGATTGGCGAGCTCATGACGCGCTCCTTTGGCCGGCCGAGATGGACGTCGGCCTGGGTCCCTCGCCCGAGTAATCGGACGCCGGAGGGGAGACTTGAATGCGCGTCGCCCCGCGGAAGAAATGCGGGGTTGGCGAGCCGGCAGGCGAGGAAGAACCAGCGAAGAAATGCCGGGACGGCCCTCAGGGAGGCGGCCGTCCCGGCCAGGAGAGCCCGAATTTACCGCAGGAGCGAGAGAACCGCCGACGTCGACTGGTTGGCCTGCGCCAAGGCCGCGATGCCGGCCTGGTTCAGGATGTTGAACCGGGTCAGGTTCGCCGACTCCTCCGCGATGTTGGCATCACGGATGCGGCTTTCGGCAGCGCGCGTGTTCACAATCTGCGACTGCGCCAGGTTGATGGCGTAGGACAGGCGGTTCTCGAGCTGACCGACCTGGCCCTGCACCGCGCCGAGCGTGGTGATGGCCGAGGCGACCGTGGTGACCGCCGCCGCCGCCAACGCCTGGCTGCTGATGGTCGTGGCGTTGATGGCGAGCGCCGTTGCGTCCGCCGCGCCGACGTTGCCGGAAACCGTGCCGCTCGCGCCGTTGTTGCTGACGAACACCGAGAAGCCGGCCGCGGTGGTCAGACCCGCAACCGTCGCCTCACGGGTGATTTCCGAGATGACGTCCGTGAACTCGGCGTTCAGCGTGGTGCGCGAGGCCGTCGACGTCTGGCCCGAGGCCGCCGCGGTGGCGAGCGTCGAGAGACGATCGAGCAGCTTGGAGATGTTGTCCAGCGCGCCGTCCTTGATCTGCAGGTTCGACAGACCGTCGTTGGCGTTGCGGACACCCTGGTTCAGGACCGCCACTTCCGAGCGGAACGAGTTGGCGACCGAAAGGCCGGCCGCGTCGTCACCCGAGTAGTTGATGCGGAAGCCGCTCGACACGCGCGTCAGCGCCTGGCGGAGACCGATGTTGGTCGTGAACAGGTTCGACTGCGCGTTGACCGAGGCGAGGTTGGTGACGACTGAAAATGAAGCCATGGTGATGATCCTCCGTGATACGTAAACCCGGCGTCCTTGCCAGGCGCACCGCGCGTCCATGCGCGGTGGCTTTTCGTGTGTAAGCGGGGCGGCGAACAGCGCACCCCAGTTGGGGAGTTAATCGACGGGGGAGGGCCGAGCTTTAGCGGCCGGACCGGTTGCGGGACAGGCTGGGAAGCGGGGTGCAGATCCGGCCAGGACTGTCGGTGGGGCGACACCTCGTGCCCGACGCAAGTCCCGTAATGCCCGTAATTTCCAGCACGAGGGGTGAGCGAGCCGGGGTGGCCGGGCGGCAGGGATTTCGCAACTCGCACACCGAATCGGGCCGGCGACGGCCCGACGTGAGCAATTGGAGCATCCCAACCGTGACTACCGTCCTGCTGAATGGCACCGCTTTCGTCCCCACGACCCCCGTCCCGAGCTGGGGGCCGCTGCTCGACGCCGTCGATCGGCACGTCGCTCCGTCGGGTGAGATCGTGGCCGCGGTGCGCTTCGACGGGGTCGACGAGCCCGGCTTCCGCGACGGCGCGGTGCTCGGAGTGGTGCTCGGCAGCGAGCTGATCGTCGAGATCGAGACGCTGCATCCGAACGATCTGCTCGGCAACGTCCTCGACGAAGCCAGCCGATCGCTGCCCGCGCTCGCGGCCTCCGCGCGCGAGCTCGCCGCGGTGCTGCGCGGTGCCCAGGTCGACACCGCCGCCCGGGGGTTGGGCCAGCTCGCCGAGTCGATCTCCAACCTCGTGCAGCTGATCGCTGCCGCCGCCGCCGCCCGTGGCGTGGCCCTCGACACGCTGACCACGCGCGAAGGTCCGGCGCTGCCGCTGCTGCGCACGCTCGACGCGCTGATGACGCCGCTGCTCGAGGCGCAGGGGGCCGGCGACTGGATCACGGTCGCCGACATCCTCGAGTACGACATCGCGCCGCTCATGCCGCGCTTCGACGTCCTGATCGACAGTCTGCGTTAGTCCCCTGGAAAACGTGATAACTGGGACAATTCCCGGGCGGGGCATCCCGTCTGGCGGCGTTGCTTGTCGCTTACAAATCGCCGATTTGCGCGCTCCTCGCGCCTGGCCAGCCGGGCGCCGCGCTCCGGGACTTGTCCCAGTTATCACGTTTTCCAGGGGACTAACGCAGTCTGTCGATCAGG
>JANOIR010000115.1:0-3043 GCA_031407765.1 Vicinamibacteraceae bacterium
GTTGTCGTGGACGTAGAGGAAGTCGGTGAGGCCGGCGAGATCGCCGATTGCGTCGGGCAGCGACGCAATCGCGTTGTGCCCGAGGTCCAGCATTCGCAGTGACGCGAGCCGTCCGACCGCGTCGGGCACGCGGGTGAGGCCGGTGTCGGCCAGCACCAGAGCCTCGACGTCCGGTGTCGTCCACACCTCGTCGGGCACCGTCGTCAGCGGCTGTTTCCAGTAGTTCAACGTCACCGGCGCATCATCTCGCAGCCGGCGGCAATCGTCGACGCCGGCCTATTTGCGATCGGGCGGGCCCAGCACCGGCGTGGTGAGCTTCACGCGAATCAGGTAGCCGTCGTGGTTCGGGTGGACACGGTCGGCCACCCAGATGTTCTCCCGCGGCTTGCCTTCCTTGGTCAGCATCGCATCCCACAGGTCGATGAAGGACAGGCCCTTCTCGGTGGCGATCCACGACTTGACCAGGGCGTTGGCGGCCTTGCGCTGCGGCGCTTCGTCCCAGCGGCCGGGCCCCGGCGTGATGCTCGACCAGGCGATCGGCACGCCGGGCAGGGCGGCGCGGATGTTCGCGATCAGCGTCTTGGTGTCGGCGAGGAGCTGCTCGGGTGTCTTGCCGCGGTGGATGTCGTTGCCGCCGACGTGCAGCACGACCAGCCGCGGTTTGTGGCGGATGACCAGCCGGTCGACGTACTGGATCAGGTCGTCGGTCCGGAACGAGTCGATGCCGCGGTTGATCACCGTGTAACCGGCCAGGTCCTCCTGGAACGTCTTCCAGCGGTCGAACTGCGAGTCACCGGCGAGCAGGATGGCGCCGGCGGGCGGCGGCGCCGCCTTGTCCGCGGCTTCGAAGGCGTCGACGCGTTGCGCGAAGCGCGCCGCGAGGTCGAGCGGTTGCTGCGCCGCGGCCGGTCCGGCCAGGGCCATGCCGAGACCGAGCGCCAGCAGACCACCGGCGGGCAGTCCAGCGGCACGCCGCATGGAGGGGGTCGGAACGGAACCGCAGATAATGTCAGGCACGATGTCGAAGGCTCCCTTGGTGGTCACACTGTTCCTTACGCTCGCCGCCGGCGGAGCGCTGCTCGCCATCCAGGGTCCCGGTGGCCGCGGCGGCGCGCCGATCGATGCCAACGGCGAGTGCCCGGCCGGGATGACCGAGATCCGTCCTGGCAACTGCCAGACGCCGTCCCAGGCTCCGCCGAGCATCGTCGACTACCGGCCGAAGTCGACGCTCGTGACCGGGCAGCACCCGGTGCCGAAGGCGAAGTTCCCGGTCATCGACATCCACGGCCACCCCGGCAACCTCGCCTCGGCCGAGGGCATCACCCGGGTCGTGACCGCGATGGACGCGCTGAACATCAGCGTCCTGGTCAGCGCCGACAACCAGTCCGGGTCGCGGCTGAAGGCCACCCTCGACGCCATCGCCGCCAGCCCGCACAAGCATCGGTTTCGCGTGCTGTGCGGCATCGACTTCGGCCAGGTCGGCCTGGGCTGGGCCGAGCGGGCGGTCAAGCAACTCGAGGCCGACGTCGCCGCCGGTGCGGTCGGCGTCGGCGAGATCTCGAAGTCGTTCGGGCTGAACATCCAGAAGGCCGACGGCTCGCGCCTGAAGGTCGACGATCCCGAGCTCGACCCGATCTGGCAGGCCGCCGCGCGCCTCGACGTGCCGGTCTTCATCCACACCGCCGAGCCGCAGGCGTTCTTCGCGCCGCACGACTTTCACAACGAGCGCTGGCTGGAGCTGGCGCTGTTCCCCGGCCGGGCCGCCACGGAGACGCGCGGGGTGACGTTCGAGGAACTGGTCGCCGAGCGCAACCGGCTGTTCGCGCGCAACCCGAAGACGCGCTTCATCGCGGCGCATTTCGGCTGGCACGCCAACGACCTCGCCAAGGCGTCGGCGATGCTCGACGCCAATCCGAACGTGGTCACCGAGGTCGGCGCGATCCTCTACGACATCGGCCGCCAGCCGCGCGCCGCGCACGACTTCTTCCTGAAGTACCAGGACCGCATCCTGTTCGGCAAGGACTCGTTCCAGCCCGGCGAGTATCCGTACTACTGGCGCGTGTTCGAGACCAAGGACGAGTACTTCGACTACTACCGCAACTACCACGCCTTCTGGAAGCTGTACGGCATCGACCTCCCCGACGCGGTGCTGAAGAAGGTCTACCGCGACAACGCGCTGCGCGTGGTCAGGGGCCTGCCGAAGTAGCGGGGAGACGACGTGCTACGCTGCCCGCGTGGGCCGATCGGGAAAGATTGAGCGGACGCTGGCGATCTTCGCCTCGCCCGAAGAGGCGGAGGCAGAGAGGCGGCGGCAGTATCGCGAGATGACGCCAAACGAACGCGTCGCGCTGACCGTCGAGCTGCAGCGGCGCTATTATCACCGCCGTGAACCTGGCGGACGACTTCAGCGAGTTCTTACGGTGCTTGATCGCGCGTAACGTCCGGTTCCTTGTTGTCGGGGGCCACGCGGTCAGCTTTCATGGCTACCCCCGCTTCACGCACGATGTGGACGTGGTGATCCTCCCTGAACAGGACAACGCCGAGGCTGTGCTGGCCGCCCTTTCGGATTTCGGCTTCGGCTCCGTGGAGCTGCGGGCCTCGGACTTTCTCAAGCCGACCACCGTCGTTCTCGGTCGCCCGCCGGCGCAGATCGACATCATGACCTTCATCAAGGGTGTCGATCTCGGTGACGCCTGGGCTCGTCGCGAAGTCGGAGAGCTCGACGGCATCGAGGTCGCCTTCATCTCCCGCCAGGATCTGATCGCCAACAAGCGCGCGGTCGGTCGTCCCGAGGACCTGGCGGACATCGCGCGCATCTCCGGCCTGTCCTGAACCCGCGAGAAGCGGCACAGCCCAAGTAGCGGCTTCCGAAACCGGTCCGCGTGCCGATTGCCGAGGAGCAACCCGCGGACTACGCCTACACCGTCAACAAGCTGGCGTGCCCGACGGAGTTCGCCGGCGATGCCGACCCGGCGGCGCTCTACGACAAGCTGCGCGGGACGATCGTCGCCGCCGTGAACGGCCAGGCGATGTCTGAGTACCC
>JANOIR010000150.1:0-19606 GCA_031407765.1 Vicinamibacteraceae bacterium
CAGCGACGAAGCGGCCAAGGCGATCGCCGCCAAGGGCGGAGTCATCGGCCTCCACTTCGGTAGCCTGTTCAACAACCCAAAGTACTGGCAGTGGCAGAAGTCGAACAATCCCGTCAAGTCGCAGCCGGTTCCTCAACCCAACACGCCGCGGATCTTCGAGTCGCTGACGACCACGCAGACCATCGAAGACGTCGACAAGGCGCTGGCGCAGACGGTCCCGCTGAACTTCCGCGGCACCATCCCCGATGAATACTGGATGCATGTCGACCAGCTCGCCAAGGTGATCGACTACGGCGTACGGCTGGTCGGCGACGATCACATCGCCTTGGGCTCCGACTTGGATGGCGGGCCTGAACTGCCGCGCGAAATCCAGGACATCAGCGACTATCCGCAGATCACCATCGCGATGCAGAAGCTGGGCTATGACGATCGGCGAATCAAGAAGATCCTGGGCCTGAACTGGCTCCGAGTGATTCGGCGCGTCACTGAAGGCGGATGATCGTTCGCCCTATTCCAACGGCTTGATGCGAATGTTCTTGTAGTAGACGACACTGTTGGCATCGTGCGCTTGAAGCGCGATCGTCCCGCCTTCTGGCGTGATCGCGCGTCCCGGACCTTCCCGCCCGCCATTCCAGTCGGCCGGCTGTGTCCACGATACCGTCTGCTGCTCGTTCACCTTCACTGTGATCGTCTGATTCTTCACGACGATATGGAACGTGAACCACTCATCGTCTTTCACCGGTGACTCAGTGATGTCGGCGACGTGATAGAGACTGCCGGTCTTGACCTGATCCCTGGCGTACGCGTTGTTGATCTGAATCTCGAAGCCCTTCGACGGAAAGTCGCCCGAGGCGCGCACGTTGCCGCCCTTTTCCTCGAACGCGGTGAGAATGTAGACGCCACCGTTCGACCCGCCGTTCGCGTTCGCCCGCACCATCACTTCCACCTTCAGTTCGAAGTTCCGGAACGTGTGCCCGAGGAACGGGCCGTCGTAGTAGGCATGACTCGCGCGGCCGTTCGCGGCAATCGCGCCGTTCTCGACCTTGAACGATTCGGGTTTGCTGACCCTCCAACCGGTCAAATCCGTCCCATTGAAGAGATGTGTCCAACCGGCCTCCGCTGCTGAACCCGGCGCGGCGGTCTTCTGCCCGGCCGGCGCCTGCAAGGACACAGCGACCACCAGGGCAACGACGGACACAGAGTGACTCAGCATGGTCGTCAGTGTAGCAGCGGGCGGTGCGCACCAGACTCTTACCGTTCGTGGCGATGAGCGCCCCCCGGCTCGAGGCCACTGCGGCGGCGCTCCAGTTCCTCGAGCGTGCGCGGCCAATCCTTCTTCAGCAGTCGCGAGAGGGCCCGGTCCGCGAGCAGGCGTCCTTCGGTCTGACACGTGGCGCAGTAGTTGGCTTCGTTCGCCGCGTAGACAATCCGCTGCACGGGCGAGCCGCAGCGCGGGCACGGTTTCCCGTAACGTCCGTGGACGGCCATCTCATCGTGGAACGCGGTGACCTTCGCGGGAAACTCGCCGCCCGCCTGCTCACGCAGCCTGTCGGTCCATTCGCCAAGCGTCGCACACGCAGTCTCGAAGAGGCGGCGGCTCTCGTCGACCGAGAGGCTCTGGGACATCCGGAACGGCGAGAGTCGCGCTGCGTGCAGAATCTCGTCGGAGTAGGCGTTGCCGATGCCACTGAACACGCGCGGGTCGGTGAGCGAGCGCTTGAGCGTGTGATTGGCCTGCTTCAAGGCGCGGTCGAACGCCGCGGCATCGCTGTCGAGCACCTCCAGCCCTCCGGGATCGTGTGCGGCGAGTGCCACGGCACCGTCGACGACGTGCAGCGACGCGCGGCGCACGGACCCAGCCTCCGTGAACGTCAGCGTGCCGTGGGCGAAATGGATCGTGAGCAGCGCCGAAGGTCGCGCGCCGGGCTTGCGATCGGCTGCCGGCTTCTTCTCGCTCCACTTGAACCGGCCGGCGATCATCAAGTGGAAGACGAGGAAGAGCCCGCCGTCCAGCTCGAACGCAATCCGCTTGCCGAGACGGCGCAGACCCTCGATCGTCCGGCCGGTTGCGTGATCCAGCCGCGGTTCCACCGAGCGCAGCAGGAACGGAGAACCTAGCTCGATCGCTTCGATGCGTCGCCCCACGACCCGGGGCTCGAGCGCGTGGATGTACAGGAGGATGTCCGGCAGCTCGGGCACCAACGCAGGATACCCTCATCGTTGATGGCGGCTGCTGTCGGCCTCCGCGGACCGTATACTCGCCCGTGATGATCGCCACGGTGCGGGTCGTGCTCGAGATCAGACGCGCGGGAAACACGTGAGCGCACAGCGTTGCAACGAGCTGCGCCTGACGGGTTCTGGCGGCGCCAACCGGGTGATGGAGGCGGAGCTGAAGCGGCTCGTGATGCGCTCGCCCTTCGCCGTGCGCGTCGAGAAGCCGAAGCGGGAAGACGAAGCGACGCTGCTCTATCCCTTCGAGGCGTGCATCGCCTGGGTAGCCGCGTGCTATCACCGCACGTCGTCGCGGGTCTCCTGGGATCTGTGCTCGAGCACCGCGGTGCGCCTCGAGCCGCTCTTCGACGATCTCCTGCCGGCGCTCTCGTCGGACGACCGGCTTCCCGGCGGCCCATCCCTGCGCTTCTCGGTCGAGGTGGGGCCTTCGGTCGACTTCGAGGCGGGGCCACTCCAGCTCCGCGGCGTCGTCAAGAACGCGATCGTCGAGGCCCTGGCGTCACGAGGTGTGGCCTCCGACGTCGACGCCGACTCACCTGACATCGTGTTCGTCGTGCGCCGCGCAGGAACACCTGAATCGCGGCGAACAGTCGTCGGGATCGACATCGGCGGCGGAGCCCGGCATCGCCGTGGGGCGCGCGTGGCCTCCGGGCCTGCGCCCCTGCGCGAGACGATGGCGGCGCAGCTGATCATGTTGTCGCGCTGGGACGCGCGCACCGAGCCCCTGGTCGATCCCATGGCTGGCGGCGCCACGATTGCCATCGAGGCCGCCGGTCTCGCAACCGGCGCCGCCATTCGTCGCCCCTCCGATCTCCCGCACCGCCATCTCGCCGCGTTCGCGGATCTGCCGCACGACGCACCGGACCTGTTTCCAGGAACCGTACCGCAGATCGTCGCGCTCGACGCCGACCCGGACCTCATTCCCGCGATGGTGGGTAACCTGCGCGCCGCCGGGCTGACTGGTCCTCCCTACGAAGACGCAATCGTCATCGGGCAACAGGACGTGCGAGAGCTGACGCCAGACGTCATCGAGCGCAGGCTGCCCGCCGTGCGCGACATGAGGCCAGGCGTCTTCTGCTTCAACCCGCCGTACGGCGTGCGCATCGGCGCGGAGCAGGGCGACAAGAAGCTGCTCGCGCTCTACGCCGATATGGGCCGCGCGCTCGCGCGATTCAGCGGCTGGCGCGCGGCCTGTTTCGTCGCGAACCCGCAGTTCGTCTACGCTTTCGCCCACGCACCGACCATGACGAAGCCCGCGAGCAACGCCAACCTCCGCGGCGCGTTTCTCGTGTTCCAGCTGTGAACGGCGGCGCCGGGTCGACGGGCACGATCGATGGGTTGGTGGTCAGGCGCTGCGCATGATGACGGCGCCGCGGCACGGTCCAGCTTCGACGAGAAGACGCGGGCTCGATCGAGGTTGGCAAGTGCGAGGATGTCGTCGTGCTCGACACAGATATCATGACGTGCCCGTATCGACGGCATCGGCCTGCCCGAGGCGATCCTCAAGCAGGTCCATCACGACAACGCCGAGCGCCAGCTCGGCCTCGATCCGCTGTGAATGCGCCGTTGCGGTGGATGTGGCTGCCGTTGCTGCTGATCGGCGTCGCCGCCGTGCGCGCGCAGCCGACAGCGACAATCGTCCTCGACAACGCCCGCCTGATCGATGGCACCGGCGCTCCGCTCCGAGACGACATGCGCATCGTAGTACGCGGCGATCGCATCGTATCGGTGCAGCGGGAGAGCGAGGCCGGGCCGGTGATCCCGCCGGACGCCGAGCGGAACGATCTCGACGGGCGTGTCGTCATGCCTGGCCTGATCGATTTGCATTTCCATGTCGAGCGCGATCCCAGGCTGGCCATCCGGCAACTGGCCAACGGCGTGACGTCGTTCCGCGACCCCGGGCAATGGATCGAGCAGTTCGACTCGCTGAAGGCGATCATGCGCAGCGAGCATCTGCCCGGCCCGCGCATGGCGCTGGCCGGTCCGCACATCGATGGTGAACATCCCGCGTATCCGCTCGATGCCACCGTCGCGCGCGATCCTGAAGAAGCGCGACGCGCCGCGGAACGCAACATCGCCGATGGCGCCACGGCGCTGAAGATCTACTTCCGGCTGCCGCTCGCGAGCGCGATGGCCGTGGTGCGTGTGTGCCGGGAGCACGATGTGCCCTGCACCGCGCATCTCGAGATCCTCGACGCCCGCGACCTGCTCCTCGCGGGCCTGGATGGCCTCGAGCACATCACGTCGATGGGCACCAGCGTCGTCCCGGTCCGGCGCGCCGAACAGTATCGACAGGCGGTGCTGGCCGCCAACGATGCGCGGCGAGATGGGCGCTACGCGCTGTTCGCCGACGCCGACCTGGCAGGCGCCGAGGCGCGACGACTGTACGATGTGCTCGAGCGCACGCATCCGTTCATCAATCCGACCCTCGCGGCGTTCGAAGTGCGGGCCGGCACCTCGCGCGAGGGCAGCACGCTGACGTCCGCGATCGACCTGAAGGGCTACTCGCAGATGAAGGCGCTCACGCTGGCGGCCTTCCGGCACGGCGCCCGCCTCACCCTCGGCGGCCACAGCACCGTGCCGTTCGCCGGCCGCGGAGAGGCCCCCTGGCGCGAGATGGAGCTGCTGGTCGAGTCGGGGCTCACACCGCTGCAGGCGATCACGGCGGCGACGCAGACCAGCGCCGCCTCCCTGCGCCGGCCCACCGACCTGGGCACGATCGAGGTCGGCAAACTGGCGGATCTGATCGTCCTCGGCCAGGATCCCTCCCGCGACATCCATGCCATCCGCAGCGTGCAACGCGTGATGAGCGGCGGCGTCTGGATCGACGTTGCCCGCTATCGCACGTGGTAAGCCACGCGTCCTATTTGTTCGGTTGTCCTCCATGCCTGTGCTTGACACAGGAAAAACGGAAGTCCTAGATAGTGAACGCCAGCCTTCCGCAGGATCTGGTCGCTCGCTTTCCGACTGTTCGGGAGGAGGATTCCGCTCATGGCCGCCACTGTTCGAGCCGCGCCGGCTCGTCCGCTGCTGCCGCTGCTGCCGCTGCTGCTGGTCTGCGTCGCGCTGCTGCCGGGTCTGTCGGCGACGCCCGCCGCCGCGCAATCCACCCTGGGCACGATCCGCGGTACGGTCCGCGACGCGCTTGACGAGGCCGTCGCTGGCGCCGCGGTACTGGTGACCGACGAGGACACCGGCGTGCCGCGTACCGGCGAGAGCGATGGCAGCGGGAACTACGAGGTCCCGAACTTGCGCGCCGGACGCTATCGCGTCGAGATCAATGCGCCCAGCTTCAAGGCCTTCCAGCAGAACGGCATCGTGTTGCGCGCGGGCGAAACCGTCCGCGCCGACGCCACTCTCACAGTCGGCGATCGCACGGAAACGGTCACCGTCACTGGCGACCCGGGTGTCATCCAGCGCGAAAGTCAGGCGATTCAGAGCGGCCTGGATGCGCAGCAGCTCCAGACGCTGCCCCAGGGCTCGCGGGATGTGCAGAGCTTCTTGTACCTGAATCCCAACATCGTCGGCGACCGCGACAACGGGTTCAAATTCCTGGGCGCGCGCTCGTACGGCGCCACCTACATCCAGGATGGCCAGCCGTCCACTGGGGGCATCTTCGGCAGCATCACCAATTCAGCCCCCGGCCTCGACGCCATTTCCGAGGTCAAGGTGCTCTCGAATTCCTACAGCGCCGAATACGGCGGGCTCGCCGGCGTGATCGTCACCACGCGCCGGGGGACCAACGCGTTCTCGGGCGGCGGCTTCTTCGACCTCAACAACGATGGGCTGAACGCGCTGCCGTATGGGCAGACACTGGCCGGCCTGCAACGCGGCAATCCGCTGCTCGATACGCACCAGCGCCGCTACGGCGCGACCTTCGCCGGACCGATTGCGCACGACAAGACGTTCTTCCTCGTGAACTATGAAGGATCGAATCAGGCGCAGGTCGGCGGCGGCACGACGATTACGGTGCCGACGGATGCGATGCGAAGCGGCGATTTCTCTTCGACGACGCTGAGAATCGTCGATCCGCAGACGGGGCTGCCGTTCGCGGGCAACAGGATCCCGGCCAGCCGGCTCGATCCGGCGGCACAGAAGATCCTGAATTTCTATTACCCACACGCCAACCTCGCGCCACTGGCCTCCGGCCTCGGCCGCGCGCAATACTTCGACAATCTCGAGACACGGCGCAATCGCTGGGACGCGCGCGTCGATCATGAGCTCTCGTCCACACACTCGGTGTTCGTGCGTGTCAGCGATCAACGTCGCGATCCGGGCACGTCGTTCGAAGCCAGCGGCTTTCCCAATCTTGGCGTCCAGGATCGTCGTCTCGGTTCGAGGACGGTCACCGGAAGCTGGAACGCGATTCTCGGCGGCGCCGTCTTCAACGAGCTGCGCGCCGGCCACAACCGGGATCGCGGCAATCGCAAGAGCCAGTACGACGCCTCGACAGTGGCGGCGCAGTTGGGCCTGCAGGTGCCGGGTACGGCGGCTGGATTGCGCGGGTTCCCGGCGTTCGCGTTCCAGGGCACGAACGCGATCCGGTCCATCAGCGATCCGTCGGCGAACGCGAATCGCGACACCCGGCAGGAGCAGACGACGATCAGCGATACGCTGACGCTCGTCAAGGGCCGTCACTCGCTCAAGTTCGGCGGGTTCTACACGCGGAACCATGCGGTGGACGGCTTTTCGCTCGGCGTCACCGGCGCGGCCGGCGCCTACACGTTCAGCGGCGCCTATACCGGCAACTCGTTCAGCGACTTCCTGCTCGGCCGGCCACTGCGCAGCGACGTGGGGATCAACACGCGCGGCACGTCTCCGCTCGACGCCGCCGCCAACGAGTTCGGCGTCTTCGCGCAGGACGACTGGAAGGTGAGCGAAGCGCTCACCATGTTCGCGGGCGTGCGCTACGAGTACCTCGGCAACTTCGTCGAGAAGCACAACCTGCTGATCAACTTCGATCCGAAGACCGGCTCGCTGGTGCTGCCCGATGCGAGCATCGCGCAGTACCTGTCGCCCGAGGCGACGGCGTCGGTGCCGCAGGTAACGGCGGCGCAGGCCGGTGTCGGACCGAGCCTGGTCAGCACAGACACCAACAACGTCAGCCCGCGCGTCGGCTTCGCCTGGCGCGTGTCGAAGGCCACCGTCGTCCGCGGCGGCACCGGACTGTTCTATCCGACCGCGGCGGCGCAGGGCATTCGCGACGCGTTGTCGCGCTCGCCGTTCCGCTACGGCATCCGCCGCAGTCAGCCGACCCTCGCAGAGGGCTTCACCACCGGCAGCGTCAGTCCGCGCAGCTTCTTCGGCGTGAACGCGGTCGATCTGGACCTGCAGAGCCCGCAGGTGCTGCAGTACAACCTCACGGTCGAGCGAGACCTCGGTGCGAATGTCGGCGTGCGTGTCAGCTTCATCGGCAGCGAGATGCGCAAGCTGCTGGTGAATCGCGATCTCAACACGATGCCGGCCAGCACGACGCCCTTCGACCTCGACGATCCGGCCGATCATGCGCGGCTGCCGTATCCCAATCTCGACCCGTTCCTCAACGCGGTGCTGAACGCCGGCGACGGCTGGTTCAGGGCGCTCCAGATCGAGGCCAACCGCCGGTTCCATCGGGGTGTGTCGATCCAGGCCGCCTACACGCGCGCGGCGTCGGAGAGCACGGCGCCGGATCTCGGCAACTCCAGTCTCGGCGTGGTGCAGTACAACCCGTACGACATCGAGCAGGATCGCGGGCCGGATCCGCAGGTGCCGAAGCATCGCTTCATCATGAACGCCACCTGGGAGCTGCCGGTCGGCCGCAACCAGACGCACCTGCGCGAGCTGCCTGGCTGGGCGGAGGCGGTGGTCGGCGGCTGGACGGTGAGTGGCATCGTCCAGGCGCGCAGCGGCAACCTGCTGACCCCGTACTTCGCGTACGGTACGGATCCGATCTATCCGGCGAACACCGGACGCGGTCTCGAGACCGTGCCGTTCTTCGGTGAATCCTGGCGGCCAGACGTGATTGGCCCGGTCGACGGTGATCGCACGCGCATAAGCTGGTTCAACCTCGGAGCCTTCGCGCTGCCGGCGCCCGGCAGCACGGGCAACGCCAAACGGGGCATCATCGAAGGGCCGGGCAACTGGGTCGTGAACTTGGGGCTGTACAAGACCATCCTCCGGGCACGTGGTGCCAGCGCCGAATTTCGCGCCACGTTCGAGAACATCCTGAATCATCCGCAGTTCAGCGTGAATCAGGATTCACCGTTCCTCAATCTGACCGACTACCTGATCAACGACGTGCCGAGCAACGGCGTGACCAACGTGCTGGCCAGTTCGGATACGCAGAGCAACGTCGGCAGCGACGAACAGTTTGCCTCGTCGCGGATCGTGCGGCTTGGTGTGCGAGTCAAGTTCTGAGACGGTCGGAAGCGCATCAGGTTGGGCATCGGTGCTGGTCGGCGGGGTGTGCGATCAGTCGACGTCGTTCAGCGAAAGCGTACAGCGGCCGGTGTGCGGCATACTTCAGATCCATGCGCAAGCCGGTGATCCTGCGACTGATCGGATCCGCGGCCCGGGCCTGGTGGGACGATGATTGCACCCGCCTCGGCGCCTCGCTGGCGTACTACACGTTATTCGCGATCGCCCCGGTCCTGCTGGTCGCTACGGCGATTGCCGGCATGGTGTTCGGGGCGGAGGCGGTACGCGACGAGATTGTTGGCCAGCTCGATCATCTGGTGGGGCGCGAGGGCGCGCTCGCTGTGAAAAGTCTCCTCGAAGGCGCCAGCCAACAACGCTCCGGCATTTTCGCCACCGTGGTTGGGGGCATTGCATTCCTCGTGGCCGCTACGGGAGCCTTCCTCGAGCTGCAGGTGGCGCTGAACACGATCTGGCGGGTAAAGCCCAACCCGGGTACGAACATCAGGGCGTTCGTCATGGATCGGCTGCGCTCTTTCGGCTTGGTGGTCGCGATCGGATTTCTGCTCCTGGTGTCGCTCTCGGTGACGGCGGCGCTGGCGGCGCTCAACGCCTGGCTCTTCGATCTGTCCCCTGCCATGCCGTTGCTGTGGAAGGCCGGCAGCGCGCTGGTGTCGCTGCTGGTGACGACGGGGCTGTTTGCGCTGCTGTTCCGTTTTCTGCCTGACGTGCGTCTGCGCTGGCGCGACGTGACGACCGGCGCCGCCGTGACGGCCGTGCTCTTCACCATCGGTCAACAGGTCATAGGCTTGTACCTCGGCCAGAGCAACATCGCCTCGAGCTACGGCGCCGCGGGTTCGATGATGATCCTGTTGCTGTGGGTGTACTACTCGTGCCAGATCCTGCTGTTTGGGGCAGAGTTCACCCGAGTCTACGTGCAGCGTCATGGTGCAAAGGCCAAGCCGGAGTCGTTCGCGGTCAAGGATCCCCACGCGGTGAATCCAAAATCGGCGCTGGCTCCGGTATCGAAAAGTTAGTTGGCGCGGCTGGGCGCTACAATCGGGCGTGTCCTTCGGAGCGTCCCGCCTCCTGACGCCAGCCGCTGAGCGCCAGCTCGTCGATGTGCGGGAGCACCTTGGCCAGCTGCGCGATGCGCTGGGGAGCCTGCCCGCCAGCGAGTCGGACCTGGCCGCGCTGATCGCGTCCATGCGCCAGCTCGACGAGCTATTCCTGGTGGTCGTGGTCGGCGAGTTCAACGCCGGCAAGAGTGCGTTCGTCAACGCCCTGCTGGGGACGCGGGTGTTCGAGGAAGGGGTGACGCCGACCACGGCGCGCATCCAACTGATTCGCTACGGGCCGGTGATCGCCTCCGGCGACGATGCGTCGGGCACGCTCGTCGTGACCGCGCCGGTGGAGCTGCTGCGCGACCTGCAGGTCGTCGACACCCCGGGCACCAACGCCATCCATCGCGAGCACGAACGCTTGACCCGCGAGTTCGTGCCGCGGGCCGACCTGGTGTTGTTCATCACCTCGGCGGACCGCCCGTTCACCGAGTCCGAGCGCGCGTTCCTGCAGACCATCCGCGACTGGGGCAAGAAGATCGTCGTCCTGGTCAACAAGGCCGACATCTTCGAGAGCGAGGGCGAGCTGTCACAGGTGCTCGCGTTCGTGGACCAGGCCGCGTGTCGACTGTTCGGGACCGCCACGCAGCAGTTCGCGATCAGTGCCCGGCGTGCCTGGCGCGCCAAGCATGGCGACCCCGAGCAATTGGCGGCCAGTGGCTTCGGGCCGCTCGAGACATGGCTGCGGGACACCCTCGACGACGAGGAGCGTTTCCGGCTGAAGCTGGCCAACCCGCTCGGCGTCGGCAACGCGCTGGCGTCACGCTACGAGGCGCTGGCCGCCGATCGCCTCGCCGTGCTGGCCGACGACATCGAGGCGCTCGACGCGACGACCCGACAACTGGCGCTCTACGGCGAGGATCTGGAGCGCGGGTTCGAGCTGCGCATGATCGCGGTCGAGAAGACGCTGGTCGAGATGGAGGCGCGCGGTCAGGCGTTCCTCGACGACACCCTGCGCATCGGCCGCGTGTTCGATCTCCTGAACCGGCCGCGCATACAGCGCGAGTTCGAGGAACGCGTCGTCGCCGACGCACCGGTGATCGTCGAGCGGCGCGTCTCCGAGCTGATCGACTGGCTCGTCGATCAGGACCTCCGGCAGTGGCAAGCCCTCGCCGCGCAGCTGGCGGGGCGTGGCCGGAAACATGGCGATCGCATGCTCGGCGGCGAAGACGTCGGCGCCTTCCAGACGGATCGGCGCGCCCTCCTCGACTCAGTCGGTCGTCAGGCACAGCGCGTGGTGGAGACGTTCGACCGCCGTGCCGAGGCCCAGGCACTCGCCGACGGCGCACGCACGGCCGTGGCCGCTGCCGCC
The DNA here is from genome assembly GCA_031407765.1 of Vicinamibacteraceae bacterium. GTDB lineage: Bacteria > Acidobacteriota > Vicinamibacteria > Vicinamibacterales > Vicinamibacteraceae > JBDSLU01. Next base: position 11,059 of record JANOIR010000150.1, read on the forward strand.
GCGATGGGGGCCAGCGCGCTCGGCTTGGGCGCGCTCGTCAGCGTCGTCGCGACCACGGCCGCGGCCGACGTCAGCGGCATCCTCGCTGCCAGCGTTCTCGGCGCGATCGGCATGCTGATCCTGCCGGCGAAGCGGCGTCGTGCCCGGAGCGAGCTCGAACAGAAGGTGGCGGATCTGCGCCAGCGGCTCGCCGTCGCGCTGCGCAGCGAGTTCGTGACCGCGCGCGACCGCAGCGCCCAGCGCCTCACCGACGGGATCGGGCCGTACAGCCGATTCGTCCGCGCCGAACAAGGCAAATGGACGGGCGCGCGCACCGCGCTCGAGGCGTGGCGGCGGCGTGCCAGCGCCCTTCAGGGTCGGGTTCCAAAGGGCTGAAAATCGAGACCCACACCGTGCCCTCTGGGCGGTGTTCAGCCTGGCGGCCTGGTACGATGGCTGGGTGGAATCGCCGCGCGCATGACGATTGAAGGCGTCAGACGACTGGCGGCCAGGGCGCGGCGGCGGCCGATCCGGCAGCTCGTCGCGCGGGCGCTCGACGAGCTGCGCCACGAACTGCGCTGGCCGTGGACCCGCCTTCGCCCGTACCTCCTGACGGATGCCGCGCTGCTGCGACGGTCCGGCGCGACGAGCCTCGATGCCTGGTGGGATCGCCTTGCGCGCGGACCGTTCTTCCTGGCCGCAGGCGATCGCGCATCGTGGGTCCACGCCTACGATCAGGTCTTTCCAGAGGGTCGTTCCCGGCTGCTCGCCCGTGCGGAGCGCGCGCTGGAGCACGAGTTCGACCTGCTCGGATCGGGCCCGATCCGCTTGCCCGGCGCGCTTCCCTGGCACGAGGACTTCAAGACCTCGCATCGCTGGCCGCGGCGGTTCCACCGTCACGTGGGCTGCGTCCTGCTCGACAAGCCGTGCGACGTGAAGGTGCCGTGGGAACTGAGCCGCTGCCAGCACTTCGTGCTGCTCGGGCAAGCCTGGTGGCTGACCGGCGACGAGCGGTTCGCGGGCGAGGTCGTGGCGCAGATCACCGACTGGCTCACGTCGAACCCGTGGGGATACGGCGTCAACTGGACCTGCACGATGGAAGTGGCGCTGCGGGCGGTGAGCTGGATCTGGGCCTTTCACTTCCTGTCGGCATCGGCGGCCTTTGCCGATCCGGCATTCCGGCGGCGGTTCCTCCGCGCGCTCGTGCTCCACGGCGAGTTCATCGCGGCCAACATCGAGCACTCGGACACGCCCGGCAACCACTATCTGCTCGACGCGGTGGGCCTCGTCTTCCTGGGCACGTTCTTCGGGGGATCGCCCGCCGGACGCGCCTGGCTGGCGCAGGGCCGAGCGATGGTCTGCGCGGAAATCGCGTCGCAGACATCGCCCGACGGGGTCGACTTCGAGTGCGCCCTGTCCTACCACCGGCTCGTGCTCGAAGCGTTTGCCACGAGCTTCCTCCTGCTGGAGCGTGCCGGTGATGCCGTGCCGCCGGACGCCTGGGCGCGCCTCGAGCGCATGATGGCGTTCACCGCGGCCTACTCGAAGCCGGACGGCCGCGCTCCGCTGGTCGGCGACGTGGACGAGGGACGGGTCCAGAGGCTCGGACCGGATCGCCTCAACGATCACCGCGAGCTGCTGGCGCTCGGCGCCGTGCTGTTCGACCGGCCAGACTTCAGTCGCGCGGCCGGCGAATTCCGCGAGGACGCGTTCTGGCTGCTCGGACCCCGCGGCGCCGCCACATTTGCGGCAATCACGCCGTCACCGGACCGACCGTCCGGCGTGCGGGCCTTTCCCGATGGCGGCTTCTTCGTGCTGGAATCGCCGCGCGTCCATCTGTTCCTCGACTGCGGCCCGGTCGGCATGCGCGGCCGCGGCGGTCACGGCCACAACGACGTCCTCGGCTTCGAGCTCTGGCTGGATGGCCTGAACGTCGTCACCGACTGCGGCGCCTACGTCTACACGGCATCCGTGGCGTGGCGGAACCAGTTCCGCAGCACGGCCGCGCACAACGTGGTGCAGGTGGACGACGAGGAGCTCAATCGTTACGTGACGCCAGACGATCTCTTCCGGCTCCAGGACGACGCGCGGCCCGTGGACGTGTCGTGGCACGACCGTGCGGACGGCCAGTATGTCGCCGGCAGCCATACGGGGTACGACCGCCTGTCGCCCCCCGTCCGCCATACTCGCGAGATCCTCCTTCCCCCATCACCAGGGGTCGTCCTGTGCCGTGACACGCTTCGAGGTGAGGGTGGTCGTCGCCTCACGTGGCGGTTCCACCTCGACCCGGCGGTGTCCGCGACGCTCGACGGTGCCGTCGTGCGGCTGAGAGGTGGGGCGACGGAGCTGGCGTTCGTCGTGCTCGAGGCTCCTCCCGAGGCGCGGCTCGAGCTGGCCACGAGCTGGGTCTCGCCGGCCTACGGGCGGAAGCTGGCGACCACCGTCATCGTCCTCACCGGCACCACACGGCTGCCAGCCACGGCCGTCGTGGCGTTTACCGGCAAAGACGTGGTCCCGCCGACGGTCGCGCACTGTCAGGAGTGGCTTCGTGCCGCGGCTGCGACATGACGAGTTCGTCCGACCGTGTGTTCGAAGCTGCGGGGTCGATCACTTCGATCTCGTCCGAGAGAATCGCACGCGGAAAGTGATTGGCTCGCGATCCTCGTCGCGTGGCCTTCACACAACTGGATACAGAGCAGAACAGAGATAATCCTGTTCTCGCACCGTTGGGGCAGCGCGTTGATGTCTAGGCGACGTTGCAATTCAAGGGGTTCGGCCGCTGGGTCGGTACTCCCAAGGGGGGATGGCGTGTCACTCTTCTCGCACCATCGCAGTATCCGGTGTCGCGTGACAGCGACGAGTCTGGCTCTGATCGCTGGGGTGGCGCCGGTCGCCGCCCAGTCCCCGACCGCCGCCGCGCTTCCGACTGTATGGGTGTTGTCGACGGGTGGCACAATCGCCGGCACTGGTTCGTCGCCGACGGATCTGTCGAACTACAGGGCGGGGACGTTGCTCGGTCAGGCGCTTGTCGATGCGGTGCCGCAGATCAAGCAGATCGCCGACGTCAAGGTCGAGCAGATGGCGAACGTCGTCAGCAGCGACATCACGTTGGACCTCTGGCTGAGACTCGCCAAACGGATCAATCGGATCCTGGCGGACGACCCTGCGGTCGCCGGCGTCGTCGTGACGCATGGCACCAATACGCTCGAGGAGACCGCCTACTTCCTCAACCTGACGGTGAAGTCGGATCGCCCCGTCGTCCTGGTGGGCTCGATGCGGCCGGCCACCGCGATCAGCGCTGATGGCCCACTCAACCTTCTGAACGCTGTCCGTACCGCGATTGCCCGTGACGCTCGCGGCAAGGGCGCGATGGTTGTCATGAACGACGAGATCAATAGCGCGCGCGACGTCACCAAGACCAACACCCATCGTGTAGAAACGTTTCGGTCGCCAGAGTTGGGCGCGCTTGGCTACGTGGACGCAGACAAGGTGGCGTTCTACCGAGCCAGCACGCGGCGCCACACGGTCGATTCGGAGTTCGATGTCAGCAATCTCACGCAGTTGCCGAAAGTCGACATCGTCTATTCGTATGTCGAACCAGACACCGCGATGATCGAGGCGGCCGTGGCACAGAAGGCGAAGGGACTGGTGTTGGCAGGGACCGGGGCTGGCGCCTTGTCGAAGTTCGAGATGGCCAAGGTGACCGCGCTCTCGAAGTTGCCCGCCACCGCTCGCCCCGTCATCGTCCGCTCGTCGCGCGTCGGCAACGGTCGCGTGATTGGCCGACCAGAGTACGACGAGATCGGCATCGTGCCTGGCGACAATCTGAATCCGCAGAAGGCGCGGGTCCTCTTGATGCTGGCGCTGACGAAGACAATGGATCCAAAGGAAATCCGGCGGATGTTCGAACAGTACTAGGTCAGTGACCAGCCGCTTCCTGGCGTAGTCGGTGAGCCTTCCCGGGTGCCGGGCTGGCAGTACAGGAACTGCGGACACGTGCTGCGATTCAAGGACCGCGAGGTCGGTAGAGGACGGCAAATCATGGGCCGCCGGCGCGATGGCGCGCTCCCGCGCCAGCGGTTGCGTGCGACGTTCGGGTCAGCCGATCGCGACGTCGAGCAGCTGTTCCGCGCCGTTCATCAGAGCGTCGCGTATGTCGCCGAGAGGAAGGCGAGCAGCGATCGCGGCAAGGCTCAGCGCGCCGACCACCTGCGAGGTCGTGACGTCCCACTCCGGGTGCGGTTCCGGCTCGGGCGGAAACGGAAACGGGAACGGCCAGGGGCCGGGCCAGGGGATCGGGAAGCGCGGCCGGCCGTTGCCGCACCAGTCGTCGATGGCCTCTTTGACCAGCCGTCGGCCGCCCTCGGTGCCGGCAGCTTCGGCAGCCACCGCGGCGAGCGCGATGTCCCGCGCCACGGTGGCCGCTGCGACTTCTAGTTCGGCCTTCGGCGGTAGCGGCTGCGGATTGAGGTCGCTTGCGCGTGCGCCCACCAGACTCATGCCCACCAGCGCCGACCGTCCGAACACCCCACGCTGCGCCAGGACCGGCCCGTGTGGAAAGATCGCGTCGAACGCTTCGGGATGAATCCTGGCGAGCACGGAAACCAGCTTGTTGACTCTTGCCATGACAGCTCCTTGTGACGATGTGGGGCTCGGCGCCGTATCGGCGGCGCGTCCTCATCTCAGTTGCATCAACGGCGTGGCCGGCGTTTCTGTACTGGCGGCTACGTAGGTGTTCGACATGGCCGCTTGCGAGTCCGTTCACCGTTTCGAAGGCGTCCGTTTGAGAGTGCGCTCGACATTCCGCCGGAACGTGGCGGCCTTACGCTCGATCATCGCTTCGAGGCCAAGAGCACCGCATCGGCACATGTCATGGCGGGGTGAAGCGCGTGAAGCCCGTCAATGCCAAACACGTACGTGGGTCTCGCGCGATTGCCGACCGATGGACCCGCACGAACTCGTCAGGCAATGCCTTCGTTAGGGCCTGCAACGAATCCCGCACGAGGAGGGTGCGCCCCGAGCGGCAACGTGACCGCGGTAAACTCGCCAGGAGCGATGATTAGCCCTGCCGGGTTGCCGCCAACGCGCGCGGCTGAAGGGTCGAGCGCGGATCCGGTGTGAGGGCGGATGTCTGAAGGTTCGGGAGCGGTTGGGTCTCGAAATACATGCAACGCACCATGTTCGATGTCGTGATCGTGGGCTCGGGTGCGGCCGGCGGCACGCTCGCAGCACACTTGGCCCAGCGCGGCGCGCGAGTCGCCATCGTGGAAGGCGGGCCCCGGGTGAACACGCGGACCGACTTCAATACCCACGCGATGCCGTTCGACTACCCGAACCGGCACATACCAACCATGAGGCCCGGCAAGAGCGGTTTCGATTCCGAGCGCACCCGCGGCGTGGGCGGGAAGACCATGCTCTGGAACGCCGTGGCACTCCGGTTCAGCCAACGCGATTTCAAGGGGAGGTCGTCCGAAGGGGCAGGAGAGGACTGGCCCATCGATTACACAGACCTCGCGCCGTACTACGACATCATCGAACGCGAGGTCGGCGTCTGCGGAAATCTCGACCACCTCGAGGACCTGCCCGACGGCATCTTCCTGCCGCCGGTCCCGATGAAATGCAGCGACCTGATCGTGCAGCGCGGTGCGCGCAAGCTGGGCGCTGACCTGATTCACGTGAGGAAGGCCACGCTGTCCGTCTCCACGCCGACCCGCCCGGCCTGCCACTTCTGCGGGAACTGCATGGCGGGCTGTGACGTGGTCGCGAAGTACAACTCGGCGGACGTGCACATCGCTCCTGCTGAGAAGACGGGTCGCGTCACGGTCTTCTCCGACTCAATCGTTCGGGAGGTGCTGGTCTCGAAGGACAATCGGGCGACCGGCGTCGGGTTCTTCAATCGGGTCCACAAGCGCGACGGCGAGGTGAGCGGCCGATGCGTGGTCGTGGCCTGCGGATGCGTCCAAAGCGTGGCCCTGCTGTTGATGTCGCGGTCGAGCCTGCATCCGACGGGCCTGGCGAATTCGAGTGGCGCGCTCGGCCGGCACTTCATTCCGCACTTCACGGGCGGGATCGAGTGCTTTTTGCAGGAGCTCAGCGGAACACGGACGACGAACGACGAAGGATTCCTCGACCACGCGTATCTACCCTCGTTCATGCATGGGCGGAAACGCGACTACGCGCGCAGCTTCGGCGCGCAGCTCAACTATCAGAACCGCAGAATGGTGGGATGGGCACGGTCCGTAGGCGGTTTCGGCCGGGCCTACAAGGAGTCGGTCAAGCGGTCGTATCCCGCCTTCTTCCAGTTCACGCCGTATGGCGAGATGCTGCCGAATGCGCAGTCGTTCGTCGATCTCGACTACGGGCAGCTCGATGCCTTCGGGTTGCCCCGGGCGCGCCGGCACGTCCACTGGGCCGAGAACGAGCGCAAGCTGTTCAACGACATGGTGAATTGGAGCCTGGCGATGCTGGAGCAGGCGGGCGCGGAAATCCTATCGGTCCCGGCCGAACCAGCGACGAACCACGAATTGGGCGGATGCCGCATGGGGAGCGATCCGCGATCAGCGGTGGTGAACGCCGACTGCAGGACGCACGACGTGGCGAACCTCTACGTGGTCGATGGGAGCGTGTTTCCCTCCTCCTCCGAGAAGAATCCAACCCATACGATCATGGCGCTTGCGGCCCGCACCGCCGTGCACATTGGCGAGCGACTGCAGAAGGGGGAACTATGAGCGGGACCCGTCGAGAGACGCTCAAGATTCTGGGCGCGATCGGCGCCACGTGTGCCTTCCCGTTCCCGGCCGACGAGCTCTACGGCCAGCACGTTCAGGTGAAGGACGCGAAGCCGGGTGCGCCGCGCACGGAGGCCTACAAGCCGAGCTTTTTCGGCACGGTCGAATACGAGCTGATCTCGCGACTGGCCGATCTCATCATTCCTGCGACTGACACGGCCGGCGCAGTAGGCGCGGGTGTGCCGGAGTACGTCGATCGCGTCGTCTCGCTGAACCCGGAGCATCAGGGGCTGATGCGGGCTGGCGTGGAGTGGATCGATGACCGGTCGCGCGAACTCTTCGCCGAACGCTTTCTCATCGTGAGCGAGGCGCAGCAGATCCAGATGCTGCAGCCGCTGAGCGATGAAGTGGATCGGCAGCAGCGGGCAACCTTGACCGCCAGGTACCGGGGCGGCGGCGCCGGTGGCGACCGCACCTTCTACGTGCCCAGGACCGACAAGACGGAGACTGAGCAGCGCCCACATGCTCCTGCTTCGCCGTCAGCGTTGCCGATGTCCCCGGCGGACGTGCCGGTGAGATTCTTTCGTTTGCTCAAGAACCTCACCGCGGACGGCTACTACACGTCCCGCGCCGGTCTGCTCGACGAGCTCGGTTACAAGGGCAACACAGCGCTCCTCGAGTTCCCGACGTGCACGGTGCCGGAGCATTGACGGCAGCGCCAAGCATCGACGAGGAGCTCACGAATGGACAAGGGAACCAGCGGCATTGCCGAACGGGTAACGTGTGAGGTTCTCGGGAGGGCCACGATATTTGCCCTCCTCCCGCCTTGATCGCCTGGCGCCTCGCCCGCCTCGGTGCTTCGCGGGACTGTCACCACGGGCTGCTACTAGCTCACTCAAGGGCAGGCGACGTGTGTTCGACACGCGCGACGCGAATCGAGCTCAGCTCGAACTCGCAGAGGTCCACAGACACTGGCATCTTGTCCAGTTGGAGTGTGCCGTCCTGGTTCCGCAGGAAGACCCTCCGTACCGTCGGCAACCGCAAGCCTTGAACATCGACCTAGTTGGAAATCAGATGCGCCGCTCGGGTCTTCCCGGCCACATCGACTTCGTAGTCCTGACGGCGCAGTAGGCCGCTGGCGTCGAAGTACAACTGTTGCTCCGCGCAGTGTGTATGGACGTCGGGCGGAAACCGTACTCGCAAGCCCCTCAACAACAGCCTGTCCTGAGTCAACGACGGAATCTCAGCCACGGTGAAATCAGGTTCGCCGAGCACGAACGGCAGGTTGTAGTACGTCCACATCGCGTAGCCGTTGAAGTAGGCCAGCTGCAGTGGCGTCCAGGGCGTCTCCCATGCGTGCCCGACAAAGCTCTCTCGCGGGTTCTCCTGCTCCGCGATGATCTCGCCGGCCTTCGATGTGATCGCTACACGGCCCGGCTCGTAGGTCATGTGCCAGTCGCGATGGCCGAACGGCTCGGTACGGGTCCATTGACGACGGAATGCCGACGTCATGATGCGGGGCGTCGCGTCGACGTCAAGGCCTTTCATCCCTCAGAGGAAACCGCCCGAGACGACTGTCGCCGAGACCTGGCTGAACGTGCGCGACCGATCAAGGCCGCAATGGGCATCAAGAACGTCCGTCAGAAGAGCGTGCGGTACCGCAGTGGCGATAGTCATGCGCGAGCTCCGTTGCCTGGTGGATCGGCCTACGCGAGGTTGATCGTGACGTCGATGTTGCCCCGCGTGGCTTTGGAATACGGACACGTCTGATGCGCGGCGTCGACCAGGGCCTGGGCGACGTCGCGCGGCAGACCAGGCAGGCTGACGTTGAGACGAGAGCG
>JANOIR010000194.1:0-10149 GCA_031407765.1 Vicinamibacteraceae bacterium
CGGATCTCGATCGGCGTGGCGCGCCCGGTTGGCGGCACCTCCACGCGGATCTCCTGACCGGGTGCGAGGTCGAGCGTGCGCTGCCACAGCCCTGCCGTGAGCCGCACCTGGTTGGCGACCGGCGCGTTGCGGACGAACAGGCCGAGCGGGCCGGCCGTCTCCCCCACCACGACCCGCGATCGACCGGGCCGCACCCAGAAGCCCGACGGTTCCGGGTAGCTCTCCTCGTCGAGGAAGAAGACATCGTGGGCGCCGTAGCGCACCACCTGGCGGGCGACATCGGACCGGCCCGTCGCCGACGGCGCCAGACCGAGCGGCTCGAGCGTCAACGTCCGAGGCGTGGCTGCGGTGAGCACGCCCGACGCGTCGAGCGGCCACGCCGCTGAAGCCGGCACCGTCACCGGCACGTCGACGTCCAGCGTCGAGACCGCGCCAGGGTCGAGGCGCCGCCAGTCGAGCCCGGAGCGGCCGACTCGCACGGTGAGCGCCGACGGCAGCGGCGCGATGTGCGTGAACCGGTAGCGGCCTGGTGCCAGCGGCGGCAGCTCGAGCCGGAGCTGACGGCCGGCGCCGACCGGTCGCGCCTCGAGCACCAGGTGCATCCGCACCACGGGCGGCCTCGCCCGGTGGAAGCCGATGCCGCGACTCTCGACCAGCGTCGCCCCGGGGTGCCGCTGCCACGCCGCCAGCGCCGCCTGCTCGGCGCCGCCGGGCAGGCGTGGATCGGCGGATCCGCCGTCGATCCGCCAGGCGACGCCGATCCCCGCCGTCGCCACCAGGCCGATGACGAGCCCGGCGAGCGCGCGGGCGCGGCCGAGCGAGGCGCCGCGGGCGATCGCGACGATCACCAGCCACCCCATGGCCGCCGCGCCGGCCCAGACCGCTGCCAGCACCGCCGCCGTACCCGGCGTGCTGCGATGGACGCCGGGCAGCGCCCGCGCGAGGTCGACGGCCGGACTCACCCAACGCGTCCAGCCGGCAACCGCCGTCCGGCTGCCGTAGGCCAGGCGCCCGTCGTCGACGCCGACGAGGATCAGCGTCACGCCGGCGGTGACGATCAGGGCGGAGAGGGCCAGCGCCCGCGTCGCGACGCCGCGCGCCCGGCTCCACGCCACGCCGATCGGCAGCGCCAGCGGCAGCAGCATCGGCACGACGAAGCGGGCCGGCGCGCTCGCCCCGCCCCACCACATGCGATAGGACGCCGAGGCGACGAGATAGCCGACGAAGGCGACGGCGATCGCCGCGCCGACGATGCGGACCCCGGCGATCTGTCGCGGAAGTGTGTCGGCCGGGTTCCGCGAGCCAGCCAGCATCCACACCAGGCCGAGCGCCGCCAGCACGAAGATCGGAGCGACGCCGAACAGTCCGAATTGGGCGTCGAGCAGCAGCCCGGCGACGCCGGCCGGCACCTGCGCCAGCGCGGTCTGCGTGTAGCCGCCGTAGGGTGCCGAGGGGTCCGGTACCAGCGGCACGCCGAGGCCGGGCACGCGGATCCATGCGCCGTACACGCGAGCGAAGTAGCCGAACCAGCCCGCAGCACTCAGCAGCGGAACGATCGCGAACGCCGCGAGGCGCGGCCACGGCGTGCGTCGCCACAGGCACGTCGCGGCAATGGCGAGCCCGAAGACCACCGCGATCACGGCCGCGCGCGTGTGCAGCCACGGCAGCAGGGCGAGCGCCGCGCCGCTGGTCACGAGCGTTACCCAGGACGCCGGCGTCGACGGATCGCGATCGCGGCGCGCGCCGGCAAGTTCCGCCAGGGCGCGTACGCCGATGAGCGTCGCGACGCCAGCCACACCATCCGGAAACACCGTGAAGCTGTGGAACACGATCGGCGCCGACAGCACCGCCGCGGCCCACGCGAACCACGCGGCGCCGGCATCGGCGGTGACGTCGCGCACCAGTCGCCACAGGACCGCCGCGCCCCATGCGGACGCCAGCAGCAGGGCCGCGACCGCGCCGCCGTAGCCGCCGACGGCGAAGGCCGGCAGCAGCAGCGCGGGCAAGCCAGGCGCGTGAATCGAATAGATGCGGCCGTCCACGCCGCGGCGCAGATAGTCGGGCGGGAGCTCGCCGCGAAAGAACGCCAGGTAGTCGCCGCGCACGTGGTTGTCGTCGATCGCCAGATCGCCGTCGCGCCGCAGGCTCTCGGCGATCACGAGGTAGTGCGGCTCATCGCCGCCGGGCAGGATCGCGTGCACGGCGCCGTAGCTCGCGGCGAAGACGACCAATGCGAGCCCGCCGGCCAGCCAGCCGCCGCGCCGTCGCTCCGTCATCGCCCGCGGCCACACGGGCGCGTCCGCGACCACGCAGGCGACGCCGGTGGCAATCGCCGCGAGCCACGGCAGCCAGGCCATCGGACCGAGCCAGGCAAAGCGCGCCGCCGGCAGCGGCAGCGGGAGCCACGGCAGCGTGGCGATCAGCACGGGGCACCAGGCTGCGGCCGGCCACGCCAGGAGTCTCGGCCAGCGACGCGAGGCCAGGCCCCACGCCAGCGCCGCGGCGAGACAGATCATCGGCAGCGCGATGACGACCGGCATCGCCGGCAGGATGGCGACCCAGGATCCGTCAGGTGCGGGAAGACTGCGCGTCCCGAGCGTGAGGACCAGGGCGACGCCCGTGAAGAGGGCGGCGAGCAGGCCCGATCGGGGCAGTTTTCGGGCCATTTTCCGGACGGGAGCGCATGCTACCATACGCCGGCCGATGCCCCTGCCGCGCGACCAAGCCTCCACGAGCGCGCGGGCCAGGCTCGTGCGCGGCGGCGCGATCGCGGCGCTCGCCCTCGTCCTGACGACGGTCTTCACCTACCCCATCGCGCCGCGGCTCGGCAGCGTCGGCCGGTTCGACACCGGCGACGGCCACTGGAGCGTCTGGTGCGTGGCCTGGGTGTCGCACGCGCTCACCACCAACCCCGCCGGCCTGTTCGATGCCAACATCTTCGTGCCGCATCGCGACACGCTGGCGTACTCCGAGAACAATGTCGTCGCTGGTGTGCTCGGCCTGCCGGCCCACCTGCTGACCGGCAACCCCTACGCGACGCACAACCTGGCGATGCTCGTCGGCATCGGCCTGGCGTTCGTCGCCGCCTACGCCCTGGCCCGCTACCTGTCGCACGACACCGGCGCGGCGATCGTAGCGGCGATCGGCTTCGCGTTCTGCCCGTTCCTGTTCGCCCGCACCGCCCATATCCAGTTGATGCTCTTCTTCGGGCTGCCGGCGGCGATGCTGGCGCTGCACCGCGCCGTCGACGCCCCGTCGCTCGGGCGCGGCGTCGTCCTCGGCCTCGCGCTCGCGGTACAGGCGCTGGCCTGCGGTTACTACGGCATCTTCGCCGGCCTGCTGACCGCGCTGGGCCTGGTCTGGTTCGGGCTGACCCGCGGCCGCTGGCGCGAGGTCGACTACTGGGCGTGCGGCGCCGTCGCGGCGGCGACGGCGATCGGCCTCGTGCTCCCGTTCTTCCTGCCCTACGTCCGCGTGCAAAGCGAGCTGGGCTTCACGCGATCGGTCGAGGAGGCCGCCACCTACTCCGCGGACGGCCGCGCCTGGCTGGCCTCGAGCGCATGGGCGCACCGGTGGATGCTGCCGTGGCTCGAGCACTGGAACGAAGTGCTGTTTCCGGGCGCGATCACGCTGATCGGCGGCGTCTGGGGCGCGGTGCAGGCCTGGCGCGCCTCGCGTCCGGGGGCACATGCCCCCTCGGCACCAGTTCCGGCCGACGCGGCCCCAGTGCGCCCCAGCCGGGCGCTCGCTGCTACTGGCATGCGGCGTGACGTGATCGGCTTTTACGCCCTCACAGGCGGGCTGGCATTCTGGATCTCGTTCGGTCCGGCGGCCGGGCTGTATCGCGTCTTGTTCGCCGTCATTCCCGTGTTCTCGCTGCTGCGGGCGCCGAGCCGGATCGGCATCGTCGTCGTCCTGGCTCTGACCATGCTGTTCGCCTGCGGCCTGGCCGTGGTCTTCGCGCGCCGCCCCTTGCGTCAGCGCGCGCTGGCCGCCGCCGGGCTGTCGCTCGCCGTCTCGGCCGAGCTGTTCACCGCGCCGATTGCCGTGCGGGACGCGCCGCCGGTGCTGAGCGCCTACCGTCACCTCGCGTCACTGCGCCGGGCGCCGGTCCTCGAGCTGCCATTCTTCTACGAGCGCAGCGACTACCCGCGGCACGCCCGCTACATGTCGGCGTCGGGCTGGCACTGGCAACCGCTCATCAACGGCTACAGCGATCACATCCCGCCCGAGTTCCGCGAACTGGCGCCGCGGCTGCACGGCTTTCCGTCGATAGATGCCTTCGCCGAGCTGCGCCAGCGCCGCGCCCGCTACGTCGTCATCCACCTGAGCCTCTACGGCCGCCGCGATCGCGAGCGGCTGCTGGTCCGCCTCCAGGACTACGCCGCATACTTGACGCTGTTGAACGACGACGGCGACGTCCGCCTCTACGAGATCTCCAGATGGCCGCTCTGATGCGTCGACGCGCAGGCCCCGGCTTCCCGTCATGACCAAGCTCCGAGCTTCGCGCAAGGCGGCCTGCTTCACCGAATCGGTCATCCGCGAGATGACCCGCCTCGCCCACCGGCACGGCGCCGTCAACCTGTCGCAGGGCTTTCCCGATTTTCCGGCCCCGGCCGCAATCAAGGCCGCGGCCGGCCGCGCCATCGACGGGGACGTCAACCAGTACGCCGTCACCTGGGGCGCGCCCGAGCTGCGCGCCGCGATCGCCCGTGACGTCGGCCGCCGCCACGGCCTGACCATCGATCCGGACACGCAGGTCACCGTCTGCTGTGGATCGACGGAAGCGATGATCGCGACCCTGCTCGGCATCGTCGATCCCGGCGACGAAGTGATCGTCTTCGAGCCGTTCTACGAGAACTACGGGCCGGACGCCATTCTGTCCGGCGCTGTCCCCCGCTACGTGACGCTGCGCGCGCCGCACTGGACGTTCGACCCCGACGAGCTCGCCGCCGCGTTCACCGATCGGACCCGCGCCATCATCGTCAACACCCCGAACAACCCGACCGGCAAGGTCTTCTCGCGTGACGAGCTCGAGATGATCGCCGGCCTCTGCCGGCGCTGGGACGTGGTCGCGATCACCGACGAGATCTACGAGCACATCGTCTACGACGGGGCGCGACATGTGCCGCTGATGACGCTCGACGGCATGGCCGAGCGCACGGTCGCCATCAACAGCGTCTCGAAGACCTTCAGCGTGACCGGCTGGCGGGTCGGCTGGGCGGTGGCGCCGCCGGTGCTCGCCGCGGGCATCCGCAAGGTGCACGACTTCCTGACCGTCGGGGCGCCGGCGCCGCTGCAGCAGGCCGCCGCCTTTGCACTCGACCTGCCGGACGACTACTTCGCCGAGCTCGCCTCGCACTATCAGGCGCGTCGGGATCGGGTGGTGGCGATGCTCGAGCGCGCCGGCCTCCGCTGTGCCGTGCCCTCGGGCGCGTACTACGTCATGACCGACATCACCGGCCTGGGTTGGAGTGACGACGTCGCGTTCGTGCGCCACCTCGTCGAAGACATCGGCGTTGCCGCGGTGCCCGGCTCGAGCTTCTACCGCGCCCCCGGCACCCACGCCGTGGCGGGCGGCCGCGGGCGGGTGCGGTTCTGCTTCTGCAAGAAGGACGAGACGCTGGCTGAGGCCGAGCGCCGGCTGGCACGATTGCAGCCGCGCTGACGGCCGCGCAGCCGGCACGCCGCGCGCGCGATCAGTTGGCGGAGGCTCGGCGATCGCCGTACAGCAGGCGGTAGTCTTCCGCCGTCCCGAGGATCTTCTTCACGTAGTGCTGCGTCTCGGGGAACGGGATGTCGTCGATGAACTCGTCCTGCGGCAGCGGGCCACGCTCCGCGATCCAGCGCTCGACGCGGTTCTCGCCGGCGTTGTAGCTGGCCAGCGCGAAGTGAGCGCCGCCGAACTGGTTGACCAGCCCCTTGAAGTAGAACGTCCCGAGCTTGACGTTGGTCTCAGGGTCGGTCAGTTTGCCGGTCGAGAACTTGCGGATGCCGAGCGAGCGCGCCAGGCGCTTGCCGGTCGCCGGCACGATCTGCATCAGGCCGTAGGCGTTGGCCGCCGATCGCACGTCGGGATCGAAGCTGGATTCCTGCGCCACGAGGGCCGCGATCAGATAGGGGTCGAGGCTGCGAGCCGTCGCGTGCCGCTCGATCAGCGGCCAGAAGTCGAGCGGGAAGATCACGCGCCGTGCCTCGAGGGGCAGCAGTTCGCCGTCGCGCGTCATGAACTGCGGATAGGCGCGCTTCATCGCGTTGATGGCGGGGCGGTACTCGCCGCGCGCGCGCAGCAGCCAGGCCCGCGTCGCCTCGAGCGCCGGGCTCGGCGTGAAGCGCCGCTGCGCGTAGCGGACCTCGGCCTCGGCCAGCGGATACGCCCCGGACAGGATCAGCTGACGGATTGCGGCCGCGTTCGGCGGCAGCCCCGGCGGGGCCGGCGCGTCGGCGGCCACGGCCGGCACGGCACCAACCGGCGAGCGCGACGTCGTCGCCGTACCGAGGTGCACGCCGGCGAGGCGGCCGTAGTAGGAGTGGAGATAGTCGATCCGCACCAGCTCGAAGCGGGCATTGGCCCGTCCGGTCTGGTTGTTCTTGGCGTAAGCCCGACCCGCCCAGTACAGCCAGCTTGGGCGGTAGTCGGATCGCGGGAAGTGCGCCGCCGCCTGATCGAAGATCGCCGCGGTGCTCTCGAAGTCGCCGGCGCGATACCGCCACCACCCGAGGCGCCAGGCGGCGCGAGCGCCGTATTTGCCCTGCGGGAAACGCTCCAAGTAATCGGCGAACACCGCGCCGGCCGTCGCATCGTCGTTGGTGACGATGAAGTGCGTGGCCAGGTTGTTCAGCGTCTCTTCTGTCCAGGCGCCGGACTTGAAGTCGGAGGCGAGGGCCCGCGCTGCCGCCACGTAACCGGCGTGGTCGCCGATAGCGCGCAACGCGGAGAGATGGAAGAAGCGCGCTTCGGCTTCCCGCTTGGCACTCGACACGTAGGGCTGGAGGCCGGCGATCGCCTGACGATGGCGACCGAGATAGGAGTGGCACTCGGCCACGCGCAGCGCGACCAGCTCGCGGTCGTCGCCGCTCCGCGGCGACAGCGCCTCGAAGGCGCTCTGGGCATCGGCATAGCGCCGCGCCGTGAAGAGCTGCTCGGCGCGCGCCAGCTCGCGCGCGTCGTCGGTGGTGGCGGCGCCACCAAGAGCCAGCATCTGGGTGCGCGCCTCGCCGGCGACGTCGCTCACCGGATAGCCGTAGTGGAGGTCGCGATAGACCTGCACGGCACGCTCGCGATTGCCGCTGGCGGCGAGGGTGCGCGCCAGGCCGAGCAGCACCGTGTCGGGCTCCTCGGGCTTGTTCTTCGACAGCGTCTCGTAGAGCACGGCCGCCGCCGCGTTGTCGCCCGCCTGCTCGGCGGCCCTGGCCTCGCCGACCAGCGCCCACTCGCCGAGGACGCCCGCCGGACGCATCGCGACGATGGCGTGGAAGGCGTCGCGCGCGCGGACCGCTTCGCCGCGGCGCAAGTCGATGAGCGCCGTGTAGTAGCGCGCGTAATCGGCGACCGGAGTCTTGGCCAGCGCCGGCGCGGCCAGCAGCGGGCGGGCCTCGTCGAACGACTCGGCCTCGACGAGCTCGATCCCGTGCGTGAAGTTCTTGAGGAGCTGCGGCGCCACCGGCCGGGCGTCGGGCACCAGCCACAGCGACGCGAGGTCGCGCGGCACCGGGGGATGCGGCGTGGCGGTGGGCTCGACGCGTCCCGCGTCGGCGAGCACGACACCCGGCGCGGGCGTAGCTGTCGGCGCCCACGCGAGCGCGGTCGGCCAGACGGCCGCCACACAGACCGTCACCACACCGACGCGAAGAGCCTGTCTCACCATCAACGCTCTTTTACCTACTCTAACTATAACGCCCCCGCCGTTCGTTTCGTGGCGAAGACGAACAGCCGGCAAGCCGGCTGTTTCGCCATTCGCCCGCAGCAGCGCCTCCACCTTCGGTTCGGCGTTCGGGTCGAGCGAACCGCGAGCCGTGTCCGAGCCCGATGCCCGCACGCGCGTGGCGGGCGACTGCTGGGTCGTAAACGCGATTCAGCGGTCGGCGCCGACCGGTTCCTTCTGCGATCCGGGAGAGAGCTTGGCGGCGCGAATGGCCGTCTGGGCTTCGAGGCAGCGCGAGGCGTGCCGCGCCAGGATCTCGATCGTCTCGCGCCAGCCGGCCGGGCCACCGGCCCCGCCATCGTCACCGTAGATGACCGCGGCCGTCTCGCCGCCGAGCGTCACGGGCATGGCCAGACCCGACGCCGCGTCCGCAGCCGCCATGAAGGCGAGCCCTCCCGCTTCGGCAAACGTCGCGGGCGTGATGTCGACCCGGCCCTTCGAGCGGACGCACACGCCGATCGCGCCGGCGGCGTCGAGCGGCACGCTGACCAGCCGAACGTCGGCCGGGGCGTCGGCAAAGCCGGCAACGCGCCAGCCGCGCGCCTCACGCCCGCGGATCACGAACACGGCCGAGCGGGTGGTCTCGCCCGCCGCCGCTTCCGCCAGCGTGTCGATGAGCGCGGTCAGCGTCGAGGCCTGGTCGAGGCGCCGGAACGCGTCGAGCAGCCGCTCCATCGCGGCGAGCGATCCCTGATCGGCCGCGGCCCGCAGCGCCGCTGCCTCGTCGTCGACGACCTTGTGGGCCTCGCGGTCGGCGGAGAGCGCCGCGTTGGCTTGCGCCGCTTCCTCGCGCGCCCGGGCGACCAGACCGGCGGCCTCGCGCGCGACGTGCTCGCGCGTCTGGCTGATGGCGGCCTGAACCGCCGTCGCCGACTCGTCCTTGGCCGCCGCCAGAGCCTGCTCCTTGTCGGCGCCGGCATCCGCCAAGGCCTGCGCCTTCTCGGCACCGGCATCCGACTGGGCCTGCGCCACGGCCGCCTCGAGCCGCGTCTCGGCGTCGGCAAGTGCCTGATCCGCCTGGGCTTGCAGGGTGTCCTGCTGGTGCGTCACCTGGGTGAGCAGGTCATCCAGGAAGCGCCCCAAGGCCTGTTGAATGTCGAGACCGAGCTCCTTCGCCAGAGCATCGGCGTTCGTTCGAACCTGGTCATCAAGAGCCATGCTAAGTAACTATCGGAACGTCTGACGAAAACCGTCAATCGGCGGCTGCCCGCCACTGCACGGCGCGGCGCACCGGCGCCAAAGTGGTAAAATGGCTGTGCGTATCGCGACCGACTCACGTGGGGGCGTTCTGGCTTCGACGGAGGTAAGGGTTCGCAGGACGCGTGCCGAGCGCCTCCGACTCGTAAATCCGGTGGAAAACAAACTAACTGCGGATTCGCAGCTCGCTCTCGCGGCTTAGACCGTGAGCGCCTTCCGGTTCTCGCCTGTGGAGCCGGGTCTGGCGTCATCAGCAGGATAGGGACCGGCTCCTGTGCGACGGAGGAGCTGGAACCGAAATTAAACCGTCGCTGGCCTGACGCGGGTTCTCAGCCCTTCTCCAACGCGTCGAGCGAGATCGCTAAGAAGGGACACGCACGTAGAGGTCTGCGGAGCAATACTTTCGGACGCGGGTTCAACTCCCGCCGCCTCCACCACTCTCACCGCCCTTTGGGCGGTTCGGGTGGTGTCGCCGACGTAGTTAGCCCCAGCGCTCCGGTCCTTCGGACCTCGCGCTTGGGGTCAACTCCCTACACCTCAGTGTTAGACCCACCGCTTCGCGTTACCGCCATCGCTTCGCTCGGCTGGGAATCAGCGCTGCGCGCCCACGCCATCGCTTCGCTCGGCGTGGGCCACCGTCGATCGGTTCGACTCCCCCGCAGCCAGAGCGCCTCCGTTCCCGCCGCCTCCACTATTTCTCCACGGCCAACCGGGCCGTGTCGGTTCCCGTCTCCAACAGGCGAATCGCCGCGTCGAGCGCCGCCGGGCTCAGGTGCATGTAGCGCTGCGTCGTGCCCAGGTCCTGGTGTCCGGCCAGTTCCTGGATGGCCCGCGCCGGGGCGCCGCGCCTCGTCAGGTGGGAACAGAACGTATGCCGGAGGATGTGCAGCCCTGGCTTCACGTTCGCCCGTCTGGCGGTCCGTCGGACGAGCACTTGAATGACCTTCTGCGTGAGCGGTTCTCCCGTTCCGCCGCAAAGCACTCGCGGTCCGCGCAGATGCCGCGCCTCCCGCAGCGCCTCGGTCAG
>JANOIR010000212.1:0-2151 GCA_031407765.1 Vicinamibacteraceae bacterium
AGACCGATTCCGCTGACGCAGGTGAGATAGCTATCAGCTTCCAGCTTCCAGCTTCCAGCTTCCAGCTTTCAGCTTTCAGCTTTCAGCACGAACACCAGCTGGCTATTGGCTGCGGGCTGCTTGTCGCGGCTTCCGGGCCAATCTCCACATGGCGAACGCTCCCAGCAGTGGGCCGGGTACCAAGAACACGAAGGCCCACTGCCAGCCACCGAGCGATACCAGCGGTGGTACTAGTCGCATACTCACCATCGTCAGCAGAAACCCCGCACTCGTCTGAAGCGTGAGCGCGGTGCCGACGTGGGTTCGCGGCGTGTGCTCGGTCACGAGCGCCGAGAACTGCGCCGAGTCGGCGACCACCGTGAATCCCCAGATGACGGCGAGCACCAGCAGCACGGCGAGCGGCGCGCCGTAGAAGAGCGGCGACGCGAGCGCGCAGGCGGCGCTGGCCAGCATCGCGGCGCCCGCGATCCTGGCCTTGCCCCAGCGGTCGGCCCAGAAGCCTCCGGCCACGCAGCCAACCGCGCCGGTCGCGATCGTGATGAACGCCACGGCGGACCCGGTCGCCGCGGCCGTGCCCAGAGACGCGGCAGCGAAGGCCGCGATCCACGTCCACATCGCATAGAGCTCCCACATGTGGCCGAAGTAGCCGAGCATCGCGAGCCGCGTCCCGCGGTTGCTGAGGACGACGCGCAGCGCGTGCCGATCGAATGGAGCGGACGCGCTCACGTACGGACCGTCCTCGACCGCAAAGGTCACGATCACCGCCCCGACCAGGGCGAGCGTGGACGAGAATCCGATCAGTGTGCGCCACGGTACGCCGGCGCCGAGCCAGGCGAGGAGGTGCGGGAACGCGGACCCGATGCCCACGGCCCCGACCAGGATCCCGAGCGCGGTCCCGCGCCGCTCGCGGAACCAGCCGGCGGCGATCTTCATCCCTGGTGGATAGACCCAGGCCAGGGCCGCGCCAGTGCAGAAGCGCAGGACGAGAATCACGCCGATGCCGGGCGCGCCGCCGATCGCGGCATTGCAGGCGGCCCCGGCCAGGCAGCCGGCGGCAAACAGCCGGCGCGGGTTGATCGTGTCGGCGAGATTCGTGAGCGCCGTCGCCAGAGTGCCGGCCACGAACCCGGCCTGCACGGCCATCGTCAACCAGGCGTGCCAGCCGGCGTCGAGAGCGAATTCGCCGGCGATCTGCGGCGCGGCCGCGGTCGCCGAGAACCACAGCGTCATGCCGAGGATCTCCGCGACGGCGACCAGCAGCAGCATTCGGTGCGGTCGGCGGTCCGGCATTTGACGTTTACCATGGACGAGATTGCCGATAGGATTCAACTGTGATTCCCGGACTCAAGGTAGTTAGGGCCGCGGGCCTCGTCTTCCTCATACTTGGCGGGGTGACGTCCGTGGCCGGCCAAGCGCCCAAGAGCGTGCGCGGCGAAGTGCGGGCCAGGAACGGGGTCGTCGCCGCGGGGCGCACGTTCACCGTCGACGCCGGCGCTCGCCTGATGAGCGCGGGTGGCAACGCGATCGACGGCGGCGTGGCGTCGGTCTTCGCCGAGGCGGTCGTCGAGATTTCCCACTTCGGCCTCGGCGGCGAGGCCCCGATCATCATCTACTCCTCGCGCGACAAGCGGGTCGTCGTCGTGAACGGGCAGGGATCGGCGCCCAAGGCGGCGAATCCGCAGCTGTTTGCCGGGAAGGATCAGATCCCCGGCAACGGGCCGCTCGGCGCGACGCTGCCGGCGGCGGTGGATTCGGCGTCGATCGCCCTCGCGAAGTACGGCACCCAGTCACTCGCGGCGGTCCTGCAGCCGGCCATCGAGCTGGCCGACGGCTTCCCGATGTACGACTTCCTGCATCACTACCTCGAAAGCGAGCGCGCCGCGTGCGAGCCGTACGCGTGGACGATGCGGACCTACTATCCCGGCGGCACGATCACCCACGTCGGCGACATGTTCCGCCAGCCGAACCTCGCGGCGACCCTGCGGGCGCTCGGGGCGGCGGAGCAGTCGGCGCTCGGGCGCGGGTCGTCTCGCGAGCAGGCGATCGAAGCCGGGCGCGACGCGTTTTACAAGGGACCGATCGCGCGGGACATGACGGCCGCGGTGCGCGACGCCGGCGGGGTGATGACGGAAGACGATCTGGCCACCTACC
>JANOIR010000242.1:0-38299 GCA_031407765.1 Vicinamibacteraceae bacterium
ACGACACCGACGACGGTCCACAGCGAGCCGTCGAGCCGCAGGTCGCGCCCGATCACAGCCGGATCGGCGTTGAAGCGCGTGCGCCAGAAGGACTCGCTCAGGACCATGACCCTCTTGCGCTGCTCGTCGTCGGAGCGCAGGAACGTACGCCCGGCGATCGCCTTGACCCCGAGGACGTCGAAGATTTCGGCCGTCACCCACTGCCGTGAGACGGTTTCGGCGCGTCCGTCGGCGCCCGCCATCACCATCCCGGCGATACTCGGCGTGTAGCCGGCGACCCGCTCGAAGCTGCGGCTTCGCGCATGCCAGTCGGCCAGGTTCGGGGGCGACACGGCGTCCTGCGGGTTGGTGCCGGTCGTCTCGTGGATGGCGACCAGCCGTGACGGGTCGCCGTACGGCAGCGGCCGCAGCAGGGTCGCATCCACGAGCGCGAAGATGGCGCTGTTGGCGCCGATGCCCAGGGCCAGCGTGACGACCGCGACGAGGGTGAACACCGGCGCGCTGCGCAGCTGACGCAGCGCGAACGTGACATCCGTTCGGAGCTCTTCGATCCACTGCAGGATTCGCATTTGTCGATCTCGCTTTCTGCCGATGTCGATACACGTTCGCTTGACGCGCGTCACGTCACCCATCCGCTCGAGGGCCAGCGCCCGGGCTGCCGCCGGCTCCATGCCGCGCGCGACCAGCTCGCGCGTCCGCAGCTCGAGATGCAGCTCGAGCTCCTCCTCGATCTCCTGATCGAGCGGCACCCGCCAGATCCACGAGCGCAGCGAGAGCTTCATGACGCGAAGAGAATCCTCGACACGCCGCCGGCGAACTTCTTCCAGGTCGCCATCTCCGCCGCCAGCTGCGCCCGGCCTGCTTCGGTGAGGCGATAGACCTTGGCCCGCCGCCCCAATTCGGAGACGCCCCATTCAGCCTCGAGCAGCCGCTTTCGCTCGAGCCGGTAGAGCGCCGGGTACAGGGAGCCGTCCTCGACCGACAGGGCTTCGCCCGTCGCGTCCTCGATGTAGCGGGCGATGGCGTAGCCGTGGCTCGGCCCACGCGCCAGCGTCTTGAGGATCAAGGCATCCAGCGCCCCGTGGAGCAGCGCGTTCGGGGTTTTGAGCGGATCAGGCGACATGGCGTGTTACCCAGATAGACTGGGTAACGCGCATTATAGCGAACGGCGGCGCAATGTCACGCCTGGCACCCCGTGAGCGATAGTGTAGTCGTCACGATTCCGGCCAAAATGAAGACCACTCACGAGAGCGACGACGAGCAGAGCAGGCTGTGGAACGGCCCCTCCGGACGCGCCTGGGTCGAGGCGCAGCCACTGCTCGATCGCATGTACCAGCCGTTCGAGGCCCTGCTCGTCGACGCCGTTGCCGCCGGCCCCGGACGCCGGGTGCTCGACGTCGGCTGCGGCACGGGCAGCACCACGCTCGCCGTCGCGCGGCTGCTCGGCGAAACGGGCCGCTGCACCGGCATCGACATTTCGGGCCCGATGATTGCCGCCGCCCAGGCCCGCGCCGAACGGGAACACTCGGCTGCCTGTTTCGTCCGCGCCAACGCGCAGGTCCACGCGTTCGAGCCGTCCAGTGTCGACACGATCGTCTCGCGTTTCGGCGTGATGTTCTTCGACGATCCGATCCGGGCCTTCGCGAACCTGCGGCGCGCCGCCAGCGACGGCGGGATCCTCCAGTGCGTCGCCTGGCGGAGCCCGGCGGAGAATCCGTTCATGACGGCGGCTGAGCGTGCCGCCGCACCGCTCCTGCCGAACCTCCCGGCCCGCCGGCCTGACGTGCCGGGGCAGTTCGCCTTCGCCGACAGCGATCGCGTCCGCGCCATCCTGGACGACAGCGGCTGGACCGCGATCCAGATCCGGCCCCTCGACGTCGACTGCGTGCTGCCCGAGGCGGACCTGGTGCCATACCTGACCGGGCTCGGCCCGGTCGGCTCGGCCCTGCGGGACGCCGATGACCGGACCCGCGCGCACGTCATCGACACGGTCCGTCCCGCGTTCGATCCCTATGTGCACGGGGCCGACGTCCGCTTCACGGCGGCGTGCTGGATGGTCGGTGCTCGCGCCGGTCAACATTAAGATTCAGGGATGCCGTCCCCGCTCGTCCGCACCGCGCTGCCGCCCTCGACCCGACTCGAACCGGGCGAAGGCCAGTTGCCCCGGCTGACCATCACCAACCGCCTAGGCCGCGCGGAGATCTATCTGCACGGCGCCCACGTCACGGCGTGGCAGCCCGCGGGCCGCGCGCCCGTGATCTGGATGAGCGGCGCCAGCGCCTGGGACGCCGGCAAGCCGATTCGCGGCGGCGTGCCCATCTGCTTTCCCTGGTTCGGGCCGCACGCGACCGAAGCGGCGGCGCCTGGACACGGCTATGCGCGCCTGGCGGACTGGACGCTCGTCGAGGCGGTCGACGATGAGCAGGGCGCCACGCGACTGGCCTTCCAGCTCGCGCAGCCGGTGCAGTCGTGGCAGCTCTGGTCACATCCGTTCGTCGCGACGTATCGGGTGACGGTGAGGTCGACGCTCGACTTGTCGCTCGAGATTCACAACACGGGTGCGGAGGCCTTCACGTTCGAGGAGGCGCTGCACACCTACTTCGGCGTGCAGGACGTCCGCGAGGTCAGCATCAGCGGCCTCGAGGGCGTCGACTATCTGGACAAGGTCGGCGGCACGGCGAGACGGAGTCAGGGGCCGGATCCGATCCGCTTCACCGGCGAGACGGACCGGATCTACCTGAACACGCAGGCCACCTGCACGATTGACGACGCGGGCACGCGCCGGCGGATCGTCGTTCACAAGACCGGCTCCGATGCCACCGTCGTCTGGAACCCCTGGGTAGCCAAGGCCAAAGCGATGAGAGACTTCGGCGACCTCGAGTGGCCCGGCATGGTGTGCGTCGAAACCTGCAACGTCAACGTGCACGCCGTGACGCTCGCGCCCGGCGCACGCCACACGATGACGGCCACGATCGCGGTGCTGGCACCGTGAGCGGTCATCGTCATCGACCGGCGGCCTCGTAGAAGCGCCAGGTCGTTCGCATGTCCGGGGCCAGCGCCTGGCCCGTCAGGCGGGCACGGACCAGCTCGATCGGCATGTGGCCGCCGAGCAGGATGCGGTCGTGGAACTCGGTGAGCGTCATCTTCCTGGAATCCACGAGCTCGTGCGACAGCGCCCGCAGCTGCAGGCCGCCGATCATGTAGGCCACCTGATACAGCGGCGCGTCCGTGGTGGTGCGGCGCACTTCGCCTTCGGCGTTGGCCCGCTCGTGGCCGACACGCTCGACGAGGAAGTCGACGGCCTGTTGTGGCGACCATCGTCCGAGGTGGTAGTTCAGGGAGAAGATGATGCGGGCGGCGCGATGCAGCCGCCAGAAGAGCATCCCGATGCGATCGGCGTTGTCGCGGGGGAAGTTTCGGTCCCAGAGCAGCAGCTCCCAGTACAGCGACCAGCCCTCGCGCCAGAACGGCGTGCCCTGGAGTCGGTTGCGGTGCGCGTTGAAGCGCTCCGCGACGAACGCCTGCAGGTGATGTCCGGGGATCAACTCGTGGTGCACGGTCGCGAAGTTGAACGACGGCGTGTTGCCGCGCATGCTCATCTGCTTGTCGTCGTGCGTCATCGACTCGGTCGGGTAGGAGACGCGGGTCACTTCACCGCCGTTGAAGAACGGGTTGATCCGCTGGCGCTCGGGCGTCTGCATGGCCAGCCGCCACACCTCCCTCGACAGCGGGGGAATCGTGACGGCGTGCATCCGATCGACGAAGGCTTCCGAGTACTTCGCGATGTCGAAGATCACCCAGGGCTTGTCCCCGGGCGGGGGTGCGAGGTTCTTGACGTGCTCGAGCGCCGCCTTCCAGTCGTCGCCGTGGCCCATCTCGCGCGCCACCTTCTTGAACTCGGCTTCGACCCACTCGAGCTCCTTCGTCCCGATCGCAATCAACTCGTCGGGCGAGTACGGGATCATCTCGAACGCGAGGTCGGCGCGAAGCCCGTCGGCGAGCACGGGATCGCCGATGATCGGCGGCGGCTCACCCGGCTTGATTCCAGCGACATGCAGGCGCAGCGCCTCGGCATAGCCGGTGAGAGCCTTGCCGAGTCGTGCGAAGGGCTCGCTGGTCCACCACGAGAAGACCGGATCGTAGCCGTCGTAGAAGGCATACCAGGCGCCGAGTGCGGTGCGCAGCGCGTCCACCTGATCGGCAGCCCTCGTCGCGATGGTGGGCGTGATGCCAGGACGGGTCACGAGGCCGCCTGTCTTGGGGGCCTCGGCCGCAAGCGTTCGCGTCAGCTCCTTGATCCGATCCGACGTCGCGCTCAGCAGCGTCGCCGTCGCGCGGCCCTCCGCGCGCTTTCGATCGAAGCGGTCCTCCGGCAACTGTCGCAGGTCATCGAAGAACGGGACGAGCGCCGCCATCTCGGCCCACCGGCGGTCGGCCAGCGCGAGCATCTCGATGTCGTACTCGATCCTATTCCGCAGCAGCAGGTAGTCGATGCGGCCTTCCGGGTTGACGGCGCTGAAATTGGCCTCCGCCAGCCGCTGCTTCCAGCCCTGGTAGAACGTCCGCAGCCGCGCGTGACGGACCGGCGAGTACGGCACGTCGTAGCGCCGCTCGATCGCCGCCTTGTCGACCAGGTAGCGAGTGACGGCGACGCGCAGGTCGCTCTCGGTCTTGGCCGCGTCGACCAGCGACGCGATCGCCGGCGGATCGCCGCTCCAGTCGGCGGTGGGACGTGGCACGGCGGACTGGCACCATCCCGCCGCCGGAACGACGGCGAGCGTCACCGCCATCACGGCGCGCGCGCACCGCCACCCTGCTGTTCCCCGAATCGACATCATCGCCTCCGGCGTCAACTGCCAACCTCTGGATCTAGCTGAACAAGGCGTACACGACGATCTGGGTCACCGCGACGAACGCCGCCCAGAACCTCACGTTTCTCCACCACGGCACGGGCACGCGGAGCGACGGGCTCAGTCGCGGCGCCACGACCAGGATCACGTAGAGGGCCAGGCCGTACAGCAGGATGACGAGAATGGCTCCCGGCTCGATGGACATCAGCGCACCCATGACACGAGCCCGCGCAGCTCGTCTTCGGATTTGGCCGGCGTGACCGTGCTCACCACCATGAGCGCCGCCGATGCGGCGACGAACGACCAGAAGGCCGTCCAAAGATAGAGCTGGCCAGTGGTGCTGAGGACGGCGGCAGTCGCCACGCCGACCACCGCCCCCGCGACGCCGCCGGCCGCCGTCGCCCGGCGGGTCAGCAGCCCGAATATCAGGAGCGAGAAGAGCGCGCCCTGGAAGAACGACAGGAAAGTCTGGAACGCCTCGAACACCGATCCGAACCGCATCTTCACCTGGTAGCTGAAGAGGGCCCCGACCACGAGGAGCACGACGACCAGCCAGCGCCCCACCCGCAGGCACTCGGCGTCGGACGCGTCCGGTCTGACGTGCGGGCGATACAGGTCGGTGACCAGCAGCGTCGATGCGGAGCTGATGTAGGCCTCCAGGTTGGCCATGACGGACGCCACGAACGCGCCCATGAGCAGCCCGAGGGCGCCGGTCGGCACGAGCTCGACGATCATCATCGGGAGCACCCGGTTTCCATCCCAGCCCTGGCCGGGCGGGCCCAGCCGCTGCGCGAAGAGGGCGAGCGCGAGGAGTCCGGGGAGCACGAGGAGCAGCGGGAAGACCAGCTTGATCACCGCCGCGAACACGTAGGAGGCACGCGCGTCGGCTTCGGTCTTCGTTCCGAGCGTCCGCTGGACGATGGCCTGGTTCCCCACCCAATAGGCGGGCCCCAAAACGAGGCCGAGCCCCAGGACGAGCGCCGGCCACGGGTACGCCGGGTGGCTGGCCGACGGGAGCAGCTTGAAGTGCTCACCGGTCCAGGGGAGCGCGGACACACGCTCGATGAGCGCTCCTGGTCCGCCGACCTGCCACAGGCCGATGCCGCACAGGAGCGCCGCCCCGGCGATCAGCACGACGCACGATACGGCGTCGGTGACGGCCACGGCCTTCGCGCCGCCGGAGGTGGTGAAGATCCCGACCAGGACCGAGGTGAGTCCGACCGAGAACCAGAACGACCAGCCGAGCAGCCCCTCGAACATCGACGCGGCGCTGACGAGAATGGTGGCCACCGTGCCGACCATGAAGAGCGACCAGATCACGGCGAAGAACGTCCGGACGGTCCCGTTGTAGCGGCGCCCGAGATACTCGGGAATCGTCGTGATGCCTGCGTCCCAGAAGAGCGGCATGAACAGGAACGCCGCGATGAGCACCGCGAATGTGCAGCCGACGAAGTCGAAGTTCATCATGACGATGCCATAGCGGTAGGCATCGCCCGCCAGGCCGATCATGTCTTTCGCGCCGATGTCGGAGACCACCAGGGACAGCCCCGCGATCCACCAGGGCAGGGATCGGCCGGCCAGAAAGAAGTCCTCGGTCGTCCGGACGCCGCGACTCACGTACAGGCCGAGGGCGGTAATTCCGACGAGATACACGCTGACGATGACGATGTCGAGCGTCTGAAGCTGGACTATGGACACGCGGAATGATATGCCGAGGGGACTCAACCGCGTCGGCCGTGTCGGGGTCCAACCAGACAGCGACCATGCAGCCCCATGACCTCCTGGCGACGCCGCTGAGGACCGCCGGCCACGAGCCGGCCCACCCGTGGGCGACGCTCGCGCTGGCCGTGGTCGCGGGCGCCATCGCACTCGTCGCCCAGGACAGCCGGGACCTCGTCGGCGACCGCGGCGAGCGAACGATGACGCATGGCGGTCGCCAGCGGACGTATGTCGTACACGACTTCGGGCGCGGCGGCCCTGCACCGGTGGTGTTCGTGCTCCACGGCGGCGGCGGCAACGCCGCCAACGCCGTGAACATGACCGGCTTCGATCCCGTTGCGGCCCGGGAGGGGCTGGTGGCTGTCTACCCGGAGGGCACCGCTCGGCAGGCGCGCGGCCGCTTCCTGACGTGGAACGCCGGGCACTGCTGCGCCGCGGCGATGGACGGCAACGTCGACGACGTCGGATTCATCGCGGCGATCATCGACACTCTGGTGTCGTCGGGACACGCCGACGCGTCCCGGATCTACGTCACGGGGATGTCGAACGGCGCCATGATGTCGCACCGGCTCGGGCGCGAGCTGTCCACGAAGCTCGCGGCCATCGCCCCCGTCGTCGGCGCGGTCTTCGGCGACGAACCTCCGCCGCTCGCGTCCATCCCTGCGTTCATCGTCGTCGGTGCCGACGACCAGATCGTGCCGCCTGCCGGCGGTCCGCTGCAGCTGCGCGCGCTGCTCGGCGGCCGTACGGCTGCCGACCGCGACGTCGCGCCGGCGATCGCGCAAGCCACCTACTGGGCCCGCCACAATGGCTGCGGCGAGCCGGTACGAACGCACGCCCCGGCCTCGAACACGGCCGAATGGAAGGGGTGCAGCAGCGGCGCGCCGGTCATCTTCCACAGCGTCGCTGGCAACGGTCACGCGTGGCCGGGCGGAGAGCCCGGCCGCGCCGGCGCCGCACGGCCGACGCAGGCCTTCGACGCGACCGAAGCCATGTGGGCGTTCTTCAAGGCGCAGGCGCCGCGGCGTTCACCCCATACGCGGGTGCGATAGCGACGCACCACGGGACTAGCCCGCGATCGCCGCGCGAGCCCGCCGGGCCAGCGCGGTATCGGGATCGGCCGGGCTCTTGAAGTAGTGCACGCCAGCCGCGAGCATCCGGACACGAGACGACGCGCCGACGGCGAGGGCGTCTTCGAGCACCGCGGAGCTGTATTTGTAGTCGTGCGAGTCGGTGCCCTTCAGGAAGATCAGCCGGCGCACCGCGTCCGCCAGCGCACGCGGATCGCCGCCGCCCTGCAGGAAGCCGGTGACCTTGCGCGCAGCGATGGGCCGATCGCGATCCATCTCGGCGACGATCTCTTCGATCGCGCCAGGGCCGGCGTCACGCGGCGCGAGCGGCTCGATGGCGTCGATCTCGACGCCTGCCCGGGGCTCGCCGCGGAAGAGCGGCAGCAGCGAGACGTTCTGCAGCAGGAGCAGTCGGCGCGTCTCGTCGTCAGCGCAGCGCTGCCAGGCGTAGTGCACGGCATTGGTGAACGTGGTCGCGTGCAAGGCGAGGATGCCGGGCGACCGCATCATCAACTCCGCCGACGCCTCGAAGCACGCCTCGAAGATCGCGCGCGGCGCCGCGCCGCGGGTGAGCAGATCAATGGCCAACCCGCTCGCGGCTTCCGGCGTGGCCTGGCGCAGCGCGCGGAGCATCTGGGTCGTGCTGTCCGCGCTGGCGCGTCCGTCGAGCCAGCCCGCCGGGATGCGCGCCGCGGCCCGCGCATTGTGTCGATACGGACGATCGGCCGGCAGGTCGCTCGTGGCGGGATTCGCCCGCGCGCCGTCGCGATCGAGGAGGGCATAGGCCAGGGACCTGAGAACCGGTTCCGCGTGCTGCCAGCCGATTACCTCGAGCGTGCGGAAGCTGTTGGCGACGTAAATCGCCTTGTGCCCGATTTCGCGGAAGTCGCGGGCGCCGTAGCGGGCGAGGATCGCGAAGATCTCGTGCGCGCCGGCCGTCCGCGCCAACCCGGTGATGGCGGCGTCCGCCGCCGTTTCGTCCCAGCGATCCATCGCGTCGATGAAGGCCTGGCGCGCCCGATGGCTCGGCGGGACGGCGCGCTCGTCGACCGGGCCGAGGGTCCAATCGCCGGCCTGCACGTCGGTCGCCTGCGAGCTCTTGAACTGGTCGACGGCCCAGAGGATCGGCAGCCAGCGATCGGCGTCGGGCGAGGCGAGGCTGGCGAGGTGCGCGGAGTTGACGACGAGCACCGCGTGGAACTTGAACCCGACCGGGCGCGGCTGGATGTTCCGCACGCCGGCCAGCAGCAGGGCGGCGACGGCGTCCGGATAGCCGAGCCCGCGGCGGATCCGGGCACCGAGCTCCTCGAGCACGCGCTCGCGCGACGTGTCCTCCAGGAGCTGGACCAGCGGCTCGATCTCCGGGCGGAGCCGGACCCGCTGCGCCTCGACGCGCGCGTCGGCCGCTGACACGGCCGGCAGGTTTGCGAACAGCCCGAGGTCCCCGAGCGCGGCGAGCGTGCCGGCAGCGGAGAGCCCGAGGAACCGGCGGCGGGGCAGGAGATCGGGGCGGGTCGGCGCCATGGACAGCCTCCGATCGCAGTCTGCCTCGGCGCCGCGCGCGGAGTCGAGCGGTGTATTCACTGACCGAAGGAAGTCGTCCCTCCTCCCCCTCTTACGTTCGAGTCGCAGGCCTGGCGCGAACGTTGGCCGCCAGGTGTCATGCGCGACGATCAGGAGGGACGATGTGTGCAGCGGTGGGGTCGGCGGTCACGACCGTATTCAGGGGGATGGCCATCTGTACGTGGGCGGTGCTGGGGGCCGTGCCCGCCTTCGCCCAGGCGCAAGTAGACCGTCCCGCGGAGCGTGCCGAGCAGCCCGACAAAGCGCCGGCGACATCGACGAAGCCGAAGTTCTACGGCTTCGTGCAGACGCACTACCGGCACGCGTTCGAGACGGGAGACGACGGCGTCGTCGATGCGCCGAATTTTCGCGTCCAGCGCGTGCGCCTCGGCGTGAAAGGCGACGTGTTCCCGTGGCTGTCCTACGAGGTCGAAATCGACCCGCGGGCACCGGAGATCACGAGCGTGATGCGTGACGCCTTTCTCGCCATCAAGGTCATCCCGCGCCATCAGGTGCGCATCGGGCAACAGAAGACGCAGTTCGGCTACGAGAACCGCGAATCGTCGGCCGACCTCTTCGCCGTCAACCGCACCGAGCTGTCCGACGCGCTCTCGCGCGGCAAGAACCTGCGGGACATCGGCGTCGGGCTGATTGGCAACGTGCGGATGGGGAAGGGCTGGCGGTTCGAGGATGCGATCACCGTGGTCAACGGCGACGGCATGAACGTCCAGGCCGACAGCACCCGCCGGAAGAACGTGTGGGGGCGGGCGGGGCTGCGCTACCACCGCGACACGTCCGACCTGACCCTGCGCGTCGGCGTCTCCGGCGCGACGGGCGATCAGATTGCCGAAGGCCTCGATCAGTTCGACCCCGTTGATGACTACCGCGAGGAGTTCACGCGACTCGGCACCGACGTGCAGGTCGACCACCGGCACGTTCTCGTGACGGCGGAGTACGTGAGGGGCACCAACACGAACACGGTGACGGGTGAGCCCGACGAGCTCGACGGCTATTACCTCAACCTGGTCGGCAAGACCCGGTGGAACATCGGACCGATCGCCCGTCTCGACACCTTCGCCGATGAATTCCGGCGGTGGACGGTCGGCGGCTACTACGGCCCGTCCAAGGCGCCGTTCCGGGTGATGGTGAACTACGAGTACCGGACGCTCAAGGACGGCGTGCGCGGAGACGACAAGCTGTATGTCTGGCTTCAGGTGCGGTTCTAGGGCGCCGCACACCAGGAGATCGACACATGCCCGACACCTGGGAGGAGCGTCTGTGCGAGCTCGGCATGGCCCCGCCGGCGCTCGTCCTGCGCCGCGACATGCAGCGCCGGACGGAATCGAAGTTCGTGATGCCCGAGCGGGCGGCGCGGGCGCTGGTGCGGGCGCTGAGGCGCGACTACGTCGTGCTGCCGGCCGGCGCCGCGCTGGTCGCCGACTACCGGTCGTTGTATTTCGACACGACCGACCTCGCGTTGTTCCACGCGCATCGCCGGGGCCGCCGCATCCGCTGCAAGGTGCGCATCCGGCACTATCCGGACCGGCGCGTCAGCTTTCTCGAGGTCAAGATGCGGCGAGGTGATGGGCTGACCTCCAAGCTACGCCGACCGCGGGCCTACGGCGACGACGAGCTGAGTCCGGACGACCGGGTCTTCGTGGACGCCCATTGCGCAACGGCCGATCCGTTGCTGCCGCAGGCGTGGATCGACTATCGGCGGGTCACTCTTCTCGGCCTCGCCGCCGAGGAACGGGTCACCATCGACTTCGATCTCCGTGTGTCGCGGGGCGCGTATAGCGGCCGATGGCACGACCTTGCCGTGGTCGAGGTGAAGCAGTCGCGGATCGACCGAGGCACGACCTCGATGGTGGCGCTGCGCACATCCGGCTGGCGCGCCGGATGGGCCAGCAAGTACTGCGCGGGCATCGTCCTAACCAGCCCGGATGTGCGGGCGAATCGCCTGCTTGGAGGGCTTCGCACCCTGAGGACCGTGGGCACATGGGTCAGCTGATCGGCGTCGGATCGCTCGTCGACTGGGTCGAGGTGGGCAAGCTGGCGGGTCGACTCGCTGTCGATCTCGTCTTTGCGGCCCTGGTGATCCAGGTCGTGTACCTGCGCGTGCACGGCCGGCGCGATCATGCCTTCACCTGCTACCTGTTCAACGTCGTCACGCTCTGCCTGTGCGTGCTGCTGCGAAAGGGCCCGGCGGAACTGGGATTCGCCCTCACGCTCTTCGGCGTCTTCGGGATTCTTCGCTACCGAACCGAGCAGATTCGCAGCCGGGATCTGACCTATCTCTTCATCCTCATCGGGCTCGGCATCATCAACGGCGTCGCCAGCCGTGAGGTCAGCGTTGCCGAGCTGTTCCTCGCCAATGCCGTCATCGCCGGATTCACGGCGGGCCTCGAGCTCGGGCGGCGCGGGCACGCGGAGCAGTCGATGCCGCTGTGCTACGACCGGCTCGACCTGCTCCACCCCGGCCACGAAGCCAGCCTGCTTGCCGACCTCAGGTCGCGCACTGGGTTGGCCATCGTGCGCGTCGAGACCGAGCGCATCGACTGTCTTCGCGACGCCGCCGAGATCATCATCCACTTCCGGCGCGCGCCCGTCGCCTAGCCGGTGCTGGCCCACTGGCAGGACGTCCGCCAGTGGGTGCCGCCGCGGCGGTAGTCGAGGAGGGCGGCACGCACGGTGTTCGCGTCCACCCCGCCAGGGACTTCGATCATCGAATCCCCGGCTGTGGAGCTGAACTGGAGCGCGTACGGCCCCGTTCCGGCACCGGCGCCCTGCAGGAACTCGTCGCCGTTCTCGAGGATCACGTATTCGATGTCGCCGCGCGCCATCGCGTCGATGGCCTCGACGAGTTGAGGCTCGGTGACCGATCCAACCGAGACGCCGCTGTCCTCGACCGGCGCTGCTCCCAGGCCGCCCAGGATCGATCCGAGCAGCGATCCGGATTCGGGCAGGCGCATGTCGATGCTCACCTGTTCCGTCCCTCATTGAGCTGTCCGGCAGACCACAGCATCGCGTTGCGGACCAACGCGCGATACCCGGGATGGGTGTGCGCCTCGCGTCCGTGTCCGAGCTGGATCGCGACGACGCGCGATGTCGGATACGGGCTGATCCACGCGAGCGGCGGGTCCGCCAGCGGATGGCTCGTCGTCAGCAGCACCGTGACCTGCGGTGAAATCCACATCCCCTTGTAGGTTTCGTCGTAGACCTCGGTGATCGCCAGGCCGCGGGTAATGGGGTGCGGCCGCGCCATCGCGACCGGAATCGTTTCGTCGTGCTTGTAGGTCGAGACCGGCTGTCCTCCCTGCGGCTCGATCAGGTAGCGGGCGCCGACGAGGTCGCGATACCAGTCCCAGTCGTTGTGGCTGCAGAGAGCGTGGTGCAACACCACGATGCCCTTGCCGCTTTCGGCGAAGGCCTGCAGATTGGCGCGGCCCTCGGCGCTCAGCGTCTTCGGCATGTCGTACAGCACCAGCACGTCGTACCTGGTGCGCAGATCACGACGGTAGGCCGCCTCGCTCGTCGTTTCGTGATCCCAGACGAGCCCGGGCTGTTCGAACCCCGGTTGTTCGAACAAGGTGTAGAACGAGGTGGGGTAGTCGTGCCCGCCGGTGACGACGAGCACTCGCAGCGGTGAGGCAGGCGCCTGACCCCGTCCGGACGCCGCGCCGGTCGTGAGTACGATCACGCAGAGGATGCTGGCGAAGAGTCTGCGGAACATGCGGGGTAGTGTACGTCGTCCACGCAGCTCCGCTGTTTGGTATACATTGGCCGCATCCATGGATCTCGTCCGCGCCGCCATCGCGCGGGGTGAGAGGGTGGCTGGCATCGCCGGCACCTTCGATGTCGCCAACTACGGCGACCTGCTGTTTCCGCTCATCGCAGCCGCCGCGCTCGGCCAGCGAGACCCGCGAATCCGCGTGCAGCCGTTCTCGGTGAACGGAAGATCCGAGCCCGAGTGGCCCTATCGCGTCGGCTCGATGGACGAGATGATCGACGCGATCCCGCTGATCTCGGCGATGCTCGTCGGGGGCGGCCAGATCGTGCGCTTCGATCGCCACTACCCCACGGCGACGCCCGTTGACGTCGACGTGCCGTTCGCGTCCTGGTTGACGCCGGCGGTCCTCGCCGCGCTGCTCGGCAAGCCCGTGATCTGGAACGCGGTGGGCGCGTCGGTCGGGTGGGCCCGCGCGGCGTGGCACGAGCAACTCGTCCGGGATGTCCTCTCGGCCAGCGCGTTCATCGGGGTTCGAGACCAGGGTTCGCAGGATGCTCTCGCCGGCCTGGCCCCTGATGCCGAGATCCAGCAGCTGCCCGACACGGCCTTCAGCCTGGCACGCGTGTGGCCGCTCCAGAACGAGAGCGCCGCGTTCATGCACTGGCGTCGATCACTCGGCGTCGAGGGCGGGTACGTCGTGGTACAGGCCTCGGCCGCGGTGGGGCGGCGGCGCGCGGAGATCGCAGCACTCGCCGCGTCGCTGGGTGGCGCCGCCATCGTCGTCCTTCCTGTCTGCTGGTGCCACGGCGACCGCGCAAACGCCATTCCCGCACTTCCGGGGCAGGTATTCCTGAACCACGGTTGGCTCGAGCCCAAGCTGATGAGCGAGATCATCGGCCGGGCCGAGTTCGTCGTGGCGTCCAGCCTGCACGCGTGCATCACCGCGCTCAGCTACGGGGTCCCGGTGGCACGGGTGCGGATCTGGTGGGGGCCCAGCAAGTACGACCTGCTCGACGCCTTCACCGGCATCGCGCATATCGACCAGCCGGCGGCGCTCGCGCGCCTGGTCGAACGCGGCCGCCACACCGAGCCACTGGCGGTCGAGTGCGCCGACCGGCTCGATCGGTACTGGGATATGGTGTGCGACACGGTGCGTCATCCGCCGATGGCGCAAGGCTCGCGCGCCACGGGCACGATGCTGCGCTGGGCCGCGCGCGCCTGCGGAGGGAGAGGACGTCCGGGGCCGACACACACGGCAAGAGTCTGGCTGCGGGACATGCTGTCAAGGCCTTTGGGGAAGAAACGCATGATGCTGCGGCGGTGGCTCTCTGCCGGACTCGCCCGAGGCCGTCGACTGACCGCCAGGGCGACGTCCGTTCGCGCGTCGGGCGACGGCGGGGCCCGCGGCGCCGCGAGGCCCCGGCCGGCGCGGTCCCCCGGGGCCCGACCACCGGTGCTGAACCTTCCGCGCATCGCGCAGCAGGCGATGGATACCACGCCCTTCCGCTGGGCGTTCATCGATCGGCTGTTTTCCGACGACGACGCGGCCGCGCTGGCGGCGACGTTCCCCCACGACCAGTTCAGGACGGTGAAGGGCTACGACGGCGAGAAGGGCTACGAGTACGTGGCGCGGTCGCTGGTCCACATGGGTGCCGACGAGCCTTCACATGTCGAGGGCCTGAGCCCAGCCTGGCGGGCGCTGGCCGACGATCTGCTGTCGGCGGAATACCGATCCGCGCTGTCGCAGCTGACCGGACGCAACCTGGCCTCGGCGCCGATGGAAGTAAACGTCGTGCACTATGGCCCCGGGGCGTGGATGGGACCGCATCTCGATCTGAAGGAGAAGGTGGTCACGCACGTCCTGTACTTCAACGAGGCGTGGGATCCCGAGCTCGGCGGCTGCCTCAACATCCTGAAGTCGTCCGATCCAGGCGACGTGCACGCCACGATTCCGCCGGTGGTGGGCAATTCCGTGCTGCTGGTCCGCTCGAATCACTCGTGGCACTCGGTCTCTCGGGTGGCCGCACAGTGCCAGACGTCGCGCCGCAGCATCAACGTGATCTTCCATCTGCCCGGCTCGATCAGTACGATGTGGCCGCCTGGGAAGGCGCCGGTGCTCCGCGACCTCGTGCCGGTCCCACGCGGATAGCCACATGAGCGCCCGCGACGTGATTGCCAACCTGCGCGCCCTGGCGGCGCTGACGAGCGACACGCATGGCGCGCAGCGCGTCGCGTGGGGGCCGGTGTGGCGGGACGCCCGCCTCTGGCTCGACGACGTGTTGGCGGCAGAGGGGCTGCGCGCGGAAGTGGACGCCGCCGGCAACAACTGGATCACGCTGCCTGGCGCGCGGTCGACGACCGTCGTCATCGGCGGCCACCTCGACTCGGTGCCCAACGGCGGCTGGCTCGACGGTGCGCTCGGCGTCCTCGCGGGTGTCGAGGCGCTGCGACGGCGCACGGGCACGACACCACCGGTGACGCTGGCCGTCGTGGACTTCGCCGACGAGGAGGGCGCTCGCTTCTCGCGCAGTCTGCTGGGGTCGTCGGGCGCGAGCGGGAGTCTCGTGCCCGACAGCGTGCGAGGCCTGGTCGATCGCCAGGGGGGGCGACTGGTGGACGCACTCGCCGAGAACGGCGTCGACCTGGACCGCATGCCCGAGGCGCGTCGTGCGCTCGACGGGCGCGACGCCCGGGCCTACCTCGAGCTCCACATCGAGCAGGGCCCGGTGCTCGAGGCGATGGGCCGATCCACCGGCGTGGTGATCGGCACCTATGGGGTGGAGCGCCACGTGCTGCGGTTCGTCGGACAGGCCGCGCACTCGGGATCCACGCCGATCGCGATGCGCCGGGACGCCTTTCTCGCCGCGGCCGAAACGGCGCTCGCCTGCCGCGAGATCGCCCGGCGTCATTCGACGCCGGACGTCGGCGCGGTGTGCACCGTCGGCACCGTCTCGGTGGAGCCGGGGATCGTGACCGCGGTGCCTGGCGTCTGCGAGATCTCGCTCGATCAACGAACCCTCGAGCCCGGGACGCTGCAGCAAGCACTTGCCGATGCCCGCGAGGCGGCGTCGCGCGCCGCCGCCGCCAACGGCGTCACGGTGGAGTGGCGCCGCGTGTGGCGCATCGATCCCTGCCGGTTCGATCCGCGGCTGGTCGGCCTGT
Source organism: Vicinamibacteraceae bacterium (assembly GCA_031407765.1). GTDB lineage: Bacteria > Acidobacteriota > Vicinamibacteria > Vicinamibacterales > Vicinamibacteraceae > JBDSLU01. The sequence goes on from JANOIR010000242.1 coordinate 16,095, forward strand.
GTGCCGACGCCGTGCTGGAGGTGACAGGGCACGCGCCGCGGCTGCCGTCCGGACCGCTACACGATGCGGTCGAGATGGGCCGCCTCATGCCGGCGGTGATGATGTTCGCCAAGTCCACCGCCGGCCTGTCGCACTGCAAGGAGGAAGACACGCCCGAGGCCGATCTCGAGGCGACGATCGAGGCGTTCCTGCGCCTGGTCGACAAGACGGTCGCGGCGGTCGCGGCCGAATAGATGCGCATGGTGCGCTCGTGGGCATGGTCGGTGGCGGTCGTCGTGAGCTCCGCCGCAATCGCGGCCGGGCAGCCAGCGCCGCTCCAAGTGCCCCGGCTCACCGACGTCTACGTGTCCGGCGACGGCGGCTATCACACCTTCCGGATCCCATCGGTCATCGCCACGCGGAACGGCACGCTCCTCGCGTTCGCCGAAGCCAGGCGCCTCGGTGCGAGCGACGCTGGTGACATCGACCTCGTCGTCAAGCGAAGTGGCGACGGTGGGCAGTCATGGTCGGCCCTGGCGGTCGTCGGCGACAACGGCCCCAACACCTTCGGCAATCCCTGCCCGGTGCTCGATCGAACGACGGGCGCGCTGTGGCTGCTCTCGACGCACAACCGCGGCACGGATCGCGAGAAGGACATCGTCGCCGGCACGAGCCAGGCGAGCCGGACCGTGTGGGCGATGCGGACGATGGACGACGGGCTCACCTGGTCGGCGCCGGTCGAGATCACGGCGAGCGTCAAACGGCCCGAGTGGACCTGGTACGCGACCGGCCCCGGCGTCGGCATCCAGACGCGCAGCGGCCGCCTGGTCATCCCCGCCAACCATGCCGAGGCCGGCAGCGGCGTCCACCGATCGCACATCGTCTACAGCGACGATGGGGGCCAGCATTGGACGCTCGGCGCGAGCGCGGATCCGGGCACCAATGAGAGCCAGGTCGTCGAACTGAGCGATGGGCGGCTGATGCTGAACATGCGCAACCATCCACCCGTGCGCGACAACGTCCGGATGGTGGCGATCAGCGACGATCTCGGGCGCACCTTGTCGAAGGCCGGGCCGGACCGCGCGCTGATCGAACCGCCGGCACAGGCCAGCCTCCTCCGTCTGCCCGCCGCGGCCCCCACCGTTCGCAGCCCGCTGCTCTTCGCGAATCCGGCCAGCACGGCGCGCGAGCGTCTCACGGTCCGCGTCAGCTATGACGAGGGGGCGACCTGGCCCGCCGCCCGCGTCGTCCAGGAAGGCCCCGCCGCCTATTCGAGCCTGGTGGCGCTGCCGGATGCGTCGGTCGGGCTGTTGTTCGAACGCGGCGATCGATCCCCGTACGAGCGGATCACGTTTGCCCGCATGACGCTGGCGTGGCTGGCCGAGGGGCGGGATGGCGACGTAACGCCGGGTGTCGTCAGGCTGCCCGACGTTCCGGATCCGCGCGGATTCGCCGGGGCTTTTGCCGGCGTTCACGACGGGCATCTGCTGGCCGGCGGCGGTGCCAACTTTCCCGATGGCGTGATGCCCTGGAACGGCGGTACCAAGGTCTGGCACGATCGCGTGTTCGCGTTGGACCTGCGCGAGCGCGCGGCGATGTGGCGCGAGATCGGCAGCCTGCCGGCGCCAAACGGATACGGCGTCTCGCTGACCGTGCCCGAAGGCGTCCTGCTGATCGGCGGCGGTGATGCGACGCGCCATTTCGCAGACGTCCGGCTGATGACACTCGACGCGGCGGGCCGGCTGGCGTTCCGCGCCCTGCCGGCGCTGCCGTTACCGCTGGCGCAGATGGCGGGCGCCGTCGTCGGCCGCCAGGTGCACGTGGCCGGTGGCATCGAGACTCCGGCGGCGACGACGGCGTCCGCCCGGCACTGGATGCTGGATCTCGACGCCGTCGATCGCGGATGGCAGGTGCTGCCGGCGCTGCCGGCGGTGGGCCGCATCCTGGCGACGGCCGCCGCGATCGGTGACGCGTTCTACGTCGTCGGCGGCTGTTCGCTGGCGGCCGATGCCGCGGGGAAGCCGGCGCGAACCTTCCTGCGCGACGCCTGGCGATTCGCCGGCGGCGCCTGGACGCGACTGGCGGATCTGCCGCGTGCCTCCGCCGCCGCGCCCTCGCCGGCGCCGGTTGCGGCGGGCAGCCTGTTCATCGTGTCCGGCGACGACGGCACGCAGACCGCCTTGGCGTCGCCGGCCGACCACGTGGGCTTCACGCGCGAGATCCTCCGCTACGACGCGACGACCAACGCCTGGCATCGCGCCGGCGCGCTGAACGTGCCAGCGCCGGTGACGGTGCCCACCGCACCGTGGCAGGGCGGCGTCGTCCTGTTCAACGGCGAAGTGCGGCCCGGCGTCCGCACTGCGCAGGTCGTCCGCTTCACGCCCGAGCGTCGAGCCCTCCCGTGACGGCACCCTCTCCGGTCTCGTCGATCAGCCGGCACGCATGGCTCGTCGTCGCGCTGCTGGTCCCGGTCGCGCTGCTCAACTACCTCGATCGGCAGATGCTCGCGTCGATGAAGTTCTCGGTGATGCAGGACATTCCCGACATCGCACTCGACGCGAACTGGGGCGCGATGCTGGGCCTGTTCAAGTGGGTCTACGCCGTCCTCAGTCCCGTCGGCGGCTATCTCGCCGATCGCTACTCGCGGAGGCATGTCATCGCCGGCAGCCTGTTCGTGTGGTCGGTGGTGACGTGGATGACCGGCCATGTCGGCACCTACCAGGAGCTGCTGGCGACGCGTGCGCTCATGGGCGTCAGCGAGGCGTTCTACATCCCAGCGGCGCTGGCCCTGATCGCGGACGTCCACCGCGGCGAGACGCGTTCGCGGGCGATCGGTCTGCACCAGATGGGGATCTACGTGGGAGTGATCGTCGGTGGCTTCGGCGGCTACGTGGCCGATGACCCCGGCCTCGGCTGGCGCTGGGCCTTCGACGTCTGCGGCCTCGTCGGCATCGCCTACGCGGTGCCGCTCTTCATCCTGCTGCGGCATGCCGCACCGATCGCGGCGGCTCCGGACGTCCCGCACACGTCGGGCCGTGGGCCTGGCCGCGCGCTCCGGGAGCTGCTCGGCAACGGCTCCTTCATCCTGCTGGTGCTCTATTTCACGCTGCCCGCCCTGGCCGGGTGGATCGTGCGCGACTGGATGCCGGCGATCCTGAAGGCGGAGTTCGGGATCGGACAAGGGCTGGCCGGCGTGTCGGCGACGCTGTATTGGCAGGTGGCGGCCATCATCGGCGCGGTGGCCGGCGGCTGGCTCGCCGACCGCTGGATGCGAACCAATCCGCGCGGCCGCATCTTCACCAGCGCACTCGGGATGGCACTCATCGTACCGGCGGTGTTCGGCCTGGGCTACGCGCCCGAGACCGGACAGTTGTGGGTGGCCGTCGCGTTCCTGATCGTGTTCGGCCTCGGCTGGGGGTTCTTCGATTCCAACAACATGCCCATCCTCTGCCAGATCGTGCGTCCGTCGCTGCGCGCGACCGGGTATGGGATCATGAATCTGGTCAGCATCAGTTGCGGCGGATTCGCCGACTGGGGCTTCGGTCTGCTCCGCGATCGGCAGGTGCCGTTGTTCGGGATCTTCGGCGTCTTCGCCGGCGCCGCCGTGCTCTCTGCCGTTCTTGTCCTGCTGATTCGCCCGCGTGATACCGACCGCACATGACACCCATCGGACCGCTTCACGAATTCGTCGCCGCCACCCATTCGCCGTTTCACGCCGACGGGTCCCTTGCTCCGGACATGGTGCCGACCCAGGCGTCCTTCCTCGCGGCGAACGGGATCCGCACCGTGTTCATCACGGGGTCGACCGGCGAGTGCCACTCCCTGACCTGCGCCGAGCGGCTGGCGCTGTATGACGCCTGGGCGGCCGCCGCCCCGGTGCGAGGCCTGTCCGTGATCGCGCACGTCGGTGGCAACGCGCTCGAGGACGCGCGCGCCCTCGCACGCCACGCCCAGTCCGTCGGCTTGGCGGCGATCAGCGCCCTGGCTCCGTCGTACTACACGCCGGGCACGCTGAACGATCTCATCGACTGGTGCGCGGCGATTGCGGCGGAGGCGCCGGAGCTGCCCTTCTACTACTACGACATTCCGGCGATGACCGGCGTGTCGTTTCCGATGGACCGGTTCCTCGTCGAGGCGCCGGCGCGCATCCCCACCCTGGCCGGCATCAAGTTCACCAACCCGGATCTCGTGTCGTACCGCCGGACCCTCGATGCCGCCGCGGAGCGCTTCGACGTCCCCTGGGGAATGGACGAAGCCTTGCTTGGCGGCCTCGCAACCGGCGCCCGCGGCGGCGTGGGATCGACCTACAACTTTGCCCCGAAGCTCTACGTCGATCTGACGAGCGCCTTCGACCGTGGCGATTTCGCCGAGGCCCGTCGCTGCCAATCGCTCTCGATCGCGATGGTCGACGCGATCGCCAGCACTGGGTACATGGGCACGGCCAAGGCCCTGATGAGCCGTCTAGGCGTGCCGGTCGGACCCGCGCGCGCGCCGTTCGGCAACCCGACCCGCGATCAGGTCGATGTCCTGATGGCCCGGCTCACCGAGCTCGGCTTTGGCGAGTGGGGCGCGCGCTAGTCCCCTGATACTGGCGCCGTTGTGCGGGGAGTAGACACAAAGAGCTTTGTCTAATAGAGTTGGCCGTCATGAACCTGTCGGCCCTGGACTTCAAGCTCGGCCTGCGGATACTGCGGCGCTACCCGGGGATCAGCGCGATCGGCACGGTGGCGATGGCGGTGGGCATCGCGCTCGGGATGCTCTACTTCGAAGGGCTCGGCAAGGCTCTGCACCCCACCTTGCCGGTGGCGGATGGCGATCGCATCATCACGGTCCGGTACTGGGATGTCGGGAAACGGACCGTCGAGGAGCGATCGCTTCACGACTTCACGATGTCGCGCCCGAACGTGAAGACGATCGAGCATTTCGGAGCGGCGCTGATGTTCCGCCGCAACCTGGTGACCGAAGACCATCGGGTGGAGCCGGTACGCGGCGCCGAGGTCACCGCGAATGCTTTCAGGCTGATGGGCATGCCACCGCTGGTCGGCCGGACGCTCACCGCCCGTGACGAGCAGCCCGCGGAACCGTTGGCGGTGGTGATCGGCGAGCGGCTCTGGACGACACGGTTCGAACGCGATCCGTCGGTTGTTGGCCGATCCGTGAAGGTGGGCACCGCGGACGCGACCATTGTCGGCGTCATGCCGGAACGGTTCGGTTTTCCGGTGAACGAATCCGCCTGGCTCCCGCTGCGCAGCGACGGATCCGTGCTCGCGCCGCGCACGGGACCGCCGGTCACGCTGTTCGGCCGCCTGGCCCCCGGTGTATCGCTGCAGCAGGCGGAAGCCGAACTCGACGGCCTCACGGCTGGACTGGCGGCGACCAACCGCGAAGCCTACAAGAACCTGCAGCCGCGGGTCGTCGCCTACGGCACGCCGCCACTCGAAGGCGACACGCGCGTGATCAAGGACGTGCTGTATGCCGCGAACACGTTCTTCCTGCTCGTGCTCGTGGTCATCTGCACCAACGTCGCGACGCTCGTCTTTGCGCGCACCGCCGCGCGCGGGTGGGAGGTCGCCGTGCGGAACGCCCTCGGCGCGAGCCGCGGTCGCATCGTCGTGCAGCTGTTCACGGAGGCGCTTGCCCAGACGGCTGTGGCCGCCGGCCTCGCGTTCGTGTTGGCGAAACTCGCGCTGCGCTGGGGAGTGAACGGCCTCGGCGCCGACGTGCTGCCCTTCTGGATCACCGACAGCTTGTCGTGGACCACGCTGCTGTACGCGGGATTGCTCACGCTGGTGGCAGCGGTGATCGTCGGCGTTCTTCCGGCGCTGCGCGTGACGCGGCTCAACGTGCAGGATGGGCTGCGCCGCGAGCAGGCGGCGGGCGCGAGCCTGCGATTCGGCGGCGTGTGGACGACGGTGATTGTCGTCCAGGTGGCGATCACGGTGGCCATGATGCCGCTGGCGGTCGTCGGGGTCATCGCGTCGAACCGTTTCCATCAGCGCGCCGAAGGGATCGGCGCGGCAGACCGGTACCTGACGGCCGCCATGGCCTTCGAGCGTCAGGAACAGGCGACGGATGCGGCCGCGGATGCCGCCCGCGGGCGCCGGAGCCTGGCCGAGCTCGAGCGGCGCCTCCGCGCCGAGCCTGGCGTCGAGCACGTGGCCTTCGCCGACCGGCTGCCCGTGGCGGACACGTCCAAGTACGGCGTCGAGGTCGACACCGCCACCGGCGCGCCGGCGACGGGACTGCGGGTCAGCACGCTCGCGCATGTGTCGTCAAGCTTCTTTGCCGCGTTTGGGAGCGCTATCGTCGCGGGCCGGAACTTCTCGCCGGCAGATGCCGAACGCGGCAACGTCCTGATCGTGAACCAGTCGTTTGCGCATTTCGTGTTGGGCGATCGCAATCCGGTCGGCCAGCGCCTTCGCATCGAACACGGCGAGAACGGTGCGCCGGCCGACGACGGATGGTACGAGGTCGTCGGCATGGTCGGGGATGTCGGCTGGCAGATGCCGGAGCCGATGGAATTGGCGGCCATCTACCATCCGGCGCTGCTCCAGCCAGGTACGAGCGTCAGCGTGGCCGTGCGGGTCCATGATCCAATGGGCTTCGTGCCGCGGCTGCGCGCCTTGGCGAATGCCGTGGACCCTGAGATGCAGCTGACCGATGTGCGGCTGCTGAGGGACGTCGGCGGCCGCGGGGCGACGCTCACCTGGACGGTGACGTATGTCATCGGTGTCGTCTCGCTGCTGGTGCTACTGCTCTCGGCCTCCGGCATCCACGCCCTGATGTCGTTCATCGTCGTGCGCCGGACGCGGGAGATCGGCATTCGCGTCGCGTTGGGCTCGCCGCCGCAACGCATCGTCTCCGGCGTCTTCACGCGCGCGTTCCTGCAAATCGCCACGGGCATCCTCGCCGGCAGCGCAGTGGTGGCGCTGAAGATCGACTTCGGATCCGCGACGCAGGTGCTGATGCTGCTTGGTGCCGACGTCGTCATGCTCATCGCTGGACTCGTCGCCTGCGCCCTGCCTCTCCGGCGCGCGCTCAGGATCGATCCGACGGTCGCGCTGAGAGCCGAGGGGTGACGCCGACAACGACGGGCTACCTGCTCCAGTGCGATGGCGAGCCGCTGATTCTGCCAGGAGGCGCCAGCGCGATCAGCCGCTGAACCGCGCGAGAAAGTCCGCGACGGCGTACCACCATGGGGTCGTGCTCACGGGAATCCGCACCAGTTGAACGGCGAGCATGAGGGCACCGCCGAACAGGTAGACGGGATGAGGCCGGCCGCGTGTGCGCATGTCGTAGAGCACGCCGGCGAGGATCAAGGCGTCTGCGATGAGCGTCGGGACGATGACGGCCGCCACGGTCCGGGGCGGTCCGATCCCCGGCCGCAGGCCGGGTCCGATCCCCACGCTCGCGGCGTAGAACAGCCGCGCCACCGCAGGGACGAGCATCGAGATCGTCGCGAGCAGCATCAGCCGCTTGTGGACCTCGGGTCGCTTGACGTAAGCGATGGCAGCCGCGGTGAACAGCCCGAACAGCGTGATCATCGACGTCGACGCGATGTGAAAGGCGCGTGCGCGGTCGCCGTACCCGGCCGCCAGCCGCGCCGCCAGCACGTCGTTCGCGACGGCGAAGCCTACCAGGACCATGGCCGTCGCAAGCGACACGCCAAGCAGGCCCAGGGCGCGATGTCGGCCGACCCGTCCGCGGGCGGCCAATACCGTCTGCAGGAGCAGGTACAAGGGCCAGGCGGAGAATAGCAAGGCGTGCAGGTGCAAGAGCGGCGAACCGACGAACGTGCCCGGCGTCAGCTGCAGCCAATAGGTCGGCGCGAAACCGACGAACGCGATGAGCACGCACGCCCCCGCCATCCAGACATAGAAGGAGCGAAGGGTGGTGCGCCCGGGAGGCGGCGCAATCGAGGCAGCAATCATTGGAGCTCCGGCTCGAGGGTGTCGGAATACGTTGCGCACCGGTATGGCGCTACCAGGTGACGCGCAAACCGGGGGGAAACTGCCTCACGCCGTATACTCAGGGGCCGCGACGCGCCCGGGTTGGGCACCCATGGAGACCGCACCGACCAAGACGGTCAGTCAGCTGCTGCGAGCGTGGGGGGACGGGGACCTGCAGGCACGAGAGGACCTGATTCCCCTCGTTCAGCAGGAGCTGCGAACGCGTGCCGCCGCGTATCTGCGGCGCGAGCGCCGCGATCACACGCTGCAACCGACCGCCCTGGTGAACGAGGCCTACATCCGCCTGCTCGGCCAGCAGCGCGTGACCTGGCTCAACCGCGCGCAGTTCTTCGGCGTGGCGTCGCAGATGATGCGGCGGATCCTCGTCGACCACGCGCGCGAGCGCCAGGCCGCGAAGCGGGCGGGCGGCATCCGGGTCACGCTGGACGACGCCATGCGCTCGGCGCCACCCGTCGATTGCGAGCTGCTGCTGCTCGACGAGGCCCTCCGGGAGCTTGCCGGCCTCGACGAGCGGCAGGCGCACATCGTGGACCTGAAGTACTTCGGCGGCCTCTCCGAGACCGAGATCGCCGCGGTCCTGTCGCTGTCGCGGGCCACCATCACGCGCGAGTGGCAGTCGGCGCGGGCGTGGCTGTATCGCCGCGTGACCCACGGGCGATCCGGGCAGCCATGACCGACCCTCGTCAGCGATGGGCCCAGGCCAAGGCGCTCTTTCACACCGCGCTGGCGTGGGCGCCCGATGAGCGCGCGGCGCGCCTTCGCGAGGCGTGCGGCGAGGACGATGCGCTCAGGGACGACGTGACGTCGCTGCTCGCGGCGCACGCCGAGGCGGGGTCGTTTGCGGAAGGCGCGGCGATCGATGCCGTCGCTGGCTCCGGCGCCGGTGCGCTGGTCGAGGGCGTCGAGCTCGGACCGTACCGGATCCTGGGGCCGCTCGATTCCGGTGGCATGGGCGAAGTCTACCGGGCGCTCGACACGCGCCTTCAGCGCGAAGTGGCCATCAAGGTGCTGCCGGCATCCGTCGCGGCCGATCCCGAGCGCGTCGCGCGGCTGGCGCGTGAAGCGCGCCTGCTCGCCGCGCTGAACCACCCGCATATCGCCACCATCCACGGATTGGAGATCACCGGGAGCCTGCACGCCATCGTCATGGAGCTGATCGAAGGGCCGACGCTGGCCGATCGGCTGTCCAACGGGCCGCTGGCCGTCGACGTCGCGCTGGACGTCGCCCGCCAGATCGCCGGCGCCCTCGAGGCGGCCCACGAGAAGGGGATCATCCACCGCGATCTCAAGCCGGCCAACATCAAGCTGACCGCCGCCGGCATCGTGAAGGTGCTCGACTTCGGCCTCGCGAAGGCGGCCGGCTCGCCAGCGGATGTGGGGGCCGCGGCTGTCCGGGACGGCGCCGGCAGCCATGATGGCCTGGTGGCGGGAACGCCGGGCTATATGAGCCCGGAGCAGGCGCGCGGTGAGGGTGTCGATGCCCGCGGCGACATCTGGGCCTTCGGCTGTGTCGTCTACGAGATGCTGACCGCACGGCCGGCGTTCGTCCACACCACCGCGGCCGACGCCGGGACGGCGCTGCTCGATCGGGGGCCGGACTGGGACCGCCTGCCGCCGGCCGTGCCGCTCGGCATTCGCCGCATGCTGCGCCGGTGTCTGGAGCGAGACCCTGGGCGGCGCCTCCATCACATCGCCGACGCCCGCCTCGAGATCGAGGACGCCGCCAACGACGCCGAACACCAGGATCTGGCGCACGCGACGAAGGCGAGCCGACGCCGCGCCCGCGTATTCGGAGCCTCGACCGTCGCACTCGCGTTGGCGCTGGCCGCAACACTGGGGGCGTGGCTGCTGCGCCGGACGCCGGACGCGCCGGAATTGCGGGTGGCCGAGATCACCACGCCACGAACCTCCGATCCGGCCTCCTTTGCCCTGTCGCCCGATGGGCGGCGTCTCGCGTTCGTCGCCGATCACGACGGCCAGCCGGCGCTGTGGGTACGCGACCTCGACTCCGCGGACGCGCGGGCCCTGCCGGGCACCGAGCGGGCGCGCCGGCCCTTCTGGTCGCCCGACAGCCGCTCGATCGGGTTCTTCAGGGACAGCGAACTGAAACGCATCGATGCCCGTGGCGGCTCGGCGCAGACCATCACCTATCTGCTCGCCGGGACGACGGCAGCGTGGGGACCGGACGGAACCATCCTGTTCTCCAGCACCGCCTCACCGGCCCTGCACCGTGTCGATGCGGCAGGCGGGCGCGTGGAAGCGGCGACCGCGCCAGCGGCGGATTCGAACGGCCATCGCCATCCCCAGTTCCTGCCGGGCGGCCGGGAGTTCCTGTTCTTCGTCGGCGGGCCCGACGCCGTACGCGGCGTCTACCTGGGCTCGCTGGGGTCGTCGCCGGTGCGCCGTCTCGTGCCATCAGACACCCAGGGTGCCTATGTGGAGCCTGGCTGGCTGCTGTTCATCCGCCAGGGGACGCTGTGGGCACAACGCTTCGATCTCGCAGCCCGAGCGATCACCGGCGAGCCCATCGCCGTCGCCGATTCCGTGGCGTTCGAGCCCATCGACGGTACGGGTGCCTTCTCGACGTCGACCGCCGGCGTGCTCGCCTATCGGGTCGGGCGCCCCTCCGTGACAACGCTTGCGTGGTTCGACCGTTCGGGCATATCGCTCGGCACGCTCGGTTCGCCCGACCAGGTCGGGCTGACCCATTTCAGGCTGTCGCCGGATGGGCGGCGCGTTGCCGTCGAGCGCTCGCTGCAGAACCAGACCGACCTGTGGCTCCTCGACGCCACGCGTCAGACCAGGCTGACCCACGCGGCGGACGGGCGCGTCATGCGGCTTCCGCTCTGGTCGCCCAATGGGCATCGCATTGCCTTCGAATCGGTCCGTGCGGGCTCGGTCGCCCTGTCCGTGACGCCATCGACCGGCGACGGCGCGGAGGACGTGCTCTTCGAGTCGCCCGAGGTGAAGATCCCGTGCGACTGGTCGCCGGACGGATCGCTTCTCATGTACTACGTGCCCAATCCGACGACGGGCACCGATCTCTGGATACTTCCGCAGACGACGAAGGTGCCGTTCGTCTTCCTCGCGACCGAGTCGAACGAGTTGTGGGGACAATTCTCCCCGGACGGACGGTGGGTCGCGTACCAGTCGAACGCAACTGGACGCTACGAGATCTACGTGCGGCCGTTGTCGTCGCCTGGCGGCGCGCTGCCGGTCTCGACGGCTGGCGGCGTCTATCCACGATGGTCTCGTGACGGCGAGCAGCTGTACTTCATCGCGCCTGACGCCACGCTGATGGCGGCGTCGATTCGCCCCGCTGGCGCACACGTCGAAGCGAGCGTGCCGGCCGCGCTGTTCCAGACCCGTCGCCTCGGTGGAGGATCGAACGTGATCGGCCGCGGTCATCAGTACGATGTCACGCGGGATGGGCGGTTCCTGATCAACGTCGACGCCGAGACAGGCGCTCCGCCGCTCACGCTCCTGATGAACTGGAAGCCGTAGTCCTACTGCACGGCTGGAGGGCTACTGAGATGTGGACTCAGCCGATCCGACTCCACAGGCCATGCGCTCCGTTGCAGAAGGAGGGAATCAATCGTCCGCAACTGACGCATCGATCGGCTCGGTCAGCACTCGACCGTGCGTTCGAACCCGTCCGGCACCGGGCAGCCTTCTTGCTATGGAGGTCGCCGGAGGTTACGTATGACCGGTATTCTCGGTTGGATTGTCTTCGGTCTGATCGTCGGCATCATCGCCAAGCTGCTCATGCCCGGTCGTGATCCGGGCGGCTTCGTGGTCACCGCACTGCTCGGCATCGTCGGCGCAATCGTCGGCGGTTTCCTCGGCAGGGCCATGGGTCTCTACGGCCCGAACGACGCTGCAGGCTTCGTGATGTCCACGTTGGGCGCCGTCGTCTTGCTGTTCGCCTACCGCAAGATGGCGCGTCCCGCGATGGCGTGACGGCGGCTGCGTCGGTGTCGCGCGCGGCAGACCTGCTGGCACTCAGGGTCTGCTGCGCGCGCGTGCCTGCATGACCATCGCCCCTTCTCACAGCTCCAGATCGTCCGCATGATCTGCCATGGTGGTGTCGTAGCACCATGAGTCGGGTCAGAGGTGTATCTATGGGAATGGGATCGGTGGTTCCGCTGTCGGTCCTGGAGCTCGGCCGAGTCCGGCAGGGTGGCACGCGGCGCGACGCACTGGACGAGGCGCGGCACATGGCCCGGCTCGTCGAGTCGCTGGGCTATCGCCGCATCTGGGTCGCGGAGCATCACAACATGCCGACGGTCACGACCGCGGCGACGTCGCTCGTCATCGCGCACCTTGCCGCCGCCACGTTGACGATCCGCGTCGGAGCCGGCGGCATCATGCTGCCGAACCACGCGCCGTATGTCATCGCCGAGCAGTTCGGGACGCTGGACACCCTGTTTCCGGGACGCATCGACCTCGGCCTCGGCCGCGCGCCGGGGACCGATCAGGCGACGATGGCGGCGCTGCGTCGCGCTCCTGCCGACGCCGAGCACTTCCCGCAGGACGTCCTCGAGCTCCAGGCGTTCCTGGCGCCCACCGTGCCAGGCCAGCGGATCGAGGCGGTGCCAGGCTCGGGCAGCGAGGTGCCGCTCTGGATCCTCGGGTCCAGCCTGTTTGGCGCGCAGCTGGCGGCGGAGCTCGGGCTGCCTTTCGGCTTCGCGTCGCACTTCGCGCCGCCGCTGCTCGCCGCGGCCATCGCCGTCTACCGCGGCCGGTTCAAGCCCTCACGCCAGCTGACCGCGCCGTACGTGATGGTGGGCGTGAACATCATCGCCGCCGAGACCGACGCCGAGGCGCGCCGGCTGGCCACCTCCCAGCAGATGTCCTTCACCGACATGCTCCGCGGCGCCCGGCAGCTGACCAAGCCACCCATCGACGACATCGACGCCTACTGGCTGCCGCACGAGCAGGCGCAGGCGTCGCAGATGCTGGCCTGCAGCGTCGTCGGCGGCGTCGAGACGGTGCGCCGGGGCATCGACGCTCTGCTCGAGCGGACCGGCGCCGACGAGCTGATGGTCGTGTCCGACGTCTTCGACTTCGCGAAGCGCCTGCGGTCGTTCGAGCTGATCGCCGAGGCGGCGGCCGCGAATGCGAACGCCCCGGGCCACCACCAGGGACACGGCCCCGCGGCGTGATCCCCTCGCGATCAGCGGAGCCAGGCGCGCAGCGCGGCCTTGTCGAGCGTCTCGATCAGGGCGCGATTGGCGCGGCAGCCGGCAGGCGATGCATCGTTGGCGTCGCGGTTGTTCCTGTCGGCGGTGTCGAAGCAGCGGCTGATGGGCGTGATGATGACGACCTGCGGCGCCGAACGCGGCAGCGTCTTGTCGAAGTATGCGTAGTTGGGCCGCACCAGGGGCTGGCACGTGGCCGACGGCACCGTGCGGAATCTCGCGCGTAGCGTGGCGCCGCCCTTGACGTAGCACGCGGGTGCGGCCAGCTCCGTCGGCGACAGCTCGGCGATCCAGTCGGTCACCTCGCCGAGCGCGCGCCGCGCCTCCACCAGCCCTTTGCCGCCGGCGGCCGGGTCGAGTTCCTTCAGCAGCGTCGTCTCTTCCATGCGGATCGACGCTTCGATCTGTGCGATGAAGGCCTGCGGATCGGGCATTGATGCCGCGCCTTGCTGGGCCTCCTTCAGCCGCTTGGCCCGCCAGACCGGATCGCGCACGATCGCCAGCCGGGCGGTCATCGCGTCGGCGCTCTGCTGAAAGCTGTCGACGTCGAGTCGGCGGGCCGTGGCCACGAGATCCAGCGCGGCGCGCTGGGGGAGAGGCGTCCAGAGCGCCGCAGGATCGCGCGCGATGACCAGTCCATCGCCGTAGCGCGGCAGGCCGGCAATCGCCCCGTTGGGCATCGGCAGCAGGAACGCGTCATGGTCGACGGGGCCCCAGTCCGGCACGTTGCCGCGATCGATCACGCCTCGTCCGATCTGGTTGACGAGGAACAGCTGCAGCGCCGTTTCGCCGGTGTCTTCGCGCATGGTCTTGCCGTTCCGCTGGTATTCGAAGATGGGAAAGGCGCCGAAGGTGAGTCCACCGGCCAGCGGCAAGCCGGTGATCGGCTGACCGGGCGCCTGCTCGGGCACACGGTAGGACGCCAGGTTGCCCCAGGTTTCGACGCTGAAGCCGACCGGGGACGCGACCGCCGGCGCACGGCGCAGGATCGCGTTGAGTGCCAGCAATTCGGCTTCGAAGGCTTTCACCAGCGCCGGCGTGGCCGCCTGCTGCTGGCGCGGGGCCGCTGTGGCCGTGAACGGCTTCCACGGCTTCCACGTGCCCGGCGCGTCCGGGAGCGACCGCGTCTGCGACGACAGCGGCACCGCTCCCGCTACCGCGGCGACAAGCACCAGGACGGCGAGGCCAGTGCGCACGGAACGGAAATCCATGAAGGATTGTAGGCCCGTCCGGATCAACGCTCGCTGTCGAGCATCTGCATCTGCGGTGCCGAGTAGCGGTCGCCGACGACGGCGGCCTGCGGCAGCGCCGCCTCGATGGCGCCGAGATCCGCGGGCGTCAACTCGATCGCCAGCGCCCCGAGCGACTCGGTCAGCTGCGCCCGGGTCCGCGCGCCGATGACTGGAACGATCGACGCGCCGCGTGCCAGCACCCAGGCGATGGCGAGCTGCGACGTGGTCACGCCTTTCTCCCGCGCGACCCGCTCCAGCCCCTGCACCAGGGCGCGATTGCGGTCGCCGGCTTCACCGGCGAAGCGCGGCAGGTGAGCGCGGAAGTCGCCGGCGCCGGTCGGGCGGGAGCCGCTGAGCAGCCCGCGCGACAGCACGCCGTAGGCGGTGACGCCGATGCCGAGCTCGGCCAGCGCCGGCAGGATCGACGTCTCGGGTCCGCGGCTGACGAGGGAGTACTCGATCTGCAGATCGGCGATCGGATGGACGGCGTGCGCGCGGTAGATCGTGTCCACGCCGACCTCCGACAAGCCGATGGCCCGGACGTATCCGGCCTTGACGAGGTCGGCGATCGCACCGACCGTGTCCTCGATCGGCACCTGCGGATCGAGCCGGGCCGGGCGGTAGATGTCGACGTGGTCCAGGCCCAGCCGCGTCAGCGTGTAGGCGAGGAAATTCTTGACCGCGATGGGCCGGGTGTCGACGCCCGTCCAGCCTCCATCGGGCGAGCGCAGCCCGCCGAACTTGACCGACACGAGCGCGCCGTCGCGGCGGTCGCGCAGCGCCCGCCCGATCAGCATCTCGTTGTGCCCGGTGCCATAGAAGTCGCCGGTGTCGAGGAGCGTCACGCCGGCGTCGAGCGCGGCGTGGATGGTGGCGATGCTCTCGGTCTCGTCGGCCGGTCCGTACATGCCGGACATGCCCATGCAGCCGAGAGCGAGCGGGAAGACCTCGGGGCCGGTCGATCCGAGGCGACGAGCGGGGAGGGCAGGGTTCGTCATGAAAACGACTGTAGAATCGATGGTATCCAAAGGCAATTAGGCACCTGAGGGCGCCATACTATCCCGATGGAAACCATAAAGGCGGAGACGCAGACGACCACCCCCGACAGCGAGCGGATGGTGCGCGAAGTGCTCGAGCGGGTGGCGGACAAATGGACGCTGCTCGTGCTCGACGCCCTCGAGAGCGGCGGTGAGCAGCGCTTCACCCGCGTCCGCGAAGCGGTAGGCGACATCAGCCAAAAGATGCTGACCAAGACGTTGCGGCAGCTCGAGCGCGACGGGCTGGTCACCAGGACGGTCCATCCGGTGGTGCCGCCGCACGTCGACTACGCGCTCACGCCGCTCGGCCTCAGCCTGGCCGAGGCGGTCTGCGGCATCTGGCTCTGGGTCGACGCGCACCAGAACGACGTGACACGCGCCCGGAGCGCCTTCGACGGGAGACAGCCGGCTCGTGGGTGAGCGGACGGCGGTTCGCGGCCTTCGCGCCGAACCGGGGTGAACACAGCGCCCGCGCGGTCTCAGATCAAGTAAGCCTCCATCGGCTCCGAGCGGCCGCGGAGCTTGAAGGAGCCCAGGGGCGCGGCCGGAATCTCGCCGGCGAGCAGCCGATGCGTCTCGGCGCCGATGACGATCTGATCGGGCCTGGCGATCTCCGATTCCAGCCGCGAGGCGATGTTGACGACGTCGCCGAGTACCGTGAACTCGCGCCGTCGGGGCGCGCCGATGTCGCCGACCAGGGCGCAGCCGCTGTTGATGCCGATCCGCATCCGCAGCGGCGGCTCGCTTCGAGTCTGATTGAAGCGCGCGAGGGCCTGGCGCATGTCGATTGCCGCGCGCACGCACCGGATGGCGTGGTCGGCCTGCGTCAGCGGCGCGCCGAACGTCACCAGGATGGCGTCGCCGATGAACTTGTCGAGCGTGCCTTCGCGCTCGAAGACGACGTCGGTCATGGCGCCGAAGAAGCCGTTCAGCAGCGCCGCCGCGGCCGACGGCGTCAGCCCCTCGGCGATGCCGGTGAAGCCGACGATGTCGGCGAAGAGCACGGAGATCTCACGCTCCTGCACGATGAAGCCGAGGTCGGCCTCGTCACCGCGCTCGAGGATGCGCTCGACCACCCGCGGTGAGTGATAGCGCTCGAGCCGGCGGCGTCGGCCGGTCTCTTCGAGCAGCCGGGTCGAGAGGCGCGCCTGCTCGATCGCCACCGCCGCGTAGTTGGCCAGGGCGGAGAAGAGATGCAGGTCGGCGCTGGTCAGGCGCTGACTCTGGGGGCTGTCGACGTAGACGATCCCGATGACCTCGCTCTGATTCCAGAGCGGCGCGCACATGCAGGAGCGGATCTGCTGAGTGACGATGCTCTCCGCCTGATCCAGCCGCGAGTCGAACTGGGTGTCGGCAGCGAGGAGCGCGACGCGGTCGTTCATGACGATGCGGGCGATGGTGCGGCTGATCGAGGCCCCGTGCGGCGTCGAGCCGTCGCGGCAGCGCGCGACTCGCGGGACGAGCTCCCCGGTCTGCTCGTCGGTGAGCATCACGAAGACCCGCTCCGCCGCCGTGAGCTCGAACGTCAGACCGACGACGCGGTCGAGGATCTCCGATGGCGAGACCGACCGCACCAGCGCGCCGCCGATGTCGGCCAGCGCCGCCAGCAGGCGCTGGGCATCGACCTGTCCCGCGGACGGCGCCGCCGGTGACAGGTCGCCGACCGGGAGCTCGCGGGTGGGCCCGAGCGGCCCAACCGGCACGAACGGCGAAGAGTCCGAGACGTGCACCGACGCTTCCGAGACGTGCGCGTGCCCGTCCGAGAGCGCCACGGCGTCGATTGGCGAGTCGCGCACGTCAAGGCGTTGCTGGCCGACGCGCAGCACGTCGCCGGACCAGAGCTCCGCCCGGGTGACCAGCTCGCCATTGCGATACGTGCCGTGCCGGCTGCCGATGTCGCGCAGGAAGCATCGCCCCTGCTGGACGTAGACCCGGGCGTGCTGGCGAGACACGGTGGGATCGGTCAGCACGACGTCGCAGTCCACGGCGCGTCCGAGGAGCAGGGTCTCGCCTTCCTCGAGCCGGACCCGGATTGGCTCGGCGGCTCCCTGATATGTCAGCTCGAACATCGCGCCTGATCACCCGCGGACCAGCACGCCGGACCGGGATCACCACTGATCCCAGGGCGCTGGCTATAGAACAACGCGGATTCAGCGGCGTCTGAGGATCACGAACGGAGAGCGAAGGATCGGCGTCGCCGACGTCTGCCAGGCCACCGTGGGTCGCGCCCGGCGCACGGGATGAGCCCTCGGACCCGCTTTCTCCGCGTATCTGAACAAGCCCTGCCGCGGCGACGCGGCGTCTGCCGCCGGCGGGGCCTCGAGTGAGCCGATGATCGATCCGTCCTTGCTCCAGCCGTTCTGCCCGGCCGTGCGCTTCGCGCCGGGCGACGTGTTGCGCCACAAGGGCCAGCACTACGCCGACATGTATGTGATCGTCGGCGGCGCGGTCGCCGTCGACCTCGAGGCCCGGCGGGCCGGTCGGATCTTCGTGTCGGGCTACGGCGCGCCGATCGGCGAGATCAGCTTTCTCAGAGGCTGCGGGGCGACGGCCACCGTCACCGCCGCCACCGACGTCACCGCTCTTGCCGTCGACGACGCCATCCTCGCGCGACTGGAACGCGAACAGCCGGCGGCGACGGCGCAGTTCCTGCGCGATGTCGGCCGGATTGCCGACGATCGCCTCACCGAGAACCTCGTGCACGTGCCGGCGGCGATGCCAGGCGCGGACACAATCGAGGTGCTCATGTGCCGCAGCGCGGAGATGCTCGTCGTCGCGCAGCGGCTCCGCTACGAGGTGTACTGCGGCGAGCTGGAGCGCCAGTCGCCGTTCGCCGATCACGAGGCGAAGACGATCGCCGACACCCTGGACGAGTGCGGCCACACCTTCATTGCCGTCGACCGCGGCGAGACCATCGGCACCCTGCGCCTGAACCTGGCGAGCGAGGGACCGCTGGGGGTGCTGGAGGAGCTGTACGGCATGCACGGCTCGCCACACCACCCGCGACGCACCGGCATCTGCACCAAGTTCATCGTGAAGAAGGCCCGGCGCGGCGGGCCGGTGTCGCTCAAGCTGATCGCCGCGGTCGTGAAGTACGGGCTGCGCAACTCGGTCAGGCAGGGCTTCATCGACTGCATCCCGCCGCTCCTGCCGTACTACAAGGCGCTCGGCTTCGTCGTGACCGCGCCGCCGTTCCTGCACCGCGAGAACGGCACCTCGTACCCGATGGTGCTCGACCTGGCCCGTCACGGCCGGACGCTGGCGACGCCCTTCGGCACCCGCCAGTATCTGCAGCTCTTCGCCAAAGCCAAGGCCATCAAGCTGATCGACCGCCTGCGCGGCCGCCAGGGCATGGCGGCCGCCACCGTGAGCCATCGATGAACATCACCACGCCGCAGATCGCCGTTCTTCTGGTCATCGCCACGCTGGGCCACGTCATGGCCCTGTTCTGGTACGTCGCGGCGAAGCGTCACTGGACGATCTGCGACCGCACGATCTACGACCTGCCGGTCAGCCGCGATCAGATCCGCCGGGAGCTGTGGAACTCGGTTCATGCCCCGATGCACGCGGTGCTGCTCGGGCTCTGTCTGTGGGCCGGGCTCTTCGGCAACACCAGCGGGACATCGTTCGTCGTCTCGGTGCTGTTGACGACGGCCTGGGCCGAGGTCTGGCACTACCTCTCGCACCGCGCCATGCACTGGAGGTCGCTCCACTGGATCCACAAGGAGCACCACAAGAGCCATCTGAACACGCACCTGACGGCAATCTCGTTCTCGTTCACCGAGAAGCTGATCTTCGACGGCGGCCTGCTCGGTGTGCTCGCACTCGTCGACCTCGTCGCCGGCCTCAACGCCTTCGGGATCGCCGCCTGGTACGTCGGCTACCTGCTGATCAATTCGTACAGCCATGCCAACTTCGAGCTGAAGTCGCCCGGCTACAACCGCTGGATGGGCAAGGTGATCACCAGCACCACCTACCACTCGCTGCATCACTCCCGCTACATCGGCAACTACGGCCTCGGCACGCGGGTCATGGATCGGCTGTTCAAGACGGAGTGGGAGGACTACGAGCGGCTCTTCGATCGCGTCTGCGACGAGAAGCGTCCGCTGAAGAAACTCAGCGAGAAGGTTCCGGCCCGCACCTAGCGGCGCCCATCCAGGCCACCAGACGGCGGAACAGTGAAGCCCATGTCCACGACGATCCCCCTCGCCGCGCCGTTCTATCCACCCCTGGTCAAGCCGTCGCCCCGGCCGCTGCGGTTCCCGTTCAATCTGATCACGCTGCTGGGGAACAACCTCGAGATCATCCCGGAGCAGGCCTACCACGACCCGATCGTGATGGCCCCGGGCCCGCCGCGGATGGCGTTCTTCACCGGCGCCGAGGTGGTCAAGAACCTGCTCCTGACACGACACGCCGAGTTCCCGAAAGGCGGACTCCAGGTCGAGATCCTGGCGCCGATGTTCGGCAACGCGATGATCTCG
Organism: Vicinamibacteraceae bacterium; assembly: GCA_031407765.1. Taxonomy (GTDB): domain Bacteria; phylum Acidobacteriota; class Vicinamibacteria; order Vicinamibacterales; family Vicinamibacteraceae; genus JBDSLU01. The sequence goes on from JANOIR010000242.1 coordinate 35,995, forward strand.
TCCGAGGGACGCGAGTGGAAGTGGCAGCGTGGCGCTGCCGCGCCGCTCTTCCGGCACGAGGAGCTCCTCGACTACGGGCCGATCATGACGGCGGCGGCGGAGTCCGTGGTCGACACCTGGCGCACGGCCGAGGCCGGCCGGGTCCACATGGTGAACCACGACATGATGCAGGCCGCCTTCCGCGTCATCTCCAGCACCATGCTGCCGGCGGCGCGGCCGACATGATCCGCACGATCGAAGAAGGGCATGCCGCCTACTACCGCGGCATCAACTGGTGGGTGATGTACCGGCTCGTCAACCTGCCGCACTGGCTGCCGCGTCCCGGCGGCAAGGCCGTGCGCGCACACGAGACCCGGCTGCGGCAGGCCGTGGCTCAGCTCGTGCAGGCGCGCCGCGCACACGCCGACGACGGCGACGATCTCCTCGCCCGTCTGAGCCGGGCTGCCGATGCTGAAACCGGCGAGCGGATGTCTGACGAGCTCCTCGTCGACAACATCCTGTCCTTCCTGATTGCCGGCTTCGACACCACGGCGTTCGCGCTCACGTGGACCTTGTTCCTGGTCTCCAAGAGCCCCGAGTGGGAAGCGCGCATGCTCGACGAAATCGAACGGGTCGTCGGCGCGGGGCCGGTCACGTCGGCGCACGTGTCGCGGCTGGTCGTCGTGCAGCAGGTGCTGAACGAATCGCTGCGCCTGTTTCCGACCGCCCCGATCATCGTGCGCGACATCCTCGACGACGTCGAGTTCGAGGGGGTGCGGGTGCCGGCCGGCACGATCGGCCTCGTCCCGATCTACGCCATCCACCGGCACCGCAGCTTCTGGAAGGATCCGGACCGCTTCGATCCGAGCCGTTTCGCGCCCGACAACCCGTCGAAGCCGTCCCGCTATCAGTTCCTGCCCTTCGGGGCCGGGCCGCGCATCTGCATCGGCGCGGCGTTCGCGATGATCGAGGCGACGATCATGATCGCGACCTTCGTGCGGGCGGCGACGTTCTCGGTCGTGCCCGGCTTCGATCCGCAGCCGGCGTCGCGGATGTTCCTGCTGCCGAAGAACGGCATGCCGATGCACGTGACCCCGCGCCGGCGCGCCGACTGACGATCGTGGCCGGGCCGCTGCGCTCCACGCCCGCTGCCGGTGACGCGATCCTGGAGGCGTCGGCCTTCCGGCGGCTCGAGGCCCTGGCCGAGCACGGCGAGCCGATGGAGCTGCGCCGGGGTGAGGTCCTCGTCCGGCAGGGCGAGCCGTCGGACGCGCTCTATTTCGTCGTCTCCGGCCGCTTCAGCGTGCACGTCGACGAGGCCGGCAGCCCGATCGCGGAGATCGGCCAGGGCCAGCCGATCGGCGAGGTCGGTTTCTTCACCGGCCTGCCGCGCACCGCGACCGTCGTCGCGCTGCGCGACTCGTCGGTGCTGGCTTTCACCCGCGAACAGTTCGATCGCGCCGGCGAATCGCTGGCCGCGATCCGGGAGGCGGTGATCGTCGCCCTGGCCCGCCGGCTGTCGCACAACAACCGGCCGTTGCGGGCCCGCGCGGCGCTGCGCACGGTCGCGGTGCTGCCGGCTGGCGGCTCGGTCGTGCCGCCGGCATTCGCCGAACGGCTGCGCGGCGTGGTCGGCGCCGCGAACCGCACGGCGTTCGTGAGCGCCGCCGACGTCGAGGCCAGGTTCTCAGGACGCGCGCCCGACGATCCGGTGGTCTCGGACTGGCTGAACTCGCTCGAGGCCGGCTTCGACCTCGTCTTCTACGTGGCCGACCACGAGGCGACGGACTGGACGCGCAAATGCGTGCGTCAGGTGATGCCGTCGTGCTCGTCGCGACCGCCGGGGCGCCGGTCGAGCTCAACGCCAGCGAGCGGTTCGCGCTCGCCATCCATCCCGTCCAGGCGCGCCGCCTGGTCGTGCTCCATCGCCAGCGCAGCGTCTCGGTATCGGGTACCGGCGCCTGGCTCGACGCCCGGGACGTGCTGATGCACCATCACGTCTCGCTGCAGGACGACGCCGACGTCCGGCGGCTGCACGCGTTTCTCACCGGACGGGCACGCGGGTTCGTCGCCGGCGGCGGCGGTGCCCTCGGCAGCGCCCACCTCGGCGCGTTCAAGGCGTTCTCGGAGGCCGGCGCCGACTTCGACGTGCTCGGCGGGACCAGCGTCGGCGCGGCGATGACCGCCGCGCTCGCCTGCGGCATGGATCCCGATCGCGCCGACGCTGGTCCCGCCGAGCACGTCGAAGTCGGCGCCGGCCTCCGAGAACGCCGTGAACGCGCCGAGGTGGGCGCTGCCGAGGGCACCGCCGCCGCCGGCGACGAAC
>JANOIR010000251.1:0-9899 GCA_031407765.1 Vicinamibacteraceae bacterium
TGCGGTCTGCGGCGACGCACTGCCCGTCAGCCCGAGGACACCGGCGGCCGCTGCAGACTCGATGCGGCCGAGAAAGTCACGTCGGGTGATGGCAGACATCGCTCGCTCTCGTTGTCGGGAACCGACGTATGGTAACGCCAGTGTCGCCTTCGCTGTCACGCGGGTTGCCACTGCGCCTGGCGAACGCGAACGTCAGTCAGCCGCGGCCAGCCGAGCGAATTGCCGCTTCAGCGCGTTGACCTGGGCAAGGTAGCGGCTGGGGTCGTGGCTGCCGCATCGCTGGCCGCCGCTGAATCGGAAGCCCCGGCGCACGTATCCGTCACCGGCACCGTCTCCGCACAGGTGGATGATCGCGGCGAGGTCCTGTCGCTGCTGCAGGGACGCCCTCGTCACGCGGTGGCGGGCCAGGATGCCCGCGACCGTGCGATCGAGCAGCGCGGCGGTCAGCTCCACCGCATGGCCGGGCACCACACGCGTATAGAACGCGTTGAACCAGCACGCGTGCAGGTCGTGCCAGGCGCCGTCCTCGACGACCACGTTGTCGTGGATGCAGTAGCGCCGGGCCTGTGCGAATGTTCCATCGGTGAGCTGAAACATCCCGACGGCGCTCGAGGCCGGCTTGTACAGCTCGAAGGGGTTCCAGCTGAAACGCCAGCGCCAATAGGTCAGTGCTGCGGGGTTGCCGCTGCTCTCCACCTGGGCCAGAGCGGCCAGTAACTCCGGGGTGACGACCGCCGTGGAGTGCGCGTCGAAGATCGGGCCGTACTGCCGCCAGGTCTCCGCCGGCACCTTGGCCCGCGAACCGCTGACCGTGCCGAATACCTCGGCGGGCTTGCGGGCTACCTGGACGATCCAGTTCACGGGTATCCAGAGGATCACCAGCAGGACCGTCCAGACGATCACCTGGACGGCCGGCGGGGCGACCCGTATCGCCAGGAACGCGCGCCGCCCCCAGCGCGCCGCCGAGCGGCGCGCGCGCCGGCCTCCGTTGCGCATCGGCCGGAGTGCGGCCCGCGCACTCATCGCGTGGGGGATCCCGGACACCCACCCATTATCGAGTATCCCGGACCCGCGCATCCTCGACCATGGCATCGTCGCGGTCGCCGACCCGACAGCCGGGCCATCTGATGAGCCAGGCCGGCTCTATCGATCGTGGAGCTGAACCTCAGGGCCTACTCCCGCGTCGCGGCAGCATCACACTCCGCGAGGCGCCGCTGCAGATATCGCCGTTCCGCCGGATTGGTGACGAGCGCCAGCGCGCGGCGATAGGCGACGGACGCGTCTTCGAATCGTCCCTGCCGTCTGAGCAGATCCGCCTGCGACGCAGGCAGCAGGTGGTAGCCCGCGAGGTCCGGGTGGTGTTCCAGCCGCCCGATCCAATTCAGCGCGAGATCGACGTCGGTCGCGAGCCCCAGCGCAACCGCGGCGTTCAGTTCGACGATCGGTGTCGGCAGGTGCTGTAGCAGGGCACGATAGAGCGCGGCGATCTGTAGCCAGTCCGTTGCGGCGGCGGTTTCGGCTCGCGAGTGGAGCGCCGCAATCGCCGCCTGGATCTGATACGGGCCCGGCCCGCCTTGTGCCAGTGCCTCGTCCAGAAGCTTCACACCTTCGTCGATCTGCCCGTGATTCCAGCGACTGCGGTCCTGTTCCTCGAGCGGCACGAGCTCGCCGTGCTCGGCGAGGCGGGCAGGGCGACGGGCATCGGTGAGGAGCATCAGTGCAAGCAGGCCACTCGCTTCGGTCGAGTCCGACAGAAGCTCAACCGCAAGGCGGGCCAGACGGATGGCTTCCGTCGCCAGATCCGGACGGACGAGCGAGGGCGCGTCGGTAGACGCGTAGCCTTCGTTGAAGATCAGGTAGAGCACCGACAGGACGACATCGACGCGTTCACGGAGCCGTGCCCGCGGCGGTACCTCGTATGCGATCCGCGCGTCGCGAATCTTCCGCTTCGCGCGGACGAGACGTTGCGCGGTCGTCGGTTCGGGCTCGACGAACGCGCGCGCGATCTCGCGCGTCGTCAAGCCGCCGAGGGTTCGCAGCGCGAGCGTCTTCTGCGCTTCGGGCGAGAGCGCAGGATGGCAGCACACGAAGAGCAGCCGAAGCCGGTCGTCGTCGATGCCGGACGGGTCGACTGGGGCCGGGCCGTCGACATCGGCCACGGGCATCTCGACGGAGGCGGCGGCCGCGACCTCGTCGATCGACGCACTCCGTTTGCGGCGCGTCGTCTCGCGGCGAAGCGCATCGAGGAGGACGCGCCGCGACACGGTGTTGATCCACGCGCCGGGCTGCGCCGGGATCCCATCCCGGCGCCACACCACCAACGCGCGCGCGAAGGCCTCCTGCAGGGCATCCTCAGCCGCGTCGAAGTCGCCTCCGGTCAGACGGATCAGCCCCGCGAGCACGCGCGGGCCGTCCGTCCGGGCGACCCTGTCGACGATGCGGGTGAGTAGCACGGCAGGAGCCCGAGCGCGTCACTCACCCTTGCCGAGCGGACGAATCTCGACCGTGCCCGATTCCATCGCCGGCATCTTCTCGGCCCATTCGATGGCCTGGTCGAGGGTCTCCACTTCGATGACGTAGTAGCCGCCGAGCTGCTCCTTCGTCTCGGCGAAGGGGCCGTCGTGCGTCTTCGGCTTGCCGTTGGTGAAGCGCAGGCTGGTCGCGGTCGCCACCGGCTTCAGCTCGTAGCCGCCCCGCATCACGCCGGCCTTGACCATCGCCTCCGAGTAGGCGCCGTGCGCTTCGTAGACCTTGGCCAGGTCCGCCTGAGACATCGACATCCACTCGCGCTCGTCACCGTAAATCAGCAGAATGTATTTCATCGGTCCGTCCTCCTCGCCATGTTGACGCGGAGCGACGTCCGGATCGACATCCGCCGCGACGAGTTCGACGGAAAATTCTGTAAGTGACAGATTCCAAAAGGGAAGCTTCAATGCCGCGCATCCCGTTCTTCACTACCCGCTCGATCGTCCCGGCGCCCCGTCCCGGGCGACTCGTTCTGCTCATCGGTCTCACGGCGGCGATGACCGCGGCTCTGGCCGCTGCGACCCGGTCGCCCGTGACTCAAGGGGCGACGGCGAAGTCGACGCCCGGCTTCGAGCAGATGCGCAAGATCGACGTGCACTCGCACGTCTACGAGGACCTGCCTGTCGTCAACGCGATGCTGCGGCGGATCAACCTGCGGGTGATCAACGTCAGCGTTCCGGCCACGGACGGGCATCTCGAGTTCATGCACCGCTTCAACGCCGCGCTCGTGAAGCAGCATCCTGACATCTTTTCGTTCGCCTCGACCTTCGACGTGGCAACGCGGAATGAGCCGGACTACGGCGCGCGGACGGCGAAGGCGCTCGATGCGACGTTCGCCCAGGGCGCGGTGATGGTGAAGATCTGGAAGGAGGTCGGGCTCGAGCTGAAGCGGCCGGATGGATCGTTCCTGCTGCCAGACGATCCGGTCTTCGATCACGTCTACGCCCATCTAGCGTCGCGGCGGAAGCCACTGCTGGCGCATCTCGCGGAGCCGCGCGAGGCGTGGCTGCCGCTCGACCCGAAGGGCGTGCACTACGGCTACTACTCGCGGAACCCGAAATGGCACCTCTACGGCAGGCCTGAGTTCCCGAGCCACGCCCGGCTGATGGAGGCCCGGGATCACATCCTGGCCAAACATCCCAACCTCGTCGTCATCGGCGCGCATATCGGCAGCCTGGAGTGGGACGTCGACGAAGTCGCGAAGCGCCTGGACACGTATCCGAACTTCCACGTGGAGGTATCTGCGCGCACTCGCGACCTGACGCGCCAGCCGCCGAGCAAGGTGCGGGCGTTCTTCCTGAAGTACCAGGACAGGATCCTGTACGGCGTCGATCGCTCGTGGATGCCGCATCGGACGCCAGACGTGAAGCCGTCCGACGCGGGGCGGCAGACGTTCGCCACGGAGCTCGAGGCGCAGTATCGCCGCGACTGGGACTACTACGCAGGCGCCGGCTCGGTCGCCTATGGCCCCGACACGATCGAGGCGCTCGGTCTCCCCACGGGCGTTCTCGAGAAGTTCTACTGGAAGAACGCCGAGCGAATCATCGGCGTCAAGTAGACGACGCTTCCTTGACACATCCTTGACACAGGCCGGGCATTTGTTTAGAATTCTAAACAGTGAGATTGGTGAAGCAGACACCGACGACGAGCTGACGCCCGGGCACGTCCCAAAAAATTTGCCGTGATCGTTAGCTTTCTAAACATTGGTCGAATCGAGGAGACCCGCTCATGCCTGATTCAAGAGTCGTCGCCAGTGGTCGCACGTCGCTCGCGCGCAGGACCCCAGTTGCCGCGATCGCGCTATGGGGCGCGCAGGTACTCCTCGCTGCAATGTTCTTGTTCTCGGGTAGCTCGAAGCTCGTAGGCGCCGCCGCGATGGTGGCGTTGTTCGACGCCATCGGTGTCGGGCAGTGGTTCCGCTACGTCACCGGCAGCATCGAGATCGCCTCGGCCGTCGCCCTCCTCGTGCCCGTGCTCGCACCGTTCGGCGCCGTAGCGCTCGTGGCCACCATGATCGGGGCCGTCGCAACCCACCTGTTCGTCGTCGGCGGATCGCCAGTGGTGCCAGGCGTCCTGCTGCTCGGAGCGCTGGCCGTCGCGTGGGCCCGCCGCGACCAGCTCACAGGGGCGTTCACACGACCGCGCTAGCGTCCTGTCCGTGACACTAGACGCTTCCGCCGCACCGGGCACGAAAAGAAGGCACTATGGAAATCGGCATCGACAGTTTCGCGGCCATCCTTCCTGACCCGGTGACGGGTCGGCCGCCGTCGGCCACAGACCGGATGGCCGATCTTCTCGACGAGGTCGAGGTCGCGGACCGCGTGGGCCTCGACGTGTTTGGCATCGGTGAGCACCATCGCGCCGAGTTCCTGGATTCCGCGCCGGCGGTCATTCTGGCGGCCGCGGCCGCCCGTACCAGCACGATCCGCCTCACGAGCGCCGTCACGGTTCTGAGCGCCGCCGACCCTGTGCGGGTGTTCCAGGAATTCGCCACGCTCGACTTGATCGCAAAGGGGCGTGCCGAGCTCGTCGTCGGCCGGGGCTCCTTCGGGGAGGCGTTTCCGCTCTTCGGGCTCCAGCCGCGAGACTATGACGCCCTTTTTGCGGAGAACCTCGGCCTCCTCCTCGCGCTCCGCGAGACGGCCCATCCGGTCTGGCACGGGCGCTTTCGCCCGGCGCTGACTGGCCAGGGCGTCTTCCCTCGCCCCCACCAGCCGCGCCTGCCAGTGTGGCTGGGCGTCGGGGGCACGCCACAGTCTTTCGTCCGCGCCGGCACGCTCGGCTTGCCGCTCATGGTCGCCATCATCGGTGGCAGCTTCCAGCGTTTCCGTCCGCTGGTCGATCTCTACCGCGAGAGTGGGCGGCGCGCCGGGCACTCGCCCGAGCAACTCAGGGTCGGCGTCCATGCCATGGGCTTTGTCGGGGAGACCACCGCACACGCGAAGGATGCCTTCTTCTCCGGTTGGGCACATCTGATGTCGACGGTTGGTCGTGAGCGTGGATGGTCCCCGCCGTCGCGCGAGCAGTTCGAGGCGATGTGCGGCCCTGACGGCGCCTTCCTGATCGGTGACCCCGCGGCCGTCGCCAGCAAGATGCTCGATGCCAGCGATGCGCTGGGCGGCGTCTCGCGCATCACCTTCCAGATGAGCACGGCATCACTCGAAACGGCCGCGATGAAGCGCTCGATCGAACTGCTGGGAACCGAAGTGGCGCCGATGGTCCGAGCCGTGTACGCAACGCGGTAACGTCAGCTATGGCACGCTGCCGACCACCGAGAAGCAGCTGAGAGCAGGCTCCTGGCCACCGGCAGGTTGGTAGTCGCCGGTCTCCGGCACCTGGTAATACTGACCCTGATAGTCGTTCCGGGTGATCCGCCAGAGCATGTCGACGAAGGTATCGATCTCCTCGATTGTGTTGTAAGCGCCGAGACTGATGCGCACCATGCCTGGTCGTGCCGATCTGTTGCCGGCGAGATGTTCTCGTTGCGAGTCAGTCAGCCCTGATCGTGGCAGCCCGAGCAGGCACGCAACGTATGGCTGGGCGCAGAAGCAGCCGCTCCGCACTCCTATCCCCGCCTCGTACCCGAGGATTGCGGCAACCAGCGCGTGGTGGACGCCGTGGACGTTGAAGGGGATGACCCCCACTCGGTCGCTGTCGTCGCGAGGATCTGATTGCCCATAGATCGTGACGCCGGGAATCGACCGTAGACGCTCGAGCGCGTGGGCGGTGAGCGAGGCCTCATGGCGCTCGAGGCGGTCCATCTCAGCGCCCCTCAGCGCGTGCGCCGCCACGGCCATCGCCACTGCCCCGACCACGTTGGGAGTGCCCGCTTCCTCCCGATCGGGCAGCCCCGCCCAATGCACGTCCGTGGGCGTGACGATATCGACGGTGCCTCCACCTTGGTGCTCGGGTGCCCCATCGAGGAACACGTCTCGGTGGCCTACGAGCGCACCCGTCCCGAACGGCGCGTACATCTTGTGGGCCGAAAGCGCGACGAAATCGAGATGTTCAGGATCGTCGTCGGGCTTGACGTCGATCCGCCGATGCGGCGCCAGCTGCGCCGCGTCGACGAAAATCCTGGCGCCGACCGCATGAGCCTTTCGCGCCAGCCTGTGGATCGGCTGGACGAAGCCGGTCACGTTGGAGGCACCGCTCACGGTCAGAAGGGCGACGCGCTCGCCGAACTCATCGAGCAGCCGGTCGAGGTGACCCTCGTCCAGGCGGCCTTCAGGCGTGACACCCGCTCGAACGACGGTGGCCCGACTACGCCACGGCAGGTCGTTCGAGTGGTGCTCCATCATCGTCGAGACCACGACACTGTCGTGGTTCAGCGGAATACGAAAGGCGAGCTTGTTGATCGCTTCGGTCGTGTTCTTGACGAAGATGCAGGTATTCGTTCTGGTGTCGGCGCCCACGAAGTCCGCCACCATGTCGTGCGCCTCGTCGTAGGTGGCGGTGCTGATGCGCGACTTGAAGCCGGTTCCCCGGTGAACGCTCGAGTAGTAGCGCAAGAAGTGCTGCACGGCGTCCACGACCTCCCGGAGTGGAGGAGTGCTGGCGGCGTTGTCCAGGTTGATGTAGGGGACCATCCGACCGTTCAGGAGCGGCACCTCCTCGTCGAGTCCCACGACTCGGTCCCTCCACCGGTCGGTGCCGTTGCGAACTGGAAAATCCATCTCGACCTCACTCATACCCACGCGCTACTGCGTTCGCAACAATGCAATGCCGCTGACGATCAAGACGAGTGCGGCGACCTTCGGAAGCGTGATCGGTTCCGCAAACAGGAAAGTCCCAAACGCGAGGGCGAGCGCTGCTTCGAGGCCGAGGACGACGACGTATGTCGGCCCCAGCTCCGCGCCGCGCATCGCCAGTGACTGAATCACGGCCCCGAAGGCGAACAGCAGCAGGAACATCGCCGACGCAGATGTATTGCGCAACCCGTCGGCGTGCTTCATGAAGATGCCGCCCACGGTGAAGGAGAGCGCCGCGATAGAGGCGAGGCCGACGTCCACTATCTCTCCTCCCGGGCTCGGTTCGTCAGGCGCATATGGCACGTAACGGAGCGAAGCCATTGAAGCCGACCGATGAGTACGTGTAGGTGTACGCGCCGGCGCTGAGAATCTGGACGCGATCGCCTGCCTGAAGATCGGCCGGTAAGTAACAGGGCGTGCGTTCGTACATGATGTCTGCGCTATCGCAGGTGGGGCCTGCGAGAATCACCGGCGTCGGCCGGCCGGACCGGCCGGGAACCCGGAACCGATACTTGATCGCTTCGTCCATCGTCTCCGCCAGTCCGCCGAACTTGCCGCAGTCCAGGTACACCCACCGCGTGTCGTCGTCGTACGATTTCCGCGCGACGAGTACGACTTCGGCCTGGATGATTCCGGCGTCGGCCACCAGGAATCGGCCCGGCTCCACGACAATCTGCGGCTGGCTGCGCCCGAAGTGACGGAAGAGCGATTGCGCAATCGCGGCGCCGTACTCCGTGATCGGCAGAACGGGGGCGCTGTAGTGCGCCGGAAAGCCGCCACCCAGGTTCAGGGAGTGCAGGCGGATCCCACGCGCTTGGACCGACTGGAACAGCTCCGCCGCGCAGGCGATTGGCGCCTCCCACTGGCCGGGGTCGGTCTGCTGCGAGCCGACGTGGAAGGAGACGCCATAGGGAACGAGGTCGAGGGTCCGCGCATGACACAGCAGATCGCGGGCCATCGTCCATTCGCAGCCGAATTTCCGCGACAATGGCCACTCGGCACCGTGGCCGTTGGTCAGCAGACGCACGGAGACGTTCGCGCCCGGAGCGTGCCGGGCGATCTTCTCCAGCTCGCCCACGCTGTCACAGGAAAAGAGTTGGATCCCGGCGGCGTAGGCGTCGGCGACGGCGGCGGCCTTCTTGACTGTGTGGCCGAAGGACAGGCGGTGTGGTGAGATGCCGAGCGCGAGACAGTGTGCAATCTCCGGGCCGCTGGCCACATCGAAGCTCGAGCCGATCTCCGCCAGCGCGCGAATGATCTCCGGGAGGGGGTTGGCTTTCGCGGCGTAGTAGATGGCGGCATCTGGCAGGGCGCGTTGCAGATCCACATAGCGAGAGACGACCGCCGCCACGTCCATGACGAGGACGGGGCTGGCCAGGGCGGTCCGTTCCAGAACGGCGCCGATCCGCGCGCTGAACGCCGGGCGCAGGTGCATCGACGGAGGAACGCCGCCGGCGAGCGCAGGGGAGTCGTGGGCAGCCATCTACCCCTACATAGGCGGACGGCAGACGAAACGGCTCACCTGCGGTCCTTGCTGGTAGGCTCGTCCGGACTCCTTGGCGTGCTGTGACCCACGGAAGAGGTTGGAGATGGAACCGGACCCGGTTGCGAGGTTGCTGCAGGAGATCAACGGCGGCGACGCCCGTGCGTTCGACTCACTCGTCTCGCTCGTCTACGGCGAGCTGCGCAGGATGGCCGGATCCCTGATGCGTGGGCAGCCGAACGGTCACACGCTTCAGCCAACGGCGCTCGTCAACGAAGCGTACATGCGCCTCGCGCACGGAGAGTCCAGGTGGGATGGCAGGGCGCATTTTTTCGGGGCGGCGGCGCGAGCCATGCGACAAGTGTTGATCGCGCACGCCAGGCACAATTCCGCTCAGAAGCGGGCCGGCGACGCGATCCGGGTGACCTTCAGCGATCTGGACGTCCAGGCGCCGGAACCGCAGCTGGATGTCATCGCTCTCGACGATGCCCTGACGGCGCTGGCGCGCGTCGATGAGCGCTTCAGCCGCATCATGGAGCTGCGCTATTTCGGGGGCTGCACGCTGGCCGAGATTGCAAATTTGACCGGACGCTCACTCGCGACTGTCAAACGAGACTGGGCGTACGCACGCGCGTGGCTGTACGACTACATGAGTGGGTGACGCACTCAGCCCTTCCGCTCTCCTTCTGCCGGCGGCTGACCTCGGTTGCCAGCTCCCGGAAGGCGTGCATCGCTTTCATCCGATCGAACAACGGATCCCCAAGGTCGATACGGAGGTTGGGTGGAAGGTCTCGCCGTTGCGAAACGGAAACCCATCTCGGCCCCACTCCTGCCCGCGTGCTCCGGCGTTCGCAACAATGCAATGCCGCAGACGATCAAGACGATTGCGGCGACCTTCGGAAGCGTGATCGGTTCCGCGAACGGAGGCGAACAGCATCACCATGGATCTACGACGACGAGAGAGACGAGCCGCACCGCTGGGCTCATGGTCGGGGATGCCGCTCGAAGAACGGCCAGGCGAACTCGGGCATGGTGTCGGGATACTGATGCCTCACATCATCGAGAAAGGTGAAGAACAACTCGTTGCCGTCGTTGTTGCCAGGCTGCGCGCCCTGGGCGTGAAATTGCGTAAAGGCCGG
>JANOIR010000279.1:0-4476 GCA_031407765.1 Vicinamibacteraceae bacterium
TGCGCCAGATGCTCGAGCGCTGGGTGCCGGCCCGCGCCTAGCCCAAAGCCACAAGTCTGTCGCTTTTTCTGGATCCCCGGACAGGGCTGTCGACCGCCGCGAAGTTGACCGGCGCGCGGACGGCGTTCCTCACTATGATGCCGCGGAGAGGACCGGGCCGATCCCGGCGTACCATGGCCATCCACGTCGCCCTCACGCACCGTACCGACTACCGCTACGACCGTCGCGTCACGCTCTCGCCGCAGACCATCCGGCTGCGCCCGGCGCCGCACTGTCGCACGTCCATCCTGAGCTATTCGCTCCGGGTGGCTCCGGAGCCGAACTTCCTGAACTGGCTCCAGGATCCGCACGGCAACTACCTGGCGCGGGTCGTCTTCCCCGACCTGACGCGGGCGCTCTCGGTCGAGGTCGACCTCGTCGCCGAGATCGCGGTGGTCAACCCGTTCGACTTCTTCCTCGAGCCCGAGGCCGAGCAGTGGCCGTTTGCCTACGACCCGGCGCTGGCGCGCGATCTGGCGCCGTTCATGGCGCCGGCCCCGGCCGGACCGCGGCTCCAGGCGCTCTTGGCCTCGATCCCGCGCCGCGAGACACGCACGCTCGACTTCCTGGTCGGCCTCAACCAGCGGCTCGCCGGCGACATTGGCTACATCATCCGGCTCGAGCCCGGCGTCCAGCCGCCCGACCTGACGCTCACGCGCCGCACCGGCTCGTGCCGCGATACGGGCTGGCTGCTCGTCGAGCTGCTGCGCCACCTCGGCTTCGCGGCGCGCTTCGTTTCCGGCTATCTGATTCAGCTCGCCCCCGACGTCAAGGCGCTTGACGGCCCGTCCGGGACGAGCGTCGACTTCACCGATCTCCATGCCTGGGCCGAGGTCTACGTGCCCGGCGCCGGCTGGATCGGTCTCGATCCGACGTCCGGCCTCCTGGCCGGCGAAGGCCACATCCCGCTGGTGTGCACGCCGCAGCCGGAGAGCGCGGCGCCGATCAGCGGCGCCGTCGACGAGTGCGAGGTCCAGTTCTCGCACCACATGGCGGTGCAGCGCGTTTACGAGGCGCCGCGCGTCACCAAGCCCTACACCGACGATCAGTGGGCCGGCATCGAGCGCCTCGGCGCGGAGGTCGACGCGGCCCTCGACCGCGGCGACGTGCGCCTCACGATGGGCGGCGAGCCGACCTTCGTATCGATCGACGATCCCGACGGCGCCGAATGGAACACCGCGGCGATGGGGCCGCGCAAGCGCGCGCTCGCCGGCACGCTGCTGCGGCGGCTGAAGACCCGCTACGCGCCGGGCGGACTGCTCCACTACGGGCAGGGCAAGTGGTATCCCGGCGAGCCGCTGCCGCGCTGGGCGCTGGCCTGCGTCTGGCGCCGCGACGGCCAGCCGATCTGGCACGACGACGCGCTCATCGCCGACGAGTCGCGCGACCTCGGGCACGACGCCGACGCCGCGCAGCGCTTCGTGCAGGCGTTGGCGTTGCGACTCGGCGTCGAGCCGGCGCACGCGGTCGCCGGCTACGAGGACGTCTGGTACTACCTGTGGAAGGAGCGGCGCCTGCCGGTCGACGTGGATCCGCTGCGCTCGAAGCTCGCGGATGCCGGGGAGCGCACGCGCCTGGCCCAGATCTTCGAGCGGGGGCTCGGCGCGGTCGTCGGCTACGCGCTGCCGCTGGCCCACCGCGACGATCCCGATGCCCCGCCGGGCTGGCGCTGGCGCAGCGGCCAGTGGTTCTTCCGTGCCGGGCACCTGTTCCTGGTCCCAGGCGACTCGCCGATGGGCTATCGCCTGCCGCTGGACAGCCTGCCCTGGGTCAGCGCCGACGATCGCCCGGCCTTGATCACCCCGGATCCATTCGAGGCGCGGCCGCCACTGCCGGCGCCGCCGGCGGCACCGGCTCGCCCGACGCCGCCGGCGCGGGTCGCCGGGCTCGGCGCGCCACCGCCGATGACACCCCTTCGCGCGCCGAAGCCCGAGCCACGCGACGATGAGCAGGCCGTGCTGTCGCAGCTCGCGGACGTCGCCGCCGGGATCGTGCGCACGGCCCTGTGCGTCGAGCCGCGCCACGGCCGGCTCCACATCTTCCTGCCACCGCTGAAGACGGCCGAGCACTTCCTCGACCTCGTCGCCGCGATCGAAGCCACGGCGGCGGCGCTGACCATGCCGGTGATCCTCGAAGGCGAACCACCGCCCGACGATCCGCGACTGGCGCAGGTCAAGGTCACCCCCGATCCGGGCGTGATCGAGGTCAACCTGCAGCCGGCGTCGAGCTGGGCCGAGCTGAGCGAGCTCACCACCACGCTCTACGAGGAGGCGCGGCAGACGCGGCTCGGCACCGAGAAGTTCCTCGTCGACGGCCGCCACACGGGCACCGGCGGCGGCAACCACATCGTGGTCGGCGGCGCCACGCCCGGCGACAGCCCGCTCCTGCGGCGGCCCGACCTGCTGCGCAGCCTGGTGGCCTACTGGCACAACCACCCGTCGCTCTCGTATCTCTTCTCCGGCCTGTTCATCGGGCCGACCAGCCAGCATCCGCGGCTCGACGAAGCGCGCAGCGATCAGGTGCACGAGCTCGAAGTCGCGCTGGGCCAGGTCGATCGACACGCCACCGGCCCCGATGCCGCGCTGCCGCCGTGGTTCGTCGATCGCGTCTTCCGCAACACGCTGATCGACGCCACCGGCAACACCCACCGCGCCGAGTTCTGCATCGACAAGCTGTACGCGCCGGAAGGGACCGGCGGGCGGCAGGGGCTGCTCGAGCTGCGTGCCTTCGAGATGCCGCCGCACGCGCGCATGAGCCTGGCGCAGCAGCTGCTGCTGCGGGCGCTGATCGCGCGCTTCTGGGTGGCGCCGTACGGGCGCGCGCCGGTGCGCTGGGGCACGGCTTTGCACGATCGCTTCATGCTGCCGCACTTCGTCGCCGACGACTTCGCCGACGTCATCGGCGGGCTGAACGAGGCCGGCTTCCGCTTCGACCAGGCCTGGTTCGCGCCGCACCAGGAGTTCCGCTTCCCGCGCGTCGGCGAGGTCGCCTATCGCGGCGTCCATCTCGAGCTGCGCCACGCGCTCGAGCCGTGGCACGTGCTGGGCGAGGAAGGCGGCGCCGGGGGAACGGTCCGCTACGTCGATTCGTCGGTCGAGCGCCTGCAGGTGAAGGTGAGCGGCCTGATCGACTCGCGGCACGTCATCGCCGTCAACGGCCACGAGGTGCCGCTGCACCCGACCGGCACCCGCGGCGAGCACGTCGCGGGCGTCCGCTACCGGGCCTGGCAGCCGCCGAACGCGCTCCATCCCACCGTGCCGGTGCACGCGCCGCTGGTCTTCGACGTCGTCGACACCTGGACTGGACGATCGCTCGGCGGCTGCACCTACCACGTCGCGCATCCGGGCGGCCGCAACTACGACATCCGGCCGATCAACGCCTACGAGGCCGAAGGGCGGCGCCTCGCCCGGTTCCTGGCGATGGGCCACACGGCGGGCCCGATCCAGCCGGCGCGCGGCCCCCGGCACGCCGACTTCCCCTTCACGCTGGACCTGCGACGGACCTAGTGCGACGATCGACGGTCGTGGAGTCCTGTACCTCGTGACGCCGGAGACGACCGCGAGCTGGAGCGGCTTCGCCGACTACGCGCCCGACAGCCGCGCCTTCGACGAGATGGTGTCGGCGCGCGGCGTGCTGCGCCCGCACGGCGCCGGCCTGGTCGGCGCGCTCGAGGCGCTCGGCCCGGTCGAGATCTCGGCGCGCCTCGAGGCGGCACGCCGCACCATCCGCGATCACGACGTCACCTACAACGTCTACGGCGATCCGCGCGGCATGGACCGGCCCTGGCAGCTGGACATCGTTCCGCTCGTCGTCCCGCCGGCGGCGTGGAGCCGGCTCGAGGCCGGCCTGGCGCAGCGGGCGCGGCTGCTCGATCTGATCCTCGGCGACCTTTACGGGCCGCAGCGGCTGCTGCGCGAGCGCCTGTTGCCGCCGGCGCTCGTCTACGCCAACCCCAACTTCCTGCGGCCGTGTCACGGGCTGCCGGTGGTGGGCGGCCGGCATCTCCACCTGTACGCCGCCGACCTGGCGCGGACGCCCGACGGCGCGTGGTGGGTGCTCGCCGATCGCACGCAGTCGCCGTCCGGCGCCGGGTACGCGCTCGAGAACCGCATCGCGCTGTCGCGCAGCCTGCCGGAGGCGTTCCGCGACTGCCGCGTCCAGCGGGTGGCGCCCTTCTTCCGCGCCCTGCGGGCGATGCTCTACACCCTCGCGCCGCGGCCGACCGACACGCCGCGGGTCGTCCTGCTCACCTCGGGCCCCTACAACGAGACCTACTTCGAGCACGCGTATCTCGCCCGCTATCTCGGCTTCATGCTGGTCGAGGGCGGCGACCTGACCGTCCGCGACGAGGCGGTGTTCCTGAAAACGGTCGAGGGGCTGCAGCCGGTCGACGTGGTCCTGCGCCGCATGGACGACGGCTTCTGCGATCCCCTGGAG
>JANOIR010000307.1:0-26203 GCA_031407765.1 Vicinamibacteraceae bacterium
GAACAGCTCGAGCACGACGAACAGCGCCACGACGCCGAGCGGTCCGGCCCAGCCCTCGAGCGCAGCCAGGCTGACGAGGATCGGCGCGCCGGCGCCGAGCACCGGTCCGAGATAGGGGATGAAGCGCAGCGCCGCTCCCAGCAGGGCCCACACCAGGGCGTACGGCACGCCGATGAAGGCGAGGCCGAGGCCGGCGACGACGCCGTAGATCAGGTTCACCAGCGACTGCATCAGCAACTGTCGGCTGACCCGTCGGCCGGCCTCGTCGACGGCCCTCGTCGTCACCGCCAACTGGCCGTGGCCGAAGAACCCGATCAAGCGGTCGCGCAGGGCGCGGCGCTCGATCAACATGAAGATCACCATCGCGACCACCAGGCCGGCCGTGCCCAGCGGGGCAACGATGGGGCTCAGCCAGGCCAGGCTCGGCAAACCTGTGGCAGCTACCGACCTGACGATGATGGGCCGCGCCGATGTCCCTGCGGCCTGATCCGACTGCCCGAGGCGGGCCGTGATGTCGGCGATCGTCTTCTGCACCTGCGCCACCGAGCCGCCCTGGCCGGCCACCCGCACGTCGGCGATCTTCGCCAGGATGTTGCCGCGGTAGCGGGGGAGGTCCTGCGCCAGGTTGTCCATCTGGTACGCAAGGCCCCAGCCCGCGAGGCCGAGGAGCGTGAAGACGAGCGTCACCACCGCCAGCACCGCAGGCACGCGCCCGATGCCGCGCTCGAGCCAGTTGACCGGCGGGGTCAGCACGAACGTCAGCAGGATCGCGAGCGCGATCGGCACGATCACCGCCTGCGCCCAGTGCAGGACTACGACGACGAGGACGCCGCCGGCAAACGTGATCCACGGCTTCATGGCCGACGCGGTGTCGTCCATGAGGCGCTCAGGCGCTGCGGTCGAAGACCACGATCCGGGCTTGCAGGTTGGGTCGGGCGGTACGCTTGGCCAGGAGCCAGGCATCCGCGCAATGCGAGTCGGCGGGGTTCACACCGCTCCGTGCCCACCAGTCTTGGTCGCTGCTGGCCTCGGCGGGCAACGTGAACCCGAGCAGGTCTTCCATCTGATCGAACGTGAGGACAACCGTATCCGCATACCTCGTCCGGAGGTAGTCGTGTAGAAAACGATACCGCCCCGCCGTCTGCCGTCCGCGCGGCGCGACCGACGGTACGTCGTCCTGGCTGGGCGTCGCCGATCGCCGCTGGAACCATTCCCACATACGGACCTTCTTTGGCTCAGAGCTGCGCGTGTGAGACGACGGCCTCGGTGGTCAGCAGGAGCCCGGCGATCGACGCGGCGTTCTGCAGCGCGGAGCGTACCACTTTGGTCGGATCGATGACGCCGGCGGCGACGAGGTCCTCATAGACCTCGGTCTGGGCGTTGAAGCCTTCACTGCCCTGCATCGCCTTGACCTTGGCCACCACGATCGGTCCCTCGTGGCCGGCGTTGGTGGCGATCCACCGCAGCGGCGCCTCGAGGGCGCGCTCGATGATCCGGGCGCCGATGCGCTCGTCGCCCTCGAGCCCCAGGGCGGCGATCGCCGCCGCGGCGCGGAGCAGCGCCACGCCGCCGCCAGGCACGATCCCTTCGTCGATGGCCGCCTTGGTGGCGTGCATGGCGTCCTCGACGCGCGCCTTGCGTTCCTTCAGCTCCGACTCGGTCGTCGCGCCGACCTTGATGATGGCCACGCCGCCCACCATCTTGGCCAGGCGCTCCTGCAGCTTCTCGCGGTCGTAGTCGGACGTGGCCGCTTCGATCTGCGTGCGCAGCTGGAGCACGCGACCGGCGATCGTTTCGCGGGCGCCCGCGCCCTCGACGATGGTGGTCTCATCCTTGCCGATCGTCACCCGCTTGGCGCTGCCGAGGTCCTCGATCTTGATATTCTCGAGCTTCATGCCCAGATCTTCGGTGAGGGCGCGCCCGCCGGTGATCGTCGCCACGTCCTCGAGCATCGCCTTGCGCCGATCGCCATAGCCAGGCGCCTTGACCGCCGCGGCATTCAGCGTGCCGCGCAGCTTGTTGACCACCAGCGTGGCGAGCGCTTCGCCCTCGACGTCCTCGGCGATGATCAGCAGCGGCCGCGACTGCTTGGCCACCTGCTCGAGCACCGGCAGGAGGTCCTTCATCGAGGTGAGCTTCTTCTCATGGATGAGGATGAGCGGCTTCTCGAGCACCACCTCCATGCGTTCCGCATCGGTCACGAAGTAGGGCGAGATGTAGCCGCGATCGAACTGCATCCCTTCGACGACCTCGAGCGAGGTGTCGATGCTCTTGGCTTCCTCGACGGTGATGACGCCGTCCTTGCCGACCTTGGCCATGGCCTCGGCGATGATGGCGCCAATGGTCTCGTCATGGTTGGCCGAGATGGTGCCGACCTGCGTGATCATGTCGCCGCTCACCGGCTTCGATTGGGCCTGCAACGAGGCGACGACGGCGATGACCGCCTGGTCGATGCCGCGCTTGAGGTCGCCGGGACTGGCGCCGGCGGCGACGTTGCGGACGCCCTCGCGGAAGATCGCCTGGGCCAGCAGCGTGGCGGTCGTGGTGCCGTCGCCGGCGATGTCGGAGGTCTTGCTCGCCACCTCCTTGACCATCTGTGCGCCAAGGTTCTCGAGGGGATCCTTCAGCTCGATCTCGCGCGCGACCGACACGCCGTCCTTGGTGATGGTGGGCGAGCCGTAGGGCCGGCCCAGGATGACGTTGCGGCCCTTCGGGCCCAGCGTGACCTTGACGGCGTCGGCCAGGCCGTCGACCCCGCGGAGCAGTGCCTGACGCGCGTCCTCGCCGTAGGTGATGTTTCTAGACATGTCCTGCCAGCGTAGGCGAGTTGGGAGCGGACTGTCTGCCCCGTTGTGCACACCCTGCTAGCGTCAGAGGACGTCGTTCCGCCAGTAGAGCGTCTCTCCGGCGGCCAGTCCCAAGCGGGACTGGCCCATGGATGGGTCCGAGGTCAGGCGCGGCGACAGCGCTTGCGCGAAGACCACCGGCGGCGAGTCGCGCGCGGCGACGATCGTGAGCTGCGGCGGCGTGAACGCCGCGGGGAGCCACCCTCTGATGACGGGGCGCCGCTCGACCGGCTCCCGGGCGATCATGGCTTGGAGGATGGCGCCGACCCGGGCGCCCGAGGCGTCGCGGTCGCCGCATTCCTCGACGATCCAGGCGCCCTCGACCGCGGTGATCATCAGATAGGCTGCGGCAGTGATGCCTTCCTCGGCGATGACGAAGTGGAGCTGGCGCCGCCCGGCCGGGCCCAGGCCGGCGAGCAGCCGGCGTCGAGTCAGCACGTACTTCACGAAGTCGACGTCGCGGTCGAGGTGAAAGCGACTGCTCTGCGCCCGGACCTCGCCCATGGCGACGATCGCGGCGAGGTCGCGATCCTCGCCGCCGCGGACAGGGGTCATCGGCGCGCCGTGCCGCCCCGACTCGATCACCTGAATCTCGACGTCCGTCGTCGGGATCGGCTCGAAGCCGGCGGGAATGGGCCATGCCCGATCGGCGGGGGCGAAGAGCAGCGCGATGTCGGCGCCATCCTGACGGGCGCGATCCGTCAGGCGCTCGATCACGGCGGTGGCGGGATGATCGTCGTCGCGACCCGTCGGCTCGGCATGGACCGAACCGATCCCGCAGAGCTGCACCGGACGACCGTCGAGCGTGCCCGCCAGCTGATGGCTCGCGGCGCT
This sequence comes from Vicinamibacteraceae bacterium, assembly GCA_031407765.1. GTDB lineage: Bacteria > Acidobacteriota > Vicinamibacteria > Vicinamibacterales > Vicinamibacteraceae > JBDSLU01. Next base: position 3,681 of record JANOIR010000307.1, read on the forward strand.
CGCGATCATCGTGTCGCCATCGAGCAGGGCGAATCGCTGGCGATGCGCCTGCGCCCACGGCGTCTGCCGCGTCGCGCGGTCGAACCTCGCGAAGGCCGCGAGGCTCAACCCATCGCGCGCGGCCGCTGGTGCAGCCTCGAGGACGCGGGAGAGGACGCCGCCGTCGACGGGCACGAGCGCGCGCATGGCGTCATGCTAGCGCTCCGGCGGCGGCTGCTAGGCCGCAGAGTCGCGGCGGCGTCGGCGGGCGCGCTGACCGAGCCCGACGATGCCTAGGCCCAGCGCCATCAGCGCGAGCGTCCCCGGCTCTGGCACGCTGACCGCGGAACTCAGCGTTCCGGTGATCGTCGTGTCGCGCCGGACGCAGTTCGGGTTGCCCGCGTCGTTGCAGGTCCACAAGTACAACGTGAAGTTGCCGGTTGCCGGCGAGGTCGGCAGGTTGCGGGGCAGCGAGTACGACGCGAACGTCTCCTCGGGCCATCGGACCGAGAAGTCCAGCGCGCGCGGCCGGAACGACGGGCTGGTCCCGACGACGTCGCCGCTCAGTCGCTCGCTCAGCGAGTTGTCGAAGCCAATGGACGAGCGATCCTGGTTGACCCAGATGTTCTCGTTGGAATAGCCGCCGGTGAGGTTCGGCAGGAAGTACTCGTAGCCGGCGATCACCGCTTCGAACGTGAACTCCGATGGCGGCCGCCCGTTGTAGTTGTAGCAGTTGGGGGCCAGTACGGGATGGCAGGTCACCGCCATGTCGGGGTCGATCGTGACCGAGATGCGCGCCTCTGCACCCGTGGGGAACAGGGCACTCATTTCCGGGAAGCCGCCACTGGCGACGTCGACGTTGCCTTGGAACTCCCACCGGATCGGCTCGGCGGCGGCCGGTCGGGCCAGCGATCCCAGGAGGACGAACCCCGCAAGGATGAAACCGGCAGTCGTTCGTATCATGCGAGCTCCCTGACGTTGCCCGGACAGTCTCAATCGATGCACGAGGCTACCACGGCTTGCCTGGTACTGCGGCCGCCAACGTGCCCAGGTTTGATCTTCAGCGGAACCGCACCGACATCAACGGGCGGAGGGTGCGAGTCGAACGCCGGAGCCTGCGTGGATCTGCACGCGACGACGTCAGCGTTTGCCGCTGAGGTGGCGAATACACTGACGAACGCGCCCCCATCGCTCGATTCCTCCTAGGTGACGGTGTTTGCTCAGAGTCGAGTCGCCGCGTCCGTCTGCGTCGCCGTGATCGCCGCGGCATCCGGTGCGGCCGCACAAGGCTGGCCGAGCGCCTTTGCGCCCAACGTCATCCAGGTGTCGAAGGCGACCGGCCTCGAGGATACCGGCGGGCTGGCGGACGCGTCATGGATCCACCTGCATCGAGGGCACTACTCGGCGCCCGAGGCGCTGCAGGCCAGCCTGCGGCTGCGGCTCTACTTGAACAACAGCGGCTACGACGAGGTCGCGATCACGCAGAGCGGCCTCAGCCAAGTCCGCTTCCTCGTCCACGGCGTCGACGTCTCGGGCTGGCTGTCGCTCGATCGCGACGACTTCACCTGGACGCTGGACATCGACAACCCCGGCCTGAACGGGCTGACCGACGGGCTCCACGACATCAGCACCGAGGTGCAGGGCGCGGCCCGCGCCAGCTACAAGCCGGCGCCGATCTTCCTCCACGTCACCCGGGGGCGCGCGATCAGCGACCTCGTGCCGATCATGGCCGGCTCGGTGTCGCCGACGCTGATCGACGCCGGCCCGCACGTCCAGTACGTGCGCGCCACCGATCGCCAGTGGCGCGCCTATCCGATCGAGCCCGAGGTCGCGCCGTTCCACGAGCTGCCGGACGAATCCGACACCTTCGGCGAGCTGTTGAGCGCCAACGCGGAGTGGGCGACGACGGCGCAGATGTGGTGGGAAGAGCTGCCGCACAACCTGCCGTTCGTGCGCGCGCTGGCGCCGAAGTTGAGCAACGACGACCATCGCTTCCTGCGCGTCGGCGACCTGCAGGAGCGCCTGCCGTTCAAGGACGGCGGCCGCGGCATCGGCTGGATGGGCGCGCTCATCACTGGCCAGGTCGACGCGCGCGGCCGCTTCGCCTTCGCCGAAGCCGGCGGCCGCGTCGGCTACCTGATGCCGGACGGCGAGATCGTGACGGTGGCCGGATGGCGTGTGCGTAGCGACAAGGATCCGGTCTGGATCACCAAGTCGATGACGCAGATCCGCGGGAACGAGGAACTGCGCGGCGTGTGGCTCGAAGGCGCCTATCCGGGCGAGACCGGCGGCTTCCGGACGCCGATGGACATCGCCATCGATCCGCGCAACGAGTACGTCTGGTACGTCGCCTCCTACGAGGATCACTGCATCTGGAAGGTGGTCGTCGATCCGGGCACGCTGGTTGGCACGGTCACCGTCTTCGCCGGCGACCCCGGCCACAGCCGCGGCTCTGCCGACGGGCAGGGCCAGGCCGCGCGCTTCAGCGGACCGACGTCGATCGTGTTCGACCCGGTTGCCGACGTCATGTACGTCGCCGATCAGGATCAGCACCTGATCCGGCGCATCTCGCGCGGCGGCGCGGTGACCACGCTGTTCGGCCGAACCGACATGGTCTCCGCGCTGGCCACGCGCGGCGTCACCGATCGCTTCAACCGCACCCAGGTGCGCCCGGTGATGCAGCTCTCGGTGAGCCCGGCGCAGGCGGCGTCTGGCGTGAAGCCCGAGCTCTACGTGCCGATGACGGTGCGCGTCGACAGCCGCGGCCGGCTGATCGTGCTCGATCTCGGTGACGGCTTCATCCGCCGCATCGACCCGGCCACCGGCGTGACCGATCTGCTCGGCGACATCGACTCGAAGTTCGAGGAGTTCGCCTTCGGCTGGGCCTGGCTCGACGTCGATCGCTGGGGCAACACCGGCCCCAAGGACGGCATCTACTGGTGCAAGGCCGTCGGGTCCGACCTCGACGGCGAGCCGGCCGCGCGCTTCAACGAGTTCTATGCCTGGATGCCCGCCGACGGCGGCCCGTCGCGCTTCGTGTTCGGCGACAACTGGGAGCCGAACCCGAACGGATGGGGCAACCGCGAGGCGATGGGCCCGGAGCACTACGCCTGGCTCGTCGCGGTCGATCCGCGCGGCGCGCTGCTCGTCTCCGGTATGGGGGAGCATGGCATCAGCCGCCTGCGCGCGCGGCGGGCCAGCGATCGCGCCCCGGACGAGCTCTATCCCGCTTATTACGAAGGGCAGGAGGCGTGGTGGCGCGGATCGCCGGACGGCAGCGCGCCGTCGTTCGCCTTGAAGTTCGGCTGGGACGGGCACAACTATCTCGGCTTCCCGGACGCCTGGGGCCTGGCCGGCACCGAAACCGATCAGCAGTTGTTCGACTACTTCTCCGCGCCTGCGACCCTGCGCCAGGACGCCGCGGCGGCGTCGCGCTGGCTCTACGCGGTGCGGGCCAACCAGGGGCCGCGGACCGCCACGCTGGCCCCGCGTCTGACGCTGACCACCGGCGGCACCGGCACCGGCACCGTCGCCACGACCGACGGTCAGATCACCTGCGGCACCGATTGCACGCACGTCTACACCGGCGGCGCTACAGTCACGCTGAGCGCGACGCCGTCGCCGGGATCGAGCTTCGCGGGCTGGGTCGGCGCCGGCGATTGCCTCGACGGCCAGATCACGCTGAGCCGCGGCCTGGTGTGCACGGCGATCTTCAATCCCGGCGCGGCGTGCGGCTACACCCTTACGCCGGTCTCGGCCCCGCACGTCGGCGCCGCCGGCGGCAGCGGCACCGCCAGCCTGAACACGCCAGTCGGTTGCGCGTGGACCGCGACGGCGGCCCCGGCGTGGCTGACACTGACCTCGCCGGCGAGCGGCACCGGCCCCGCTGTCCTGGCCTACACCGTACCCGCCAACGCCGCCGCGAGCGCCCGCACCGGCTCCGTCGCCGTGAACGGCGCCGCGCACGTCGTGACGCAGGACGGCACGTCATGCCAGTACGCCGCATCGCCGTCCGCGGTCACCGCGCCGTCGGGCGGTGGCAGCGGGCCGATCACGGTGACGACCACCGGCGCCTGCACGTGGAGCGCGGTGAGCGGCGCCACGTGGATCGCGTTCTCGGGCGCCACCGCCGCGACCGGCAACGGCGCGGTCACCTGGGTGGCCGAGCCGAACGAGACGGGCGCGCTGCGGAGCGGGACGATCGTCGTTGCCGGCACCGCGATCCAGGTGTCGCAGCTGGCGCCGCTCTACCGGCGCTACCTCGCCGAGGGATCGACCGGCGCCTTCTTCGACACTCGTCTGGCGCTGCTCAACCCCAACGCCGGCGCCGCTGACGCCACGCTGCGCTTCCAGCGCGACGATGGCACCACGATCACCCATGCGCTGTCTGTGCCGGGACGGACGCGGCGCACGGTGCTCCCGCGCGACATCGCCGGCCTCGACGCTGCGACGTTCTCGACGGTCGTCGAATCGACGCAGCCGCTCGTCGTCGATCGCACGATGCGGTGGCCGACGACCGGCTACGGCACCCACGCCGAGACCAGCGTCGACGGTCCGTCGACCACGTGGTATCTCGCCGAAGGAGCGACCGGCGGACCGTTCGATCTCTTCTATCTGATCCAGAACCCCAACCCGACCGACGTCACCGTGACGCTGACCTACCTCCGGCCGTCGCCGCAGCCGTCGATCGAGAAGACCTACGTCGTGCGGGCGGCGAGCCGCGCCAACATCTACGTCGATCGCGAGGAGTTCCCGGCCGGCTCCGGCCAGCGTCTGCTGGAGGCGACGGACGTCTCGGCCCGGCTCGTCGCCACGCAGCCGATCGTCGTGGAGCGCGCGATGTATCTGAGCCGCCCCGATCAGCCGTTCGCCGCCGGGCACACCAGCGCCGGCGTCACCGCGCCGGCGACGAGCTGGTACCTGGCCGAAGGCGCCACCGGCGGCTTCTTCGATCTGTTCATCCTGATCGCCAACCCCAGTTCGTCCGACGCGATCGTCGAGGCCCGCTACCTCACCGCGAACGGCCGCATCCTGACCAAGAGCTACGCCGTCGCCGCCAGCAGCCGGCGCACGATCTTCGTCGACGCCGAGCAGTTCCCGGGAGAAGGCGCGGCGCTGTCCGATGCGGCCGTGTCGACCAGCCTGACCTCGACCAACGCCGTCCCCATCATCGTCGAGCGGGCGATGTGGTGGCCCCAGGGGAACTGGTACGAGGCGCACAACTCGCCGGGCGCGACGTCGACGGGCACGCGCTGGGCGCTCGCCGACGGCGAGGTCGGCGGCGCCGACGCGACGCAGACCTACATCCTGATCGCCAACACCGGCGCGACTGCCGGCCAGGTCCGCGTCACGCTGTGCTTCGAGGACGGCTCGAGCGCGGTACGCACGTTCGACGTGGCCGCGAGCAGTCGGTTCAACGTCGACGTGGCGTCGGCATTCAGCGCGGCGGCGGGCCGCCGCTTCGGCGCCGTGGTCGAGAGCCTCGGCGTCAGCCCGGCCCCGATCGTCGTCGAGCGCGCGATGTACACCAGCGCCGGCGGCGCGCTGTGGTCGGGCGGCACCAACGCGCTGGGCACGCGCCTGCAGTAGTCAGCGCCGGCGTGGCCGGTTGCGAGCCGACATACTCGTGTCCCGCCTTTCTACGGCAGCGGGATCGACAGTGCGTGGCGGAACACGTTCCGTGGATCCCAGCGGGCTTTGATCCGCTGCAGGCGGGCGACGTGGTCCTGGTAGTAGAGCGTGGTCCATGGCACGCCGGACGCGTTCCAGGCGGGGTCGGCCAGATCCGTGTCTGGATGATTGATGAAGGCGCCGTCGGTGGCGTCGCCCGGCACCGGCACGCCGCCAGTCTCGGCGAAGAGATCGCGGTAGAAGGCCCGCACCCACGTCAGGTTCGCATCGGCGTCGCCTGACGCCAGCCAGCCGGCCGTGCACGCCATGTCGAGGATCGACTGCCGCTGCGCCGCCGCAGTCGCGTCACGGGCGACCGCGTTGACCCGGCCGCCGTAGCTGGCGAGACCGAACATGCCGCCGGGGACGTCGCGATCGGCGCGGATCAGATGGTCGCAGGCGACGTCGATCTGTCGATCGGTCAGCGGCTGCTTCAAGAGCGCGTCCTTCACCTTGAGGCTGACGCCTTCGGGCGGCCCGGCGAACAGATCCGGGAACGGGTTCAGCGCGAAGTCCAGCCAGGACAGCGTCTGCCGCTCGACGGTGGATGCATCGCCGACACCGTCGCCGATCGCGGCGAGGCAGGCGTCGATCTGCGCCGCGGCGGCGTCGCCGGCCGTGCTGACGCCGCGCACGGTGATACGTCCGGCCTGCCGGCGCTGGGCCACGAGCAGCGTCCACAGCGCTGCAAACGGCGAATCGGCGCCGGCGTGGCGCGCGCACCACACGCCGAAGTTGCGGAGCAGGCGAGCCGCCCCGGCGCGGTCGATCGCTTCCCAGGTCCACGACGCCGTGAAGGTGCTGATCGCCGCCGGAGCCGCCGGCAGCAGCGCCGCCGGATCGTCGCCGGCCGCGTCGGCCGATCGAAACCAGCAGCGCGTGAGGATGCCGAAGTTGCCGGCGCCGCCGCCGGTGTGCGCCCACCAGAGATCGTGGTTCGGGTCAGCTGGGTCGCGGCTGGCGATCACTGCCGCTGCGGATCCGCTGGCGCCCACCGTCACGACCTCGACGGCCTCGAGGTAGTCCACGGCGAGCCCCAGTTGCCGGCAGAGGAAGCCAAACGCGCCGCCCGCGACGTGCCCGCCGATACCGATGCCAGGGTATTGGCCGAGCGGCACGACGATGCCCCAGCGGTCGTGCAGCGCCTTGAAGGTCTCGCCGACAGTGGCGCCGGCCTCGACCTCGATGGCCCGGCACGCCGGATCCCAGGTGATTCGTCGCATCGGCGAGAGATCGACGATGATCCGCGCCTCGGGGTCGGAGACGAAGCCCTCGAGACAATGGCCGCCGCTCGTCGCCACCAGTCGCCGACCCGTCCGCACCGCCTCGTCCACCGCCGCGACGACCTGCGCCGTCGAGGCGACCGCTCGCACGTAGTCCGGGTTGGCGCGGAAGCGCTTGTTGAACTGGCGATCCAGCACGAGGCGATAGCGCGCGTCCTCCGACGTAAATCGGTCTCCGGCCTCGGCGAGGTGATCTGGCGCGGGCGATCCGGTCATGGCCCACCACTATAGGAGTGCGCGGAACCTGATCGATTCCGGCGAGCTCAACGGTGACCGACGGTCAGGGGCTTGCAGGCGCATCGTCCCTGGATCGGGCACGCCTGCCCGGTACTCACAAGGAGCACTCCATGTTGCTGATCCGTGACCTCATGTTCTGTAAGCCCGGCAAGGTCCGGCCAATGGTCGAGAAGTACAAGGCGATGAAGAAGCTCAGCGAAGGTAAGGGGATGGGCAAGATGCGCATCATGACCGACCTCAGCGCCGAGCGGTATTGGACCATCGTCAGCGAGATCGAGGTGGAGAGCCTCGAGGCGTTCATGAAGATGGGGCAGGACGCCGGCGCCGAGACCAAGGAGATGGAGCGGATCATGGCCGACTACCACGACCTGGTCGAGAGCGGCCGCCGCGAGATCTACACGATCGAAGGCTGACCTTCGCGTGCTTCGCAACCGGTGGCCGGGGTCGGGCGCGACACCCTGACGCGGGCGTCGCCCGACCTCCGTCGCGACCTCGCCCGGCCGCCGTCACGACCCGGTGTATGGTTAGGCACATCGATGCCGGAGCCGACCCCTCCAGACCGTCGTCTGGCAGCCCCGACGCGGCACTTCCGCCACGGGCTGCCTGGCGCCGTCGTTCTGGCGATGGCCGTCGCGACGGCCGCCTCGATCGCGTTGCGCGCCCAGAGCGCCGCGCCACCTCCAGCCCCACTCCAGGCTGCCGCTGCCTCGACGGCAGCCAACCAGACGGCGGCCGCGCCACCGCCGGTGCAGCCCGTGCCCTACAGCCACAAGAAGCACATCGCCCTGGGGTTCGACTGCCGACAGTGCCACGTCAACCCGGAGGCCGGCCGCCTCATGACGTATCCGCCGGCAACCCTCTGCATGTCGTGCCACCAGGCCGTCGCCGCGGATCGGCCGTCGATCCAGAAGCTCGCTGCCCTCGCCGCCTCGGGCAACCCGATCCCGTGGGTCCGCGTCTACGCCGTGCCAGATTACGTGTTCTGGAGTCACGCGCCGCACCTCGCTGCTCAGGTCACGTGCGTGCAGTGCCATGGGCCGGTCCCCGAGCGCGATGTCATCGCCCAGGAGACCGACGTCGTATCGATGCTGGGCTGTCGCCGTTGTCACGACCAACGCCAGGTGTTCACCGACTGCGGCGACTGCCACGAGCCGCGGCAATGATGGCGCGCCGGCCACGCTGATCGCGGATCCCCATGACCCGACACCACGCCCCGCTGCTGTTGCTGGCGATCACCTGCGGCGCCCTCGCCACGCTGACCGGACAATCGACCCCGGCCCCGACGGCCCCGACCGCCCCGCGCCCGCGGCTGGCCGTCGCCGGCGAATGGCCCACCTACGGCCATGATCCGGGCGGCCGCCGCTTCTCCCCGTTGAAGGAACTGACCCCGGCCACGGTGTCGAAGCTGCAGGTCGCCTGGACGTACCACATGAAGCCGGCCGGCGCGACGGCGGATACCGGGCGCATCGGCGCGCCGGGCGGCGATCCGCCTCCCGCGACGCCGTCCGCCCCACCGGCGGCGGGAGGCAGCGCGCGCGCACGCGGACGCTTCGCGTCGAGCTCGAGCACGCCGCTCGTCGTCGACGGCGTGATGTACCTGACGACGCCGTACAGCCGCGTGGTCGCGCTCGACGCCACCACCGGCGAGGAACGGTGGGCGTTCACGCTGCCCTCCGGCAATCCGTCCACGCGCGGCCTGGAGTACTGGCCGGGCGACACTCAGACGCCGGCGCAGGTCGTCTTCGGATCGAACGACGCCAAGCTCTACTCGATCGACGCCGCGACCGGAAAACCGAACCCCGCCTTCGGCAGCAACGGCATCGTCGCCCTCGACACGCCGGAAGTGCTGCGCGGCCTGCCCGGCCGCAACGGCCTCAGCTCGCCGCCGATCGTCTACAAGCACCTCGTGATCACCGGCGGCACGACGCAGGAGAACCCGCCGCGCGGTCCGGCCGGCGACGTCCGCGCCTGGGACATGCACACCGGCCGGCTGGTGTGGACATTCCGCTCGGTGCCGCAGCATGGCGAGCGCTTCAACGAGACCTGGGCCGGCGACAGCTGGCAGAACCGGACCGGCGTCAACGTGTGGGGCTTCGTGACCGTCGACGTCGCGCGCGGCGTCGTCTACATGCCGTTCGGGGCGCCGTCGGTCGATCAGTACGGCGGCGATCGCGCCGGCGACAACCTGTTCGGCACCAGCCTCGTCGCGGCCGACGCCAACACCGGCAAGTACCTCTGGCACTTCCAGCTGACCCACCACGACATCTGGGACGCCGACATCGCTGCGGCGCCGATGCTCGTCGACGTCAAGCGCGGCGGCAAGACCATCCCGGCGGTCGCGGCGGTCAGCAAGGTCGGCCTCATCTTCCTGCTCGATCGCACCAACGGCAAGCCGATCTACGGGGTCGAGGAGCGTGCCGTGCCGCCGAGCGAAGTGCCACTCGAGCGGGCCGCCAAGACGCAGCCGTTCCCGACGGCGCCGCTGCCCCTGTCGCGGCTGACGATGACGGCAGCCGACGTCGCCACGGTCACGCCGGCGATCGAGGCCGGATGCCGCAAGCTCCTCGAGGGCGTGCAGATCGGCGGGCCCTATCTGCCGCCCGGCTTCAACCGGCTGCGGCTGCAGTTCCCGGGCAACCACGGCGGCGTCAACTGGGGCGGCACCTCGTTCAACCCCGAGCTCGGCTACCTGTTCGTGAACACCAACGAGCTCGGGCAGCTGTCCGGCCTGCAGCCGCGGCCGGAAGGAGCGACCGGTCCGGCCACGGCCAAGGGCATCGGCAACCGGGTCGATCCCGGTGGTCCCTACGAGGGCGTCGCGGGCGGCGGCCGCTTCAGCATCCGCCTCGAGAACGAGACACAGCAGCTCCCTTGTCAGCAGCCGCCGTGGGGGTTGCTCACGGCCGTCGACGTCAACACCGGACGCTTCGCCTGGCGCGTGCCGCTCGGTGTCACCGACAGCCTCCCGCCCGCCGTGCAGAAGACCGGCCGGCCAGGCAACGGCGGTACCATCGCCACCGCCGGCGGCCTGGTCTTCGTCGCCGCGACCGACGACGCGCGGTTCCGCGCCTTCGACGCCCGCACCGGTCAGGAGCTGTGGACCTTCAAGCTGCCCGCCGCGGCGCAGGCGACGCCGATGACCTACCGCGGCCGCGATGGTCGCCAGTACGTCGTCGTCACGGCGACCGGTGGCGGCTTCTTCGGCAACCCGGTGAGCGACGACAGCGTGATGGCCTTCGCGCTGCCGCCCGCGCGCTGACATCGGGTCGACCGCCCCCGGCCTCGTTGGGTTTAGCAGAGGCCGAGCGCGTGCGCCGCGGCCTGCCAGACGCCGGCCGGCACGTACTCGAGGCCGATGACCAGCGCGAAGCCGAGCGCGATTCTCCAACGACCGTCCCAGGCGTGGGCGATCGCCGTCGGGCCCGGCAGCAGCTCGCCGGTGGCGCGCACGGTCACCGCGTAGGCGCAGACGATCCAGACGTGAGCCGCGACATAGCCGCCGGAGACGAGGTAGGCCAGGCGCGGCGTGCCGCCCACCGCCGGCAGCAGCGCGAAGCGATCGAAGCAGGCGCGCTCGCGGACGAACAGCAGCACCAGCACGGCAAACGCTGGCAGCAGCACCCAGCCGACGGCGCGCAGCGCACGGAGCAGGGAAGCCGGCGGCGGTGCACCGGCCGGCGCGACGGTCGGCGTGACGACGGGCGTCGTGTCGCCGCTCATGGTGTGGCGCGGCACCGCCAGGCCTTGTAGTAGCGGGTCTCACCGGCTTCGACGTAGGTCTCGGCGAACGCGGCGCGGGTGCGGTCGTCAAAGAGCAGCCCGTAGCCGGTGCGCGCGTAGTTGTTCAGGGTCATGAACGGCGTGCCGTCCTTGGCCATCAGCCACACCCGCACCCGGCAGTCGCGGATCGCCGCGATGGTGGCGTCGGGCAGCGGCACGCCGGACATCTGGTACTCCTGCACCGCCGGCATGTCGATCAGATAGGGCTGGCCGGCAAAGACCAGCACCGGCCGCGCCAGCGTCAGCCCGGCGTCGTGGTCGGTGTAGCCGATCGCGATCGTGTCCGATGGGTGCGCTGCGGCATAGGCGAGGATGTCCGCGATCTCGTTCCGCCCGACGGCGCGCGCCAGCGTCGCGAACATATACGCCTGCTGTCCGAACGCCGCCACCGCCACGCTGACGAGGAAGGCCGCAACGCCGCTGGCGTAGACGGGCTGGCGCGGCAGGCCGGACCGGCGCACGCCATCGGCGTAGAGTGCGACCACGAACACGACCGTCGAGACGAATGGCAGCAGGTGATAGGCGCCGGCGCCCGGCTTCGACGCCGCGATCGCGACGCCGCACAGGCCCGCGGCCAGGCCGGCGACCAGCCCGATGGAGGCCCGGCGGTCCAGTCCCGCCGGCACGCCCGAAACCAGGCACGGCGCCAGCGGGATCAGCAGGAACACCGCCTCCTCGACGTTCTGTCGCAGCGTCCAGAACTCGAGGCCGTTGTGCGCCGAGAGCCGGACCCAGTGCACGTAGTTGGTCCACGAGACGTGATCGACGAACACGAACGGCGCGACCGCCCCCAGCGCGGCGATTGCGCCAACCGCCGCCGCGCTCGCGATGCCGGTCCGGCCGATGAGGAGACCCAGGGCCGGCAACGCGTAGAGCGGCCCGGTGAGCTTCAGGTTGATCAGCACGCCGACGCAGACGCCGAGGCCGACGATGGCCACGGCCCGGCGCGTCGCCATGGCCGCGAGCAGGCTCGCGGTGGCGAACAGCAGCAGGAACGAGTCCGGCCGGATCCAGAACGACAGGTGACGGAAGGTGAGGCACAGGCCGCAGAACAGCCCGGTGCAGACCAGCGCCGTGCGCGCGCTCGTGACCCGTCGGGCGAGCAGGAACATCGCCGGCACGCCGATCGCCGCGGCGAGGACGCCGGCCAGCTTCGACGTCTGGATCGTGGGACCGAGCAGCGCCATCACCCAGGCGGGGAGCAGGAACGCCACCGGTCCGTACATGTGCGAGTAGCGCTCGGCGCTGCCGACGCCGTGGTACATCTCGCCGCCGGTGTTGAAGATCCAGGCGACTGCGGCGATGGTCGGCTCGGCATAGTCGACGTAGAGCGGCTGCACCGCGTACCACCCGACGATCGACGCGTAGAGGCCGATCGTCGCCACCGCGAGCCGTAGCGGCCAGCGGGTCTTGGGCTGGGCCGTGGCGCGACTCGACCGCCATCGCCGGCCGGCGAGGATCGCGACGAGCAGCGCGACGAAGAGCCAGAACGGCCGGGCGCCGATCTGGGTTCGAAGGAGCGAGATCAGCTCGACGAGCTGGTCGCCCGTCAGGACCGGCCAGAGCAGCCGGCGCGAAGAGATATCGAGGAGCGCGATCATGGCAGCCGGTATCTGACGGCTGCCCGGACGGGGTGCAGGCCGGTCGAAGGCTTCGTGTACTTCGTCTCGATCGGCAGAGTCAAGCGCGCGCCGCGCTCGTTACTTCTCGCTGACGCGCTCCACGCGCACCGACGATCGCGCTTCGAGCAGCGGCAGCAGCCGCTCGATGTCGTCGCCGTCGACCTTGAGCACGACCGGGGCGCCGGCGCCTTCGAGCGTGAGCCAGTGCGGCGTCCGCCGGAAGAACGACACCGACTTGGCGAGGCCACGCACCAGCGTCGGCCGATTGCGCTCGGCCTTGGCGATGGGGTTCCGGCTCCGCGCGTAGGTCGCCTCGCTGAGACTGCGATACGTCAACGTGCGGACGACGTCCTGGCTATCGGCGTCGGTGAGCACCAGGCGCTCGGGCTCGAAGCGCAGCACCACCTCGCGCTCCTGGGCCTCGCCGCAGCTCATCGTCACGAGCGCCACTTCCTCGAACTCGATTCCCGCCTCGGCGTGCTCACGCGGCGCGGGCGTGGCGGCAGTGGCGGGCGGCTCGCCCGGCTCCGGATCGGGCGCCGGAGCGGGCCCACGATCCGCCGCGGGCGGCGCACCGGTGCGGGGCGCCGCGGCCGGTGGCGCCGGCCGCAGCGGTGCAGGAGTTGGAGCACCGGGCAGCCGTCCGATCGGCGCCGTGCCGAGGTCGGGCGGCGATGCCGGCCCGATCGGCTCCGGCGGCGGTGCGTCGAGGATCCGGCCGGCGTCGTCGGGGCGCGGCGCGATCGCGCGCGGCGTCTCCGCACCGGAGCTGCCCGCGTGCGCGACGTCGACCGCATCGCCGGTCAGGTAGCGTCCCAGCGCGATCGCGGAGGCGATCAGGACGACGACCAGCGCGCCGGCCGCGGTCATCTGCCGCCAGGTGATGCCGCCGCCGCGCACGCGGCCGAGGGTGGTCCGCACGGCCGTCAGCAGCGGCGCCAGCGGCCCCGAGGCGTTCGGCGCCGGCGGCTGGCCGGTGGCGTGGCCGGGAGCGTAGCCGCTGGCGTGGGCGGCCGCAACGGACGCGGCGGCCGACGCGAGAAGGGTCGGCGCCGGCACCGGGATCCGTTCCGCCAGACGGGTCGGCGCGAGCGCGTACGGTACCGTTCCCTGCGTGTCGGTGGCGCGCGGCAAGGCCCCGGCGCCGCCGATGACAGCCGCGTCCAGCGCTGCCGCCGCAAGGCGCGTCGCCTTGATTCGCATCGCCGGCTCGGCGGCGGCATGCGCCTCGATCGCGACCTGGAACATCGCGGCGGAGGCGAAGCGATCCGCCGGCGCCTTGGCCAGCGCCCGCCGCAGGATCTCGTCGAACCACGGCGGGACGTCGGGGGCCACCCGTCGCAGCGGCGGCACCGGCGCCTGCAGGTGCTGCATCATCACCTCGTAGTCGGCGGCGCCGCTGAACGGGACCCGGCCGGCGAGCAGCTCGTAGAGCAGGATACCGACGGCGTAGAGGTCGGCGCGGCCGTCGACCTCCTCGCCCCGCACCTGCTCCGGCGACATGTACTCGAGCGTGCCGACGATGTGGCCGGTGCGCGTCGCGCGCTCGGTGCCGAGGACGCGGGCGATGCCGAAGTCGGTGACCTTGACGCGGCCGTCCTCGCCCATCAGCACGTTGGCCGGCTTCATGTCGCGGTGGATGACACCGCGTCGGTGCGCGTATTCGAGGGCGTCGAGCAGCTGGCAGACGATCGGCACGGCGTCGAGCCACGGCAGCCGGCCGGCCCGCGCCAGCCGCGCCAGCAGCGTCTCGCCGGGCACGAACTCCATCACGATGAACCAGCGGTCCTCGTGGCGCGAGCAGCCGTGGATCCGCGCGATGCCCGGATGATCGAGCTTGGCCAGCGTGATCGCTTCGGCCCGGAAGCGGTCCACCGTGGACGGACGGCTGGCTAGCTCGGGCCGCAGCATCTTGAGCGCGACGTCGCGATCGAGCATCTCGTCGAGGGCGCGGTAGACCTCGCCCATGCCGCCTTCACCGAGCTTCTCGACCAGCCGGTAGGTGGCGAGCGTCTGGCCGATCATCGGACCACTCGCAGTTCGCGCGTCGCCGGCGCCGCCACCGGGTCCGCCGCTCGTACTCCGATGCGCAGCAGCGCCACCGTGATGTTGTCGTGTCCGCCGCGGATGCGTGCCAGTGCGACCAATGCCTTGCAGGCGTCGGCGCCGTGGCGCTCGCCGACCGCGGCGACGATCTCCTCGTCCTCGACCAGATCGGTGAGGCCGTCCGAGCAGAGCAGGAAGGCGTCGCCGGCGCGCAGCGGCAGCGGCTGCTCCCAGCGTGAGACGTGGACGTCGTCGTGCGTGCCGAGCGCGCGCAGGATGACGTTGCGGTCGGCGTGGTGGCGCGCTTCCGAGCGCGTCAGCAGGCCGCGGGTGACCAGCTCCCCGACGGCGGAGTCGTCGGCGGTCATCCGGTAGATGCCGCCATCGCGCAGCAGATAGATCCGGCTGTCGCCGACGCTGGCGGCATGCGCCTCGCCGGCGCAGATGGCCAGCGCGACGCAGGTCGTGCCCATGCCGGCGAGGCGCCGCTCCGCCGACGCGGTCTCGAAGATGACGCGGTTGGCGGCCTCGAGCGCCGTCACGAGCGCGGCCTGGGGCGGGCCGTCCAGTCCGTAGTAGGCGTGGTGGACGGCGTCCACGGCCAGCTCGCTCGCCACCTCGCCGGCCGAGTGGCCGCCCATCCCGTCGGCGACGATGGCGAGGACGCCGCGGCGGCCCTGCTCCTCCGCGTCGCCCGGCTGCACGATGCGGCCCCGATCCTCGTTGAGGTCGCGCACGCAGCCGACGTCGCTCAACACGTGCCCGGCAATCTCCCACGTCATGGCTGTTCCCCCGCGCGGCGCATCATGAACGTCGATGTGCCCGTCGTCGTCATTTGGATGTCTTCGCGCATCGGCTCGAACCCGTCCTGTCGGAGCTCGACCGACACCGTCTCGCCGACCGCGCCGATGTAGTCCACCGGCGTCTGGCCGATCGCCTTGCCGTTGACGAGCACGGCGGCGCGGCCCGAGACCACGTCGATGTGATGCACGCCGGAGTCGGCCGGCGGGCGTCCACCGGTGCCGGTGCCGGTGCCATTCGCCGTGCCGGTGCCATTCGGGGTGCCGGCACCATTCGCCGTGCCGGCGCCGCCGGCGCTCACGCGCGGCGGCTGGTCGAAGGCCAGGTAGATCGCCAGCGCCAGCAGCACCACGGCGGCCGACACCGTCGTGATCAGCAGCCAGCGCCGTTCCAGCCAGTCCTGCACTGGCGTCACCTGGACCCCCGCGGGCGTCAGGCCGCGGGCGTTGGCGGAGATCCGCTCGGCGCCGGCGAGCGCGTCCGCCGCGCTGGCGGCGAGGCCATCGGCGGTCGGCCGCCTGCCGGGATGGCGAGTCAGGCAGCTCGCCACCAGCCGATCGATCTGCCGCAACACGGCGGCATCTTCCGGGGCGGGCGTGATGGCGGCGCTCGGCGCGACGTAGGACACCCGATCGATGCGGGCCCAGAGCAGCGCGTCCGAGCCGCCGGCGAAGGGCGGCAGGCCGGTCACCATCTCGTAGAGCAGGACGCCGAGCGCCCACACGTCGGTGGCCGATGTGATGGTGTCGCCGAGGAGCTGCTCCGGCGACAGGTAACGCGGCGTGCCGATGACGTTGCCGGTCTGGGTCAGGCCTTCGGCATGCCGGCTTTTCGAAATGCCGAAGTCGAGCAACTTGATCTGGCCATCCGGTGTGACGCGGATGTTGGCCGGCTTGAGATCGCGGTGCACGATGCCCTGGGCGTGGACGTAGGCCACCGCCCACGCGACGGCCTGCAGCACCCGCAGCGCCTCGCGCGGCGACAGCCGTCCCTGCCGGTCGAGGCGCTCGGACAGCGCCTCTCCCCCGATGTATTCCATGACCAGGCAGGGCCGCCCCTGGAGATCGATCAGCTCGAGCAGCTTGACGATGTTGGGGTGATTGAGGCCCTGCTGGACCCGCGCCTCGTGATAGACGCGGGCCAGCCAGCGGGCCTCGATCTCGGCGGCCGAGAGAATCTTGATCGCCACCACCTGGCCGGTCGTCAGGTGCGTGGCCCGGTAGACTTCGCCCATCCCGCCGGCGCCCAGGAAATCCGCCAGGCGATAGCGGCCGACGATCGCGTCCGGCGGGATGAGGTGGGCCATCGTGCCACTCCGGTGGTGCGGCCTCAGTTGGCGCGGCTCAGGACCGGCTGTGTACCCATCAGCTCCATCCCGAAGCGGATCGGGATGCAGAAGCTGACCTGCGTCGAGCCGTCACTATTGCCGTAGGTGTAGATGCCGATGACCCGGCCGCGCTCGTCGAACACCGGGCCACCGCTGTTGCCGGCCCCGGTCTCGTTGGTCGACAGCTGGTAGGAATCACCCATGCCGCTCCGGTAGTCGTAGACGGTGCCGCCGGTCGGCTGCATCCGCCCACGGAACACGCGGCCGATGTTGGCCGGCGTCACGGTCGGATCCGGGACCGAGATCGTCTGCCGCTCGCTCGACAGCGCGTCCACCGAGTTGGTGCTGACGTAGACCTCGGGCGACACAGCCGGATACCCCATGATCGTGACCGGCGAGCCGACGGCGATCGAGTCGTAGCTATCGAACAGGTCGACCTTCTTCACCGGCTGCGGCGTGTTGATCTTGATCAGCGCGGCGTCGTGGCGATCCGAGATGCGGGCGACGGTGGCCGGGAAACGCAGCTTGTTCAGGGCGAACGTGACGTCGAGATAGATGTTCTGTCCTTCGAAGCCCTTGTAGTGGTTCGGCCGCCGGTCGACGACACGCTGGCTCTCGAAGACGCCGCCGGTAATCGGGATCCAGCCGGTGACGCCGAGCTGCCGGATGTCGAGGACCTGCGGCTCCTTCTGACCCGGCGTGATGACGAGGGCCGGGCCCTGCTGCGGGAAGCCGTGATACGTCGACTCCCAGCTGGCCGCGACGTGGCGGTTGGTCAGGAGGAACCCGTCGGTCGTGACCGCGAAGCCGGAGCCGCCGCCGCCCGAGGCGATGGCGCGGTTCTCGCCGAAGTTGCCGCGCTGCCGCGTCAGCGACGGCAGCACCTTGTCGCCGATCTGCCAGAAGACCGGCATCGCCGCGATCGGCTGGCCGTCCTTGTCCTTGGCCGGCTGGCCCTGCTTGTCGGTCGCCTGGAAGAACTCGTGGTAGATCTGCTCGCCCGTGCCGGCGTTCACCAGCTTCCACTTGAACTCGACGAGCACGGTCGACGCCGTGTAGCCGTCGGCGATCTGCCGCGGGGTCAGCGGGCGTTCCCGCTCTTCGCGATCGATCCGATCCTGGGTCGTCTGCTGGAAGGCGGCGATGCGCCATTCCGAGCGCCACGCCACGACGCCGATGATGCCGCCGGCCACCAGGAGGGACGCCGCGACACCGAGCGCCAGGTTGCGGCGGCCTTCCTTGCGCGCGCCGGTCACCATCCGCTCGACGGTCTCCTTGCCGACCGTGCTCTTGCCGCCCGGGGCGGCGATCGCGCCGGAGGCCGCCGACATCGGCGCCAGCCGCGTCGCCTGCGGATCGCCGGCCTGTGGCACCGCCGCCAGGCGGGTCGACTTCACGAGGTGCGCGGGCGGGGGATCGAAGTCGAACTGGAACTCCGGGCCGCCGGGTCCGAGCTGGACGATGTCGCCGGGGGCCAGCGCCGACGTGCCGACGACCCGCTGCTTGTTGATGTAGGTGCCGTTGCGGCTGTTGAGATCGACGATCGAGAACTTGTACTTGTCGCCGGGATCCTGCAGGATCCGCGCATGCTGACGGCCCACGAGATCGTCGTGCTCGGGGTCGAACCGGACGTGCGCCGCCAGATCCCGGCCGATCAGCAGGTCGCCGGCCCTGTCGAGGGGAATCGACTCGACCTGCTGCCCTTTGGCGCCACTCAGATGTCGTAGGACTACACGCTCCATGCCTTGTCTCCTCCAGGAGGCCCGTTCTGGGCTCACTCAGTAACGCGGAGACGGCCCACGGATGGGCTCATCACGGTTGGCCCGCGCTCTCACGCCCGGGCCGGGGCAGCCTTCGGGGGGCGGGGGCCGTGCTCGGAGCGTGCTCGGAGCTTGCTCCGAGCAAAGTGCAGTTATTGCGTCGCCAGGCGGGCGGCTTCGGACGGGCGGCCCCAGGCGTCGTAGAGGGCGACGAGGCGGGTGAGGGCGGTCCGCGTCCGTGGATCCGGGGGGCCGAGGGCCGCGCGGAGGCCTTCGTAGCCGCCGCGGAGCAGGGGCTCGGCCTCGGCGAACCGGCGCGGATGGCGCATCAGGTGCTCGCCGAGGAGGCTCTGCGAGCTGGCGATCAGCCAGTGGCCCGCCGGCAGCGCCTCGCGGCGGACCGCCAGGCTCTCGCGCAGGCTGCGCTCGCCGTCCGCGGGACGCCCGCTCGCCGCCTGGCTCAGACCGCGGATCTGGAGGATCGCGGGGACGAGCGGGTGGTTCTGCTGGAGCGTCTTGCCCCGGAGCGCGAGCACTTCGTCGGCGAGCTTCAGCGCCCGCGCGTGCTCGCCGCGCGCCTGCAGCAGCGCGGCGTAGTTGTAGGCGGTCCACGCCGCTTCGGGGTGGTCCGGGCCGAGGGTCTTCCGGCGGAGGGGGAGCGCTTTGCCGTAGTAGTCCAGCGCCTCCTGGTAGCGCCCGACCGATTCGAAGGCGTAGGCCAGCGTCGTCATCGCCGCCGCGGCGTCCGGGTGCTCCGCCCCGCGCACCTTCAGCACCAGCGCCAGCGCCTCCTGGTGCAGGGGCAGCGCCTCGTTCCAGCGACCGAGCGTGCCGAGCGGGACGGCGAGGTTGTTCAGGCTGTGGACCACGTCGGGGTGCTCGTTGCCCAGCACCTTCCGCCGGATGGCGAGCGCCGCCCGCTGCGTCTCGATCGCCGCGACGAGCTTGCCCTCCTGGTTGAGCAGGCTGCCGAGGCTGTCCAGCACCGAGGCCGCCGGGGCACTCTCGACGCCGGCCGTCCTCCGGCGGATGTCGAGGGCGCGGCGCAGGATCGGCTCCGCCGTCTTCGCGTCGCCGATGCCGCCGTAGGCTTCGCCGAGCGCCTGCAGCACCTCGGCGACGTCGGGATGCGCCGGCCCGAGCCGCGTCTCGCGCTGGGCGAGCGCCGCGCGCAGCAGCGGGATGGCCTCGGCGGCCCGCCCGCGACGCACCTGCGTCGCTCCGATCGTGGCGCGCATCGCCTCGAGCTGCTCGGGCTGGCCGGCCAGCTCCTGCTCCGCGCGCCTTGCCGCGACATCCAGCACTTCGGCGACGGTCACGTCGGGCCCCCGCGCCCGCGGATCCGCCGAGCCGAGAACGTCGACGAGGAAGCCGGTGATCACCTGCGCCTTGCGCGCCTCGAGCGCGGCGCGATCGCGCTCGCCGGCCGCAACACGCGCCTGCCACAGCGTGCCGGCGACGCCGACGGCGAGGGCGATCCCGAGCACCACCAGGGCGGCGACGCCGGTGCGGTGCCGCCGCACGAACTTGGCGGCACGATAGGTGACGCTGTCGGCGCGGGCCAGCACCGGCAGCCCGGTGAGGTAGCGCTCGAGGTCTTCCGCCAGCTGCTGCGCCGAGGCGTAGCGGCGCGCCGTATCCGGCTGGATCGCCTTCAGGACGATGGTGTCGAGATCGCCGGCCAGCTCGCGCGCCAGGGCCGGCGTCGTGGTCTGCCGCGCAGCCGCCACTGCCGCCGCATCGCCCTCGCGTACCCTGGCGCTCGGCAGTGGGACGGCGTCGGCGAGGGCACGCTCGTAGGCGATGGCCGTCGCGACGAGTCGGCGGTAGGGCCGCTGCCCGGCGAGCAGCTCGTAGAGGATCACGCCCAGCGAGTAGACGTCACTCGCGGTCGTCATCGCGTCGCCGCGGACCTGCTCGGGGCTCGAGTAGGCGAGCGTCATGCGCCGGTCGACCAGGCTCGTCGGTGCGGGCGCGTCGCCCGGTGTCGGCGCCAGCACCTTGGCGATGCCGAAGTCGAGCAGCTTGGGGACGCCGTCGGCGGTGACCAGGATGTTGTCCGGCTTGAGGTCGCGGTGGATCACCAGGTTCTGGTGCGCGTGCTGCACGGCGTGGCAGACCGTCCGGAACAGGCGCACCCGATCGCGGACGGGCACCCGCTGGTCGTCGCAGAAGGCGTCGATGGCGCGGCCCTCGACGTAGTCCATCACCAGGAACGGACGCCCGTCGCCGGTGCTGCCGCCGTCGAGCAGCCGCGCGATGTTGGGATGATCGAGCCAGGCCAGCGTCTGGCGCTCGTCCTGGAAGCGGCGCAGGGTGTCCTCGGTGTCCATCCCCCGCTTGATCACCTTGACCGCGACCTGCTTCTCGAACGCGGCGTCGGCGCGCACGGCGCGGTAGACGGTGCCCATTCCGCCCGAGCCGATGCGCTGGACGACGCGATACGGCCCGACGCGATGCCCTTCGAGCTCGTCCTCGACGAGCGCGCCGGCCGCGCCGAAGACGCTGGTCTGCAGCAGGCCGCCGGCATCGTCGTGCGCCTGCAGCAGCGACTCGACTTCGAGCCGCAGCGCGGCGTCGCCGGCGCAGTCGTGATCGAGCCGGGCCGGACGATCCGCCGCCGGCGCCTCCACCGCGCGCTGGAACACCTCCTTGACGCGGTCCCAGGCCGGTGTCGGCGTCACGGGGTCGATCGCAGCTCGCGATGGATCCAGGCGCGCGCCATCTGCCATTCGCGCTTGATGGTGGCGGGGGAGAGCGCCATCAGCTCGCCGACCTCCTCGACGGTCAGGCCGCCGAAGTAGCGCAGCTCGACGATCCGCGCCTGCCGCGGGTCGAGCGTGCCGAGCGTCGTCAGCGCCTCGTCGAGCGCGAAGATGTCGATCGACGGCGCGTCGCTGCCGGGATTGACGTCGTCGATCGATACCCGCGTGTCGTGGCCGCCGCGCTTCTGCGCATGGTTGGCGCGGGCGTGATCGACCAGCACGCGCCGCATCAGCTGCGCCGCGACCCCGACGAAGTGGGCGCGGTTGCGCCACTGGACGCGATCCTGCGCGGCGAGGCGCAGGTAGGCCTCGTGCACGAGCGCGGTCGGCTGCAGGGTGTGATCGCGGCGCTCACGCCGCAGATAGTGCGCGGCGAGGCGGCGCAGCTCGTCGTACACCAGTGGCAGGACGTCCGGCGCTGCCGCCTCGCCGACTCCGAGCGCCTGGAGTAGCCGCGTGACGTCGCCGGGTTCCTTCTCGCTCACAGGACTGCTGGGGGCTAAGGCTGAGCTTTGCATTATAGCCGTCCGAAGGCTGTCCCGGACACCGTCCCGAAGGCTGTCCCGGACGCCGTCCCGGACAAGCTCGCGTTCAGCGTCGCTCGGCGGACGCGAAGAGATCGCGGTGGCGTGACGGCTGCGAGCGCAGGTACTGGTTCGGCGCCTGCACGCTCGCGCCGAAGTGTGCCGCCGCGTGCCACGGCCAGCGCGGATCGTAGAGGATCGCCCGCGCGATCGCGACCAGATCGGCGTCGCCGGTGCCGACGATCGCTTCGGCCTGGTCGAAGTCGGTGATCAGGCCGACCGCGATGACCGGCAGGGTCGTCGCCGCCTTCACCGCCCGGGCCAGCGGCACCTGGTAGCTCGGACCCACGGGGATCCGCTGCGCCGGCGTCAGCCCGCCGCTCGAGACATGGATCGCGGCACAGCCACGCGCCTCGAGCGCCTGCGCGAAGGCGATCGTCTGCTCGAGGTCCCAGCCGCCCGGCGCCCAGTCGGTGCCGCTGACGCGCATCGTCACGGCGCGGTCGGCGGGGAACGCCTCGCGCACGGCGTCGAACACTTCGAGCGGGAAGCGCATCCGGTTCTCGAGGCTGCCGCCGTATTCGTCATCCCGCCGATTGGAGAGCGGCGACAGGAACTCGTGCAGGAGGTAGCCGTGCGCCCCGTGCAACTGCACGGCGTCCAGTCCGAGCCGCGCGGCGCGCCGGGCCGCCGCCGCGAACGCGTCTCGCACGCGGGCGAGCCCTTGGC
>JANOIR010000322.1:0-26608 GCA_031407765.1 Vicinamibacteraceae bacterium
GGTGGCGTGGAACGAGATGTGGGCGACGTTCTGCGACCTGGCGATGGCCGGCGGACCGCCGCACAAAGGCGCCCTGCTCGAAGCCGCCTCGCCCGGCGCGGTCGAGACCGCGGCCGAGCGCTACGACGACGTCGTCGAGGAAATCTGCCGCGGCGTCACGATGATCACCGACCTCGGGGCCTACGCGGCGCCGATCCCCGGCTGGGTCCACGTCGACTGCTTCAGCGAGGCGATGGCCGGCTGGCTGGTGCGGGCCATCGTCATGGAGAACGTCTCCGCGCGGAGCGACGGCCTGACCCTGGCTCTCCCCGCCGGTCCGGACTATCGCCTCGAGAAGGAAATCAAGAACGTCGTCACGGTCATCGCCAAGACCTGCCACTACTGGACCGGCCACATGTGGCTGCCGCAGCGGCGCGCCATCGCGGCGCTGCTTGCGGCGATGGCAGCGGAGTCGCCCCTCGTCGCCCCGATCCTCTCGACCGACACCATCCTCTCGACCGACGCCGTGCCCGAGGTCCACGAGGCGACTGTCGCCGGGATGGCGCAGCGGATCCTGGACGAGACCGGCCTGCGTACCTCGCCGCACCGCTACATCGGCTGGATCGGCGTCGAGTGCCCGAGCGTCCACGCCGCGGTCTGGATGATGCGCCTGCTGGTGGCGAGCAACGTCCTGACCCGCCGCGAAGGCACCGCGCTCTTCGTGCCGGTCAATCCCGTCGCGGATCCCGATGGCCACGCGGTGACGCGCGCGCTCGGCCGCGTCCATCGGTTCGCCTCGGCAAACAGCGTCCTCTGACCGTCATGTGGCAGGGCCTCGCGATCGCGCCGACCGCCTGGCTGCTCGCGTCCGGGAGCAGGCCGGGCCGCGGCCTGCTCCATCTCCACAGCGACACGGTGGTGCCGGTGCCGCTCGGTCGGGCCTTCGCGTTCTTCGCCGACGCGTGGAATCTCGAGCGCATCACCCCGCCGTGGCTGAACTTCAGGATCCGCACAGCTGGCCCGCTGGACATGCGCGAGGGCACGCTGCTCGATTACCGGATCCGCCTGCACGGCCTTCCGATTCCGTGGCGTACCCGGATCGACGTGTGGGAGCCGGGCGTCCGCTTCGTCGACCGTCAAGTGTTTGGGCCGTATCACTGGTGGCGGCACGAGCACCGCTTCGAGGCAGTCGCCGGAGGCACTCGTGTGATCGACCACGTCGAGTACCTGCCGCGGGCCGCGTGGCTGAGCCGCGGCTGGGTCCGCCGCGACGTCGAACGCATCTTCGCCTACCGTCGCGAGGCGTTGCGGCGTGAGCTGGCGGTCGATGACGCCGGGTACGATTAGTAGTGTCATGCTCACCGAGACGCCAGAAGGCCTCTATTGCGAGGCCGGCGACTTCTTCATCGATCCGTGGGGCGCGGTACCGCGGGCGCTGATCACGCACGCGCACGGCGACCACGCTCGCGCCGGCAGCGCCGCGTATCTGAGCGCCGACGCCTCGGCGCCGCTGCTGGCCCGTCGCTTCGGCGCCGAGGCGACGATCGAGTCGGTGGCCTACGACCGGCCGCTCACGCTCGGGGCCACGCGCGTGAGCTTCCACCCGGCCGGCCACATCCTCGGCTCGGCGCAGATCCGCGTCGAGGGCGCGGGCGGCGTCTGGGTCGTGTCGGGCGACTACAAACGCGCCGCCGATCCGACCTGCGCGCCGTTCGAGCCGGTCCGGTGCGACGTCTTCGTCACCGAGAGCACCTTCGCGCTGCCCATCTATCGATGGGACCCCACCGCCGACGTCGTCGCCGACCTCGTCGCGTGGTGGGACGCCAACCGCGAGCGCGGCCTCGCGTCGATCGTCTTCTGCTACACCCTCGGCAAGGCGCAGCGGCTGCTCGCCGAGATCGGGCAGGTCAGCGATCGTCGGATCTGGGTCCACGGCATGCTGCTGCCGATGATCGAGGCCTACCGCGAGGCCGGCGTCGCGATGCCGCCGACGCAGGCGTTGATCGAGCGGGCGCGCGGTACCTCGATGGCCGGTGAGCTGGTGCTGGCGCCGCCGTCAGCCCGCGGCACGCCGTGGATGCGGCGGCTCGGCGATCTGTCGGATGCGTTCGCCTCCGGCTTGATGCGCGTGCGCGGCGTCCGGCGCCAGCGGGCCTACGATCGCGGCTTCGTCCTCTCGGACCACGCCGACTGGCCGGCGCTGCTCGACACGATCGCCGAGACCGGCGCGTCGCGGGTGCTGGCCACGCACGGCCACGCCGAGCCGCTGGCGCGCTTTCTCCGCGAGCAGGGCGTCGACGCCGGGGTGATCCGGACGGCGTGGGAGGACGAAAGCGGCGCGGACGACGGCGCATGAAACGCTTCGCCGATCTCTTCGCGGCCATCGACGGCACGACCTCGACCAACGCCAAGGTCGAGGCGATCGTGCAGTACCTCGCCGTCGCGCCGCCGGCCGACGCCGCGTGGGCGGTGTTCTTCCTGACCGGCCGGCGCCTCAAGCGCCTGCTGCCCTATCGCGCCATTTCGGAGTGGACGCTGGCGCTCACCGGCATCGACGACTGGCTGCTCGGCGAGTGCTACGGCGTCGTCGGGGACGGCGCCGAGACCGCGACGCTGATCCTCGACCAGGTGCCCGCGATCCCCGGCGACCCGCTGACCCTGGCCGAGTGGGTCGAGGCGCGCATCCTGCCCCTGCGGCAAGCCCCGCCGGAGGCGCAGCGGCGTCAGGTGACCAGCTGGATCCGCGAGCTGGGGCGCTGGGAGCGCTTCACGCTGTTCAAGCTCCTGACCGGCGAGCTGCGCCTCGGCGTCTCGCAGACGCTCGCCGTGCGCGCCGTGGCGCAGATGGCGGCGCTGCCCCGGACGTCGATCGCGGCCCGCCTGATGGGCGAGTGGACGCCGTCGGCGGCGTGGTTCGAGCGCCTCGTCGCGCCCGGCGTCACGACCGCGGATCGATCGCGGCCGTACCCGTTCTGCCTGGCCTCGCCGATCGACAACGGCGTCGCCGACGCGGAAGCCATCGGCGCCCTGCTCGGCGAGCGCGCCGACTGGCAGGCGGAGTGGAAGTGGGACGGCATCCGCGCGCAGCTGATCGTGCGCGACGGTCGCGTCTACCTCTGGTCGCGCGGCGAGGAGCTGATCACGGGGCGCTTCCCCGACATCGCCGACGTCGCCGGCGGCCTCGCCGAGGGCACCGTCCTCGACGGCGAGATCCTGGCCTGGCGCGACGACCGGCCGCTGGCCTTCTCGGCGCTGCAGCAGCGCATCGGACGCGAGCGCCAGGTGGCGCGCACCGCCCGCGACATCCCGGTGGTCTTCATGGCCTACGACGTCCTCGAGGACGCCGGCGCCGACATCCGCGCGACGCCCCTCGCCGAACGTCGAATCCGCCTCGAGGCGATCGTCGAGAGCGTGCCGGGCCCTGCTCCGGCGGCACCCGCCACGACGGCGGCGGCGCCGCTGCTGCCGTTCGAGGACGACGCCCCGCCTTCCGCTGGCGGCGGCCAGGACACGATTCGCGTGTCGCCGCGTCTCGCCGATCCGACCTGGATCGAGCTCGCGGCCGTCCGCGGCGAATCGCGCCGGCGCGGCGTCGAAGGCCTGATGCTGAAGCGGCTGACCTCGGCCTACGGCGTCGGCCGCAAGCGCGGCGACTGGTGGAAGTGGAAGATCGATCCGCACACCATCGACGCCGTGTTGATCTACGCTCAGCCCGGCTCGGGCAAGCGCGCCAGCCTGATCACCGACTACACCTTCGGGGTCTGGCACGACGGTGAGCTGGTGCCGGTGGCCAAGGCCTATTCCGGGCTGACCAACGACGAGATCGCCGAAATGGATCGCTGGATCCGCCGCCACACGGTGGAGCGCTTCGGACCGGTACGCCATGTCGAGCCGGTCCATGTGTTCGAGCTGGGCTTCGAAGCGATCGCGCCATCGTCGCGGCATCGCTCCGGGATCGCGGTGCGCTTCCCGCGCATGCTGCGCTGGCGGAAGGACAAGCCGGCGAGCGAGGCCGACACGCTGGCCTCGCTCGAAGCCCTGATGCACGCAACGTAGTCACGCGATCCGCGGTGCCTCGAGGAGCCACTGCAGCGAACAGCGCCGGAGCTGGGCCGGCGAGGCGCGCACGTAGGCTTCGAGCCACGCCGCCGCGCCGGCCGCCAGCGCGGTCTCGAAGGCATCGGCGTCGCCGGTGTCCCTGGTGCCGGCGAGCGGCGATCCGATGGCGACGCGGACCATGCGGTCGGCATCGAGGCGGGTCACCAGCGGCACCACTGGCGCGCCGGTCAGGCGGGACATTGCAAAGGCCCCCCGCGCCATCGGCCGAGCCCGGCCGAAGCAGGGCACCGGCGCGGTCTGAGCGGCGTCGGGTGCGTCGAGCGGGATGAGCACGGAGCCGCCCGCGCGCAGCCGCGCGAGGGCCTGTCGGAACGCGGCTCGCCGCGCCGCACCGTCGTCGACCGCCGCGACCTCCAGCGTCGGCGTGGTGCCGTAGTCGAGCGTGCGGCGGAGCAGCAGGAGGTGCAGGCCGACGGCCTCGAGCGCACCGGCCAACCCGAACGGCGGACCGACGTGCCAGCACACGAAGATTGCCGGCGCCCCGCCGACAAAGGGGCGCAACCCTTCGACGCTGGCGGGGTCGACCAGATCCTGCAGGATGCCGAGGCCGCGCCGCCGTGCGATCTCCACCAGCGCGCGGTTCTGGTAGCGCGTGCCGCTCATCGCGTGAGCGATAGCCGCGGCCCGCGCCGGTGAGGCGTCGCTGAACAGCGCCGCGACGTCGGCTGCCGCCGGCCGCACCGGCCGGACGCGGTGCGCCGCACGCCCCAGCACGTCGGTCGCCGCAAGGATCGCCTGCAGCGCCGCGACGCCGACCCTCATGCCGCAGGACCCGCGCGCGCGACCACGCGCATGCGCATCGGTCCTCGCGGGCGCAGCGTGATCCGCGCGTCGAGCTCGTCTGCGCCCCCGGTCGATTCGAGCCGCCAGCGCTGCGCCAGCGTAGCCAGCACGAGGATGCCCTCCAGCCAGGCGAAGGCCTCGCCGATGCACGAGCGGCGGCCGGCGCCGAACGGGAAAAAGGCGAGCTTCGGGCGCGGCGGACCATCGGCGGCGAGCCACCGCCCCGGCTCGAACCGCAGCGGATCCGCGAAGAAGCGGGCGTCGCGATGGACCAGGTAGGGGCTCATGACGACCAGCGTGCCGGCAGCGATCGCTCCGCCGGGGCCGTGATGATCGGCGAGCGCCTGGCGCGCCAGGATCCACGCTGGCGGGCGCAGGCGCAACGACTCCGCGAGCACCGCTCGCGTGTAAGGCAGGCGCGCCGGATCGTGCGAGGTCGGCGGCGCCCCGCGCAGCACGGCGTCCACCTCGTCGTGAAGGACGGCGGCGACGGCGGGCTCACGGGCCAGCCATGCCAGCGTCCACGCCAGGGCGTTGGCGATCGTGTCGTGGCCGGCGAGGAGCAGCGTGATCGCGTCGTCGTGCAGCTGCTCGACGGTGGCCTCTGGGCCCTCGGCCGAAAGGAGCAGACCGAGCAGGTCGTCGGGCGGATCCGAGATCGCCAGCCGCCGATCGATGAGCGACTGGACGATCGCGTCGAGCCGGGCGCGGGCCGGACGCAGGCGCCGTCGCGGCGCCACCAGCGCCACCAGCGGATCGAGCGCGGCGACCGCCGTCGCGAGGATGCGGCGCAGCTCGGGGCCCTCCGGGGTGAGATCGGCGCCGAAGAGCGTCTCGCCGACGACGCCCAACGACACGGACGCCATCTCGTCGACCACGTCGACCACGTCGCCGTGGCGCCAGGCGTCGGCGCGCCGCTGGGCATGCGCCGCGATCACCGCGCCGTAGCCGTCCATGCGAGAGCGATGGAAGGTCGGTGCGATGACGTGGCGGCGAACGGCGTGCCGCGCCGCGTCCGCGGTCAGCAGCCCCTGGCCGACGAGGCGGGCCGTACGCACGAGCGCCGGCGGCTTGGCGAAGTGGGCGCCGCCCGTGACCAGGACGTCCTCGATCGCAGCGGGATGCCCGAGCAGGATCGCCGGCTGCGACCCCAGGGCGAACGGGACGGCGTCGCCCCGCCGGGCCAGGTTCTCGAGGAAGGCGATCGGATCGCGGCGGGCGCGGCGCAGCGCGAGCAGCGAATCAGGGCGTGCGCCGCCGATCGCCGGATTTGCCGCGGGCGTGCCGGGGGACACCCTGGACATCTCGAGCGTCCGTATCGTTCCCTGGCGGCCGGCCCAGGTCAAGCGCTTCGGGCGGTCGCTCGAACCCGACCAGCTCCCAGCCGGGCGGTGTGCGGCGGGTCGGCTACGACCGCGCGCTCGCCGGCGAGAGCGCCGCGGCGACGATCGGGTTGACGGCCGGCAGGTAGGCGCGCGCGATCCGGTCGCGCCGCGCCATCAGCAGGTCTAGGCCGACGCGGCGCTGGCTCGCGGCCCGGCACCGGATCGCTCGACAGTGCGCTTGAAGGCCTCGACACCTTGATCGATCAGCGCTTCCAACCCCGCACCGGCCTCGGCCGGCAGGAAGTCGGTAATCCAGATGAAGGCGCAGCGGCCGGGGCCGGCGATGTCCACCTGCATCGAGGCGTGGTGGAAGGTCAGCCCCGAGGCGTCGAGAGCGGCGTAGGCGACGCGCCGATGCTCGTCGTCGACGTCGAGAATGCGCTCGTGCACGATCATCCCGTTGGCGAAGTGGACGGTGCGGAGGTCACCGTCGATCTCGGCGCCGGTCAGCACCGGCGCGAACAGCCGGTGCGGCTCGGCGACCCGGCGCAGCGCTGTCCAGGCGTCTTCGATGCCGGCGTCGATCACGATGTCGCGACGAATGGTGGCCATGCTTCACCTCGGTTGAGGCAACGCGTGCAACGGCGATGCCGCCCGCCATTCGGCATGCCGCTTGCCGGAGAAGGCGCCGGAGAGCCCGAGATGAGCCTGATCGCACTACTCTTTGCCCTGGCGCTGGCGCCTCTGGCCATCGCCGGACACACTGGCCCTCCGCCGGCGCCACAGCCGCCCGCGAACCCCATCGGCACGGCTGTGCTCGGCTTCAAGGAGCGCGTGGCCGCCTACGTCAAGGTCCACAACGAGGCCGAATCGAAGGTCCCGAAGCTCGTCGAAACCAGCGATCCCGCCAAGGTGGCCGACCGCGAAGCGGCGCTCGGCGCGACGATCAAGAGCCTGCGGCGGACGGCGAAGGAGGGCGACGTCTTCGGCGCCGGGTTCCGACCCATCCTGGAGAAGGAAGTGCGGGCGGATTTCCGTCTGCGCTCGGCCGCGGACCGCAAGGCCCTGATCCAGGAGCTGCCGGCGAAGATGAGAATCGCCGTCAACATGACCTACCCGACCGAGCTGCCGCTCGCCACCTTCCCGGCCCGGCTGCTGGCGAAGCTGCCGGACCTGCCACCCGAGCTCGAGTACCGCATCGTCGGGCATCACATCCTGCTGCGCGACGTGACCGCCAACGTCGTCGTCGATGTCGCCCGCAACATCGTGCCGACGATCCCGAGCTAGTGTCCGGGGTCAGACATGCCCATGACCAACCCGCGTGTCTCCTGCCTCGCGGGCCCACCCGCGCTGGTGCTGGCGCTCCTGCTCGGCGCGCTGCCGCTCGTCGCATCGCCGCCGCCGATCCAGGCGCAAGCTCCGACCTCGACCCAGCCGGCGAGTCCGGCAGCGGCCCGGCCGGCGGTGGGCATCGCCGGCGCGACCATCGCGCCGCACGCCGACAAATCGCTCCGCTTCGCCGTCATCGGCGACAGCGGCACCGGCGGCTCGGCGCAGTACCAGGTCGGCGAGCGCCTGAGCGGTTCGCGCACGGTGTTCCCGTTCGACTTCGTGCTGATGCTGGGCGACAACATCTACGGAAGGGAGCGGCCGCAGGACTTCGAGAAGAAGTTCGAGCGTCCCTACAAAGCGCTGCTCGACTTGAAGATCCCGTTCTACGCCTCGCTCGGCAACCACGACGATCCGAACCAGCGCTTCTACAAGCCGTTCAACATGAGCGGCGAGCGCTACTACACCTTCGAGAAGGAGGGCGTCCGCTTCTTCGCGCTGGACAGCAACTACATGGACCAGACGCAGCAGGAGTGGATCGCGAAGGAGCTGAGCAACTCGACGAACACCTGGAAGATCGCCTTCTTCCACCATCCGCTGTATTCGTCCGGCGAACGCCACGGCTCCGAGGTCGACCTGCGCACGGTGCTCGAGCCGCTGTTCCTCAAGCACGGCGTCAGCGTGGTGTTCTCAGGCCACGAGCACTTCTACGAACGCCTCAAGCCGCAGAAGGGCATCACCTACTTCACCAACGGTGGCGCCGCCAAGCTGCGCGAGGGCAACATCCGGGTCGGCTCGGCGATGACGGCCAAGGGCTTCGATACCGACCGCTCGTACATGCTGGTCGAGATCGCCGACAAGACCATGTATTTC
Source organism: Vicinamibacteraceae bacterium (assembly GCA_031407765.1). Taxonomy (GTDB): domain Bacteria; phylum Acidobacteriota; class Vicinamibacteria; order Vicinamibacterales; family Vicinamibacteraceae; genus JBDSLU01. The sequence goes on from JANOIR010000322.1 coordinate 8,409, forward strand.
CAGGCGCTCTCGCGAACCGGCGCACTCGTCGATTCGGGGCACGTCGAGGCAGTCCCGAAGCCGCCCCAGCCGTCCTCGGAAGCCGCCGAGCGCGCCGCCGCGGCCGGTCAGCGGCGGCCGTAGCTGTCGCTATAGGCGATCCGGAAGCCGGCCCGGTAGCCCGCCTGATAGTCGGCGCGGCTGCCGATCCGGCCGTCGAATCCGGCATCGGCCTGTTCGAGCTCGCGCTGGCCGTCGAGATCGAAACCCTGGTTGCGCGCCCGATCCTCGCGGCCGGCCGCGCGTCCGTCGGCGACCCCGCGCTCGGAGCCGGCCCGGTAGGCCGCGCTCTGCGTGACCGCCGGCCTCGTCGGGTCGGTCCGACCGCCGGCGTACTCGGTCGAGGTGAGCCGGCCGTCGCCGTTCGTGTCGAGGCGCCGGAAGCTGGCGGCCGCCTGTAGCCATTCGCCGCGGGTAATCACGCCGTTGCGATCGACGTCGAGGCTCGCGAAGTCGTCCGATTCGGCGTCCGCCGTCGCCATCTCGGCTGAGGTGAGGTAGCCGTCGCGGTTCTCGTCCAGCTGGTCGAAGCTGGCCCTGCCGTCGCGCCATTCTCCGCGCGAGACGCGGTTGTCGCGGTTCGCGTCGAGATCGATGAGGCGTGTGTCGTCGTCGGAGCGCCGGTAGCGGCGATCGGCGTTGGACCGATCATCGTCGGCGCGATCATCGTTGGCGGTGTCGACCTCGCCGAGGAACTCGCGCTGCGTGATCACGCCGTCGTCGTTGTGATCGGCGCGGCGGAAATCCTCACGATTGAACGACCACTCGGCGGCGGTGATGCGCCCGTTGCGATCGGCGTCGAGGTTGCGGAAGCCTTCGAGCGTCCAGTCGTCGTACCGTTCACCACGAGTCACCTGAGACGAGTTGCCGTTGTCGCGCACGCGCTGCGCCTCGGCGGCGTGGCCCGTCAGGAGGACGCCCGACGCCAGCGTAAGGACGAGCGAAACCGATTGGGTGCGAAGAAACATCGCTGATCCTCCTGTCGAGCCGGTAGTGGGCTCGCGGAACGCCCGGGAGTGGGCTTCGGAGAGGACGATGCGACATCGATGCCACCGTCGGCACCCGGCGGGTGAGCGAATCCCGCCGCTCAGTCCGCGGCCAAGGTCGATCGGACGCGCGGCGCGACTACGCCGCCGATGAGCTCGATGCTCTTCATCAGCGCCGCGTGCGGCAGCGTGCCGGCGCTGTATTTGAGGTCGAAGCGGGACAGGCCGAGGGCGCGGACGGTGCGGACGATCTTCGCCGCCACCGTCTCCGGCGCGCCGACGTAGAGCGAGCCGTCGGGACCAGCTTCGCGATCGAAGTGCGCGCGCGTCGTCGGCGGCCAGCCGCGCTCGCGGCCGATGCGGTTGATCATCGCCTGGTGGTGCGGCCAGAGCTCGTCCTTCGCCTGATCGTCGGTCGCCGCGACGTGCCCCGGCGAATGTGCGGCGATCGGCAGCACCGGCCGGCCATGCTGCTCGAGCGAGTGCAGGTAGAGATCGACGAAGGGCCGGAACCGGCGCGGATCGCCGCCGATGATTGCCAGCGTCAGCGGCAGGCCGTGGCGGGCGGCACGGCGCACCGAGTCTGGGCTGCCGCCGACACCGACCCAGGTCCGCAGCGTGCCCGATTCGATCGGCGGATGAATCGCCGTGGCCCGGATCGGCGCGCGAGTGGTGCCGCTCCACGTCACCTCGCCGCCCTTGAGGAGCTCGACGAACAGCGCGAGCCGATCCTCGAACAGCTCGTCGTAGCGCGACAGATCGAACCCGAACAGCGGATACGACTCGGTGAACGAGCCGCGCCCGAGGATCACCTCGGCGCGGCCGTTCGACAGCGCGTCGAGCGTCGAGAAGCGCTGGAACACCCGCACCGGGTCGTCGGTGCTGAGGACGGTGACGGCCGACCCGAGACGGATGCGGCTGGTGCGCGTGGCGATCGCCGCGAGCACGACTTCCGGCGCCGAGATCGCGAAGTCGGCCCGGTGGTGCTCGCCGACGCCGAAGGCGTCGAGCCCGACCTGGTCGGCCAGCACGGCCTGCTCCACGACCTCGCGCAGCACGTTGGCGTGCGGCTGCAGGCCGGTGACCGGGTCGAGCGTGACGTCGCCGAAGGTATCGATCCCGAGCGCGAAAGGGGTCCCCATGGATCGACTCTATATCCAGATCGACGCGGACGGGCGATCGGGCGCCCTTGCGTCCGGGGTCGACCATCGGCTATAGCATATGTGTCTATGACAGATATGGATCGGCCGATGCTGGCGCGGGAGCTGAAGAAGGGATCGGCGGAGCTGATCATCCTGTCGATCGTCGCCAGCCGGCCGCGGCATGGCTACGAGATCAGCCGGTTGATCGAGACGCAGTCGGCGGGCCAGCTCAAGTTCCACGTGGCATCGCTGTATCCGCTGCTCTACCGGCTCGAGGAACGAGGCTGGCTGCAGGGCCGGTGGGTCGAGAAGGCCGGCGAGCGGCGCCGGCGGTTCTATCGGCTGACCGCCGAGGGCCGGCGCGTGCTCGAGAGCCAGCGCGACACCTGGAGATCGTTCGTGACGGCGATGCGGCTGCTGACGGGGGTGGATCATGCCTGAATGGAACGCCGACCTGCGACCGCGGCTGGCGTCGCTGCGACTGAGCCCGACGCGCGAGGCCGAGATCGTCGACGAACTGTCGCAGCACCTCGACGATCGCTACGAGCAGCTCCGGGCCGAAGGCACCGGCGAGGACGCGGCGCGCCAGATGGCGCTGGAGGAACTGCGGGAGCACGACACGATCGCGCGCGAGATGCGGGCGCTGCGGCAGGCTCGGACGCCGGCGCCGATCGCGGATGGCTCGCCCCGGCGCGGATGGCTGCGGGATGTGGCCCTGGATCTGCGCTACGCGGTCCGCATGCTGCGGAAGCAGCCCGGCTTCACCGCCGCGGTCGTGCTGACGCTGGCACTCGGCATCGGCGCCAACACGGCGGTGTTCAGCCTGGTCAACGCGACGCTGTTCCGCAGCCTGCCGGTCGCCAACCCCGAGCAGCTGGTCTTCATGTACCGCGGCACTAGCGGCGTCTTCTCGTATCCGCAGCTGGCGATGCTGCGCGAGCACGGTCGGTCGCTCGACCTGGCCGGGTGGGGCGGGATCGCCGCGAGCCTGCACGCCGGCGATTCCGCCGAGCTCGTGTCCGGCCTGATCGTCACCGGCAACGTGTTCGAGGTGCTTGGCGTGAAACCGGCGCTCGGTCGCCTGCTCGCCCCCAGCGACGACGTCACGCCCGGGGCGCATCCGGTCGCGGTGATCTCGCACGACTTCTGGCAGACGCGGTTCGGCGCCCGCCCGGACGTGGTCGGACGCGAGATTCGCCTCAACGGGCACGTCTTCACCATCGTCGGCGTCGCCGCCGCGGGATTCACCGGGCCCCAGGTGGCCGGCGCGAGCCGGCACATTTACACGCCGATGATGATGCAGGCGATCATCCGGCCGCCGCGGGCGCGCTACTCCGGCGAGCAGAACCCCGACCTGCTGCGGCACAACACCAACAGCTGGATCTTCGGCATCGGCCGGCTGAAGCCGGGCGTCACCCCCGAGCGCGCCAAGGCGGAGCTCGACCCGGTCCTGGCGGAGTTCTTCCGCACACGGGTCCAGCTGCCGCCAGGCGCGACCCCGCCGCCCGTCACGCTCGTGCCCATCCAGGATCCGAATGCCGGGCCGCGGCCGCAGCTGCGCTCGGCGGCGCTCCTGGTCGGCGGCGCCTTAGGCGCCATCCTGCTGATCGCCTGCCCCAACATCGCCAACCCCCTGCTGTCGCGCGCCGCCGGCCGGCGGCGCGAGCTGGCGGTCCGCCTCGCCCTCGGCGCGAGCCGCGGCCGTCTGCTGCAGCAGCTCCTGACCGAGAGCGTGCTGCTCTCGCTGATCGGCGGCATCGCCGGCGTGGCGCTGGCCTGGGGACTGCTCCACGGCTTCGCAGCGGCGCCGCCTCCGGCGGGCGCCCTGCCGCTGGCGCTGGAATTCACCATGGATCGGCGGGTGCTGCTGTTCGCGCTGCTGCTGTCGACCGCGACCGGCATCACCTGTGGCATGGTGCCGGCGCTGCTGGCGTCACGACCGGCCATGGGGGCGGCTTTGAAGGCGAGCGGCGGAGCTGGCGGCGATGCGACCCGCGGATTCGACCTGAAGAAGGCTTTCGTGGTCGCCGAGGTCGCCCTGTCGCTGCTGCTGCTCGTTGCCGCGGGGCTCTTCGTGCGGAGCCTGCAGACGGCGCGCGCCATCGACACCGGGATCGACGTCGACCGGCTGGTGACGGCGCCGCTGTCGGTCAACCTGCTGCGCTACACACGTGCGCAGGGCCGGGCGTTCTACGAACAGGTCGTCGACCGCGTCCGGCGCCTGCCCGGTGTCGAGTCGGCGAGTGTGGCCCGCGTCGCGGTGCTGAACGGCGGCGGCCGCGTCCTCAGCGTGCACATCGCGGGCCGCGGCGGATCGCACGATCGCGTGATGTCCGAGGGCAGCGCCCTGACCGAGAGCGACCGCACGGTGATCAACGCCAACGTCGTCGGCCCGCGCTTCTTCACGACGCTCGGCATCCCGCTGATGCACGGCCGCGACTTCGATGCGCGGGACGGCGAGAACGCCCCACCGGTGCTGGTGCTCAACGCGACGGCGGCGCAGCTCCACTTTCCGGAGGGCAATCCGATCGGCCAGCGCGTCAGCGTCGATGGGCCGGAGGGGCCGTGGCGCGAGGTCGTCGGCATCGTGCGGGACAGCAAGTACGGGTCGCTGGCCGAAGGCGCGGTGCCGGTCGCCTATCTGCCCTTGTCGCAGAACCACGAGACCGGCGTGGTGCTTTACGTGCGCGCGTCGGTGCCGCCGGCGGGCCTCGCGGCGATGCTGCGGCGCGAGATCCAGAAGGTCGAGCCCAACCTTCCGGTGCCGGACATCCGGACGATGACCGAGACGGTCGGGACGTCACTCTACGCGGCGCGGATGGGTGCCTGGCTGCTGTCGGCGTTCGGCGGCCTCGCCCTGCTGCTGGCCGTCGTCGGCATCTACGGCGTGCTGTCGTTCACGATCGCGCGGCGCACGCGCGAGATGGGCATCCGCCTGGCCCTCGGCGCCGGCAGCCGGCGCGTGTTCCTGCTGGTCGTCCGCGACGGGATGTGGCTGGTCGGCCTGGGCGCGGCCATCGGGATCGTCGCCGCGGCCTTCGGCGCGCGATCGCTGGCAGCGTTCCTCTACGGCATCTCCCCGAGCGACATTCCATCGTTCGCCGGGGCGATGGCGCTGCTCGGCATCGTCGCCTTCGTCGCGTGCGCGATTCCGGCCCGGCGCGCCATCCGCGTCGACCCGGTAACGACGCTGCGCCAGGACTGACGCACCGGCACGGGCTGGTGGGTCCGATTCTCAGTAGGTGGCGCGGCCGCCGCTGAGGTCGAAGACCGCGCCGGTCGTGAACGAGTTCTCCGCCGACACCAGCCAGGCCACCATCGCCGCGATCTCGTCGATCAGGAGGAAGCGGTTGCGCGGGATCTTCGAGAGCATGTAGTCGATGTGGGCCGGGCTGCACTGCTCGAGGATCGCGGTCTTGGCCGCGGCCGGGGTGATGCAGTTGACGGCGATGTCGAAGGTCGCCAGCTCCTTGCCGAGCGACTTGGTCAGGGCGATGACGCCGGCCTTGGACGCGCTGTAGGCGGCCGCCTTCGGATTGCCTTCCTTGCCGGCGATCGACGCGACGGTGACGATGCGGCCGTAGTTCTGGCGGATCATCACCGGCACGACCGCGCGGCAGCAGTGGAAGACGCCGTTCAGGTTGACGTCGATCACCTGCCGCCATTCGTCGACCGGGTACTCCCACAGCGTGTCGTTGCGGCCGGAGATCCCGGCGTTGGCGACGAGGATGTCGATGCCGCCGAAGGCCTCGACGGTCGCCGCCGCCGCGGCCTCGACCGCCTCGGCGCGCACGATGTCGACGACCGCGGTGTGGACGCGGTCGTTCGGCTGCAGCTCGTGCGCGGTGGCGGCGACCAGCGCCGCGTCGCGATCCCACAGCGAGACACGCGCACCCGACGCGAGCAGACGTTCGGCGATGGCGCGGCCGATCCCCTGCGCGCCGCCGGTGATGACGGCCCGGCGGCCGTCCAAGTCGATCTGGTTCATGCGCCGTATCGTATCCGGCCGCCGCACCAGTCGGGCGGCAGGGGGGTCACCCTCGGGGCGACTCGGTCCGATAGATCCGACATGATCAGGCTCGCCGCGTTCGCCATCACCTTCATCCTGCTGCACGGCCTCCCGGCGCTGGCCGCGGACACCGTGCTCGGAACGTTCGTCGCCAACGGCAAGACGCACATCCTCAAACAGGTCTACGTGACGCGGTCGGTGGAGTCCGACTCGCCGACCACGGCGTACCTGAGCGTGCTGGTCTCGGACGTGCCGGTGGACGCCGGCTCACGCACCACCGCCCGGCTCGCCGAGCTCGCCGCGGCCGGCCGCGTCCACGCCGTGCGGGTCGTCTGGAGCGAGGGCCTCGATCGCGTCGTCACGACGCCCTTCGCCGCGGGGGTGGACGACAACGGACAGCCGACGACCGGCGGCGCGATCATCGACCTGCAGGCCTACGACGAACAGCGGCTGAAGGCCAAGATCACCTCGAAAATGCTCGGGCAGGCCTGGCACTTCAGCGCGTCGATCTCGGCCGCGGTCGTCCGGGTGGCGATGACCGACGAGAACCGGCGCGACACCGTTCCGGTCGTGGCGCCGACCGGGCTCGAGCGGGACACGAAGGTCGAGAAGGACGGCCGCGTCGATCCGCTGGCCGACAAGCGGGCGCTCGGCCGCCTGGGCTATGCCTTCGACAACGAGTCGTTCATCCAGTCCGTGACGGACGGCAACCTCGAGGCGGTCCGCCTCTTCCTCCGGCTCGGCACGAGCCCGAACGTGAAGGACTCGATCGACACGTTCGCCCTCATCAGCGCCGTGACGATGTGCACGAGAGAGCCCCAGGGCGATCGACTGGCCATTCTCCAGGCGATGCTGGCCGCCAAGGCCACAGTCGACGTGAAGGATGACAACGGCTCGTCACCGCTGCTGTGGTCGGTGACCGCGCAGTGTCCGACCGATTTCGCGCGGGCCCTGGTGGCGGCCGGAGCCAACGTCAACGTGAAGGCCAAGGGCGGCGGCACGCCGCTGATGCTGGCCAAGGTCTTCAAGCGTGACGATCTGATCGCACTGCTCGTCAAGGCCGGCGCGAAGTAGCGTCGGCCGCTCGCCGGCCTCGCTCAGGCGTCGGCGACGACGAGCTGGTGCTGCTCGCCGAGCCCGTCGACGCCCAGCACCATGCGGTTGCCCGGCCGCAGGTAGATCGGTGACGGCTTCTGGCCCATGCCGACGCCCGGCGGCGTCCCGGTGGTGATGATGTCGCCCGGCTGCAGGCTCATGAACCGGCTCAGGAAGCTGACCAGGAAGGCGACGCCGAAGATCATCGTCTTCGTCGAGCCGTTCTGATACCGCTTGCCGTCCACCTCGAGCCACATGTCGAGCGCCTGCGGATCGGGGACCTCGTCGGCCGTGACCAGCCAGGGGCCGATCGGGCCGAACGTATCGGCGCTCTTCCCCTTCACCCACTGGCCGGTGCCTTCGAGCTGGAAGGCGCGCTCCGACAGGTCGTTGACCACGCAGTAGCCGGCGACGTGCTTCAGCGCGTCGGCCTCGGACACGTACTTGGTCGGCGAGCCGATGACCACGCCGAGCTCGACTTCCCAGTCGGTCTTCTCGGAGCCGCGGGGCATCATGACGTTGTCGTCGGGTCCGATGATCGCGGACGTGGCCTTCGAGAAGACGATCGGCTCGCGCGGCACCGCCGCGCCCGATTCGGCGGCGTGGTCGGCGTAGTTCAGACCGATGCAGAGGAACTTGCCGACGCGTCCGACGCACGGGCCGATGCGAGGCGAGCCGTTCACCAGGGGCAGCGTCGCGAGGTCGACGCCACGCAACCGGTCCAGCGAGGCGGGGAGGAGAGCCTCGCCCGCGATGTCCGCAATTGCGCTCGACAGATCCCGCAGCCGCCCGGCCGCATCGAGCACTCCCGGCCGTTCGTGGCCCGGCTGGCCATACCGCAACAACTTCACGCGCTGCCTCCCTGACGCGCGACCCACGTGTCGCGCCCCAAGACTTTACTCGCAGGCGGGCCGGAACTCACCCCCGTCGCGCGCGCACCAGCATCGGCGTCGCGCGATACCGGGTCGGGAACAGGCGCTTCAGCTCGGCGATCTTGGGCAGATCGTTGATCGCGATGTAGGGCTGGTTGGGGTGCAGCGTGAGGTAATCCTGGTGGTAGTCCTCGGCCGGATAGAACTGGCGATCGGCCTCGATCGTCGTGGCGATTGGGGCGTCGAACGCCCGGGCGGCGTTCAACTGGTCGATGTAGGCCTTCGCCACCTTGGCCTGCAGGACGTCGGCCGGAAAGATGGTCGAGCGATATTGCGTGCCGACATCCGGGCCCTGGCGATTGAGCTCGGTCGGGTCGTGCGCCACCGAGAAGAAGATCTGCAGCAGCGCACCGTAGCTGACTTGACGCGGGTCGTAGGTGACCTGCACGGCCTCGGCGTGGTCGCTGGCCCCGCCGCCGACCGTCTCGTAGCGGGCGCTCGCCTTGGTGCCTCCCGCGTAGCCGGACACGGCCTTGGTCACGCCCGTGACGTGCTGGAAGACGCCCTGCACGCCCCAGAAGCAGCCACCGGCGACAACCGCCACTTGCGTCGTCGCGTCATCGACGGCGATATCGGTCACCGGCGGCGGCACGACCCGCGCTTTCTCCGGCGGAGCGAAAGGATCGGGCACCGGGACCGCCGCGACGACCGCGACCGCGACTGCCACCCCTGCCAGTCCCATGACCCAGCTGCGGACAGTCCGCCTGTTAATCGTCGTCATCTCCAGCTCCTCCAGGTGTTCATACGACTGAGCCGCCCGGCAGGATGCTTCAGCCCGAGGATGCGCTCCTGCCCGTCCCCGACGAGATGGCCATCGCGCTGGTCACCTACAGCCGCTCGGCCGCGGCTTCCTCGGCGGCCGCTTCCGGACAACGGACGAGCTCGCCCCGACCGGCTGGCGCCGGTTAGTGGCCCTCGCACCCCGTCCGGCGCCAAAATGCCCGATTTTCGTGCCGAATCTGACGAAAGGCGGACTTGCCGGCTGGCGTATCGCCAGTTAGAATTGATCGAATCCGTCAACTGCGGGGAGTGTGGATGAAACGGCTGGGGTTCTGCGCTCTCCTGCTCGGGGGGCTCGTCTCCGTCATAGCGGCGCAATCGCGGTCGGCCGAGGGCGATGCCTCGCCTGCCGCGTCGACCCGTCGCGCGACGTCCGGTGCGGCACGCGCAACCGCGCCGGCGGCGGTGCACCGGCCGATGGCGGCGCACCGCACGGCGTCGGCGGCCGCGGCCGGCGCGCCCGCCGCGCACCAGATCTTCGAAAAGTACTGCTCCGACTGCCACACCGGTGCCCGGGCCAAGGGCGGCATAGATTTCGACAAGCTGACCGAACGGATGACGCCGACGGGAGTCGGCGCGAAGGCGGACACCTGGGACGACGTCGCGCTGATGCTCGAGAGCCGCGACATGCCGCCGCCCGACGAGGCCGACGACTTCCCTACCGACGCCGAGCGCGCGTCGACGCTCGCCTGGATCCGCACCTCGCTCGGGGAGTTCGACACCCAGCACGCCGGCGAGCCCGGCCGCGTCACCGTCCGCCGCCTGACCAGCGCCGAGTACGCCTACGCCATCCGCGACCTCACCGGCATCGACGTGAAGACCGGGATCGACGCCTCCAGCGATTCAGTCGGTGGCGAAGGCTTCGCCAACTTCGGCGACGTCCAGTTCGTGCAGGACGCCACCGTCGAGCGCTACCTCGAAGCCGCCAAGCAGATCGCCGACCACGCCGTGATTGGCTCCGGCCCGCTGGGCTTCCACACGGACGCCGGCGAGAGCGGCCTCGAGCTGTCGGCGCTCGATCGCATCAATCAGCTCTACACGACCAAGGGCTTCCGCGTCGTCTCGGGCGAAGGCGGCCGGCCGTTCGGCTTCGAGCGTTATGCCAAGGCGTTCTACGTGGCGTGGCACTACAAGCACCGCGCCGCCCTCGGCGATCCCTCGGCGACGCTCCGCGGCCTGGCGGCGAAGGAAGGCATCACCGGGCGCTTCGCCGATCACATGTGGGACGTCGTCAACCGCACGGGCACCGGCTACCCGAGCGCCGGCATGATCGCGGCGTGGCAGCAGTTCGCGGTCCCAGGCGGCGACACGAAGGCGTCAATCGCCAAGGCGCACGGCGAGGCCGACGCCCTGACCAAGAAGCTGGTGACCTGGCCCAGCTGGTTCTTCGCGCGTGGCGACCTGGCGGCCGGCGGCGCCGGCGACGAGACGCCGCTGCTGTTCGACGACACCACGCTCGGGGCCAAGACCACTCACACCTACAACTACGGTTTGAACCGCCGCTTCATCCGCCAAACACCGGGCGAACCTCGCCCCCCCGGCCCGTCGGTCGGCCCAGGCCCCTGGACCGTGCACCTGACGTTCGACGCCCTGCACAAAGGGACCGGCACGCCGGTGGTGATCTACCGCAATCCACGCGTCGCGCTGCGGACGCCGGCGACGCTGCCCCAGCCGTTCGAGCCGGTGGCCATCACCCGCCAGCGCGTGCCCGGACCGGTGCTCAAGACCTTCCCGCTGCGGGACATCCTGCCGGCCAGCGAGATCGCCCGGCTGCAGTTCGGGGTCAGCGTGGACGGCACACCGGTCGGCCCGAACGACTTCGCCGCCACAGGACCGCTGAAGCTCGAGCTGAACGTCGACCACCAGGAGTATCTGGCCGAGCTGCACACGGACGTCGAGCTCGGAGCCGACCGCGACGCGGTGATCCGGGTGATGCTGAACGCCCGGCCTGACGGCCCGTCGCGGGTGGGCGGTCAGCGCGTCTTCATCGGCGACCCGGCCAGCGCCGGCTACAAGACGTTCCGGGCCGGCATCGCCGAGTTCGTGGCGATGATGCCGCCGAACTCGCACGGCGAAGCCAATCCGGCCGACCGGGATCCGGTCCCGCAGCCGTTCGACAACACCTACAACAGCCCCGAGCACGACGCCTTCGTGATCAAGGTGAAGTACCAGCGCTGGGACGACTTTTTCACCAAGAACATGGTCGACGGCTCCGACCGCGCCGCACTCGAGCACGCGTGGACGGATCTGTTCGGCTCGTGGCCCTACCACGATGCCTACCTGGGCATGCTGCTCGACCACTTCGAGGTGAAGACGGGCAGCCGCAAGATCGCCGACATGACGCCGGTGCGGATCGCCGCGCTGCCGGCCGAGTTCCAGCCGCACGCGAAGAAGCTCAAGGCGCACTACGACACGACCATGGCGACGATGAAGCTGGGGCAGCCCGGGCACCTTGCCGACGTGCTGACCTTCGCCAGCCGCGCCTGGCGGCGTCCGCTCAGGCTCGCCGAGCAGGCCAGCCTGCGGAGCTTCTATCGCGCCACCCGGACCACCGGCAAGCTATCGCACGAAGCCGCGGTGCGGGCCGTGATCGCACGCGTGCTGATGTCGCCGGCATTCCTCTACCGGGTCGAATCGGCGCCGCGCGGCACCGAGATCACGCTCAACGACTGGGAGATGGCCAGCCGCATGAGCTTCTTCCTGTGGTCGTCGATTCCCGACGACGAGCTGCGGCGCGCCGCTGCTGCCAAAGAGCTCAGCGATCCGAAGAAGCTCGCGGCCCAGGTCGCGCGGATGACCGCCGATCCGAAGGCGCGCCGGCTCGCCACCGAGTTCTTCGGCCAGTGGCTCGGCTTCTACCACTTCGACGAGTACCGCGGCGTCGACACCGGCCGCTTCCCCGAGTTCACCGAGGACGTGCGCCGGGCGATGTACGAGGAGTCGGTCGCGACGTTCGAATACCTGATCCGCGAGCGGCGGCCGGTGAAGGAGATCCTCCACGCCGACTACACCTTCCTGAACAAGGCGCTGGCGAAGTTTTACGGCGTCGACGAGAAGCTGGCCCCGACCGACACCGTGCAGAGGGTCGACGGCGCGTCGAAGTTCGACCGCGGCGGCGCACTGCGCCTGGGCTCGGTGCTCACCACCACGTCGGCGCCGCTGCGCACCAGCCCGGTCAAGCGCGGCGACTGGATCCTGCGCCGCATCCTCTCGACGCCGACGCCGCCGCCGCCGCCCGACGCCGGGACGCTGCCGGCCGACGACAAGAGCTTCGAGGGGCAGACACTGCGGGAGCGGCTGACCGCGCACAAGCGCGACGCCAAGTGCGCCTCCTGCCACCTCCGCATCGATCCGCTCGGCTTCCCGCTCGAAGGCTTCGACGCGGTCGGCCGCACCCGGACCGCCTACAACGACGGCAAGCCGGTCGACACCACGGGCGAGTTCCGCGACAAGAAGACCATCGTCGGCGCGGATGGCCTGTTGACCTACCTGCGCAGCCAGAACGACAAGGTCCTCACCACGCTGTCGCGCAAGATGATCGGCTACGCGCTCGGCCGCAACCCGCAGCCGTCCGATCGGCGCCTGATCGGCGACATGGTCAAGGCCGGCGGGGACGCCACCTTCACCGACCTCGCCGCGCGTGTCGTGACCAGCCGCCAGTTCCGCAACCGCGCCCGCAGCAACGACGTGCCGCCCGCCCTCGTGCCGTCGCACGGGCCGGAAGCACCGACGTCGTCGGGAGCCGAGAACAACCCATGAGCCATCGCCGTCCGTCGCTCGACAACTCCCGGCGTCACTTCCTCCGCGGCGTCGGCGTCGCCTTGGCGCTGCCCTGGCTGGAATCGATGCCGTGGTCGGGTGCATCCGCCCAAGCGGCGGGCGTGCCCGCCGGAGCGCAAGCGGGCGGCGCGGCCGCGAAGGCGGGACCGCCCTTGCGCCTCGGCATCGTGTTCTTCTCGAACGGCGTCGAGCCGGCGCACTGGTGGGCCAAGGGATCGGGCGCGACGATGGAGTTGGGCCCGGGCCTGACGCCGATGCTGCCGCACCGCGAGGACATGGTTTTCGTGCGCGGTCTGTACAGTCAGTCGGCGTTGGCCTCGACCAGCCCGCATCTCGGGCGGATGAACCTGCTCTCCGGGGCGCCCATCAGCCTCGATCCGAACGTGATCCGCGCCGGCACCTCGATGGACCAGGTCGTCGCCAACGCGATCGGCGACAAGACCGCGATTCCGAGTCTGGTGCTCGGCGTCGAGCCCAACGAGCTGCGGCTCGAAGACGGGCTGTCGATGATCTACGGGTCGAGCCTGTCGTGGATCACGCCCAGCAAGCCGGCGACCAAGGAGATCTATCCGTCGCGGGCGTTCGACCGGCTGGTCGGCGATGGCACCGGCCGCACCCTCGATCGCAGCATCCTCGATGCGGTACAAGCCGAGTCGTCTGGCCTCAAGCCGCGCGTGAGCCGCGATGACCATCACAAGCTGAACGAGTACTTCGAGGGCATCCGCGACATCGAGAAGCGGATCGAGCGCGCCAACAAGGAGCAGCGCCTCGAAGGCTGGCGCCCGAGCCTTGACAAGCCGGACATGCCGCGGCCGAAGAACGAGCTGCCGCAGAACGTCCCGGATCACATGAAGTTGATGCTCGACCTGGTCGTGCTCGCGTTCCAGATGGACAAGACGCGGGTGGCGACGCTGATGCTCAACAACGACCTGTCGCAGATGAATTTCAAGTTCGTCGACGGCGTCCAGGGTGCGCTGCACCTCGATCTCACCCACAACGGGCGCGTCGCCGACAAGGAAGCGATGTATCTGAAGACCAACCAGTTCCACATCCAGCAGTTCGCCTACCTCACCGAGCGGATGAAAGCGATCAAGGAGGGCGAGACCAGCCTCCTCGACAACTCCATCCTGCTCGGCGCCTCGAGCCTCTTCGACGGCGACCTGCACGGCGCCGACCAGCTGCCGATTCTGATCACCGGCAAGGGCGGCGGCACCATCAAGGGTGGCCGCATCCTCGACTATCTCGACAAGGGCGACGCCAACCGCAAGGTGTGCAGCCTGCACCTGGCGCTGATGGACCGCATGGGCGTGAAGCTCGATGGCTTCGGCGACGCCACGACCCGGCTGGCGGAGCTGTGAACGGCGTGACCGACAAGCGGAGCCGCCCCACCCAGCCGCGAGGCCGCGCCAAGGCCGCAGCGATCGATCCCCAGCACCCGAGAGGCACGCCGGCGACCGGCAAGATCGTCAAGCTCCTCGTCGGGCAGGGACACGGCTACATCCGTCTCGCCGATCGCCGCGACATCTACTTCCATCGAGCCGACGTCAGCGAAGGCACGCCCTTCAACGAGTTCGCGGTCGGCGATGTCCTGACGTTCGAGGTGCTCGAGGACCGGTTCAGCGGCCCGCGGGCGCTGAGCGTCAGGCGTGGCGACCCGCGCTGACGGGCGAAGGCACCCGACGCGGCGTCAGGGCAGATCCAGCCGCGTCGGCACCTTCAGGTTGCGGCCCAGCACACCCTGCGCCCCGCTGAAGGCCGGCCCCCAGAACCACAGGGTGGCGTCCTGGCGCACCGCGAACGAGCGCGTGCCGGCCAGGTAGATCGCCGTGACGTTGGCGAGACCGGTCACCTTGGCCGGCTTCTCGACATAGAACCCCGACGTGCCGACGCCGATCTGGCCCCAGCCGTCGTGGCCCCACATGCGCAGCGTGCCATCCGCGAGGAGCGCCGCGGCATGGCCGAACCCGAGGCTCAGGGTTTTCGCGTTGGCAACACCGGCCACCTTCACCGGCAGCGGATTCCGACCGCCGGGATCGTCGGCCGACATCGGGCCAGCCCCGTTGCCCAGTTGCGCGGACGTGTTGGTGCCCCAGACCCACACGGTGCCGTCGTCCCGCACCGCGCCGGAGACGCCCGAGCCACCGCCGCCGATGCCGGCGGCGATCGCCACGACGCGATCGAGTCCGCGCACTGCGGTCGGCGTCCAGCCGGTGTCGCGGGTGCCGTTGCCGAGCTGGCCGTCGCTGTTGGCGCCCCAGGCCATGACGCGGCCGTCCGCAGTCAACGCCAGGTTGTGCCCCTTGTCGGCAGCGATCGCGGTGATGCCCTCGAGCCCGGGCACCCTGGTTGGGCCGATCGCGCGCAGCGGGCGCAGGCCGGTCGGCTTGCCGTCGCCGATGGCGCCGTCGTCCCGGGTGCCCCAGGCCCAGACACTGCCGTCCTTCCGGAGCGCGATGGCGTGCTTCAGGCCCGCCTCGATCTCCACGATGTCGGCGAGGCCGGTGACGCGAACCGGAGTGATCGAGGGCTTGGGGTATCGACCCAGCTCGCCACTGGCGCCAGTCGGCCCGTTGCCCAACTGGCCCTCGTCGTTCTGGCCCCAGGCGACCACCGTGCCGTCTTCGAGCAGCGCGTAGCCGGTCGACAGCCCGAGGGCGACTTTGACCGCCTTGCCTGGCAGCTCGATGACGATCGGCAGGGCGATCGTGCGACCCGGCGAGGGCGATCGCGCCGCCTGCCCGTCCGCGTCCGGCCCCCAGCCGAGCACGGCGCCGTCGGCCCGCACCACCAGCGCGAAGCCGCGAGCCGCGAGGTCGCGAATGGGTCCGGCGGCCGCGCCTTGTGCGCCGGCCCGAAGCGGCACGAGCAGAGCGACAACCAGCACCGCGGCGCATGTGTGGGACATACCGACGCGGATACTACACGGTCGCCCGTACGGGCCCTTAGCACTTCACGTTGGGATTCCAGTCGGCGAACAGGCCCGACGGGTTCACCGTCTCGCTCCAGACGTGCAGGTACCAGAAGCCAAGCGAGTCGGCGCGCTTCAGGCTCTGGCCCATGATGGTCGGCGGCTCGGTCTTCGTCCACGCCGCGAGCGGGACGACGTACTCGACGCCGTTCAACTTGAAGGTGCCGTCAGGCAGCTTCTCGTAGACCAGCACCTCCGGCTGCTCGACATCGAGGGTCGCGTCGCGCAGCGCCATGTTGTTGTAGTGATAGCCCATCGCGCCGTGCGCGGGATGTCGGACGCAGTTCGTCTCTCCCGGGTAGCCCGCCGCGACGGCGGCGCTGGTCGACCTGAAACGCGCGGTCGCGGCGCGGAGGCGTGTGACGTCCCGATCGATGGCCTCGCCGAGACCGGTCGGCAGGATCGGCGCCGCGGCCGCGGTCATCGTCGGGCCGGCCATCGCCGGCGGCTGGGCCGGCGGCTGGGCCGGTGTCTGGGCCGGCGTCGCGGGCATGGTCTGCGTGGCAGCCGGCGCGCCGAACGCGGCGATCAGCAAGGCGGCCCGAATCATCGTGGTGCTCGTCAACGGCATGTCGTGTGCTCCTTGGTGGGACTGCTCGCATCGTAGGCAGGGCCCTCGCCGAGCACCTAGGTCCAGATCCGTGCGCGATGCATCAGACCAGTCACGGGGCAGCTGGAATCACTGCGCTATAGTGCTGGCAGGGTCCCGAGGCCATGAGTGCGTTCGCTTCGCAGGTGCTCGTGCGTCTCGACCCGCGGGCCCGCGAGCCTTTGCAGGCGCAGCTTTGCGCCGGCCTGCGGCTCGCCATTCGCGACGGCGTGCTGAAGCCCGGCACGCGCCTGCCCTCCTCGCGCGCGCTGGCCCAGGATCTGCGCGTCTCGCGCACCACCGCCGTGCTCGCCTTCGATCAGCTCGCCGCGGAGGGCGTGCTGACGACGCGATCCGGATCCGGCACGTTCGTCAGCGATCACCCCCTCGAGGATCGCGAGCGGTCGGCGGCCGTACCGGGCATCCGCGTCCCACACCCTCCGCTGTCGCGGCGCGGCACCGCGCTGTCGACGACGCCCCACACCGCGCTGAAGCTGGGTGGAGCGCCGCGACCGTTTCGCATCGGTGCCCCGGCGCTCGACCGCGTGCCCTTGGCGGCGTGGACACAGCTGGCCACGCGGCACCTCAAGGCGGTGACGCTCGCCCAGCTCGATTACGGGGATCCTGCCGGCCTGCTGGCGCTGCGGACCGCGATCGCGGAGCACGTGCGACGGGTGCGCGGTGCCGCCTGCGTGGCCGATCAGGTCATCGTCGTCGCGGGCGCGCAACACGGTCTCGAGCTGATGTGCCGGGTTCTGCTCGATCCCGGCGACGTCGCGTGGCTGGAAGAGCCGGGCTACACAGGCGCGCGGGCGGCGCTCGTCGCGGCGGGTGCGCGCATCGCTTCGATCCCGGTCGACGGCGAGGGGCTGAACGTCGACGCCGGTATCCGGCGCGCCCCAAAGGCGCGACTCGCCTACGTGACGCCGTCGCACCAGTACCCGCTCGGCGTGCCGATGACGCTGCCACGCCGGCTGGCCCTGCTGGCGTGGGCCCGCCGGGCGCGCGCCTGGATCCTCGAGGACGACTACGACTGCGGCTTCCACTACGGCTCGCGGCCGATGCCGTGCCTGCAAGGCCTCGACGCGGATGGCCGCGTCATCTATGTCGGCAGCTTCAGCAAGACGCTCTTTCCGTCGCTGCGCCTCGGCTATGTGATCGTCCCGGAGGATCTGTGCGGCGCGATCGTCGGGGCGAGGCGCGCCGCCGACATCCATCCGGCGCGGCTCGAGCAGGGTGTCCTCGCCGACCTGATGGCCGGCGGCGGCTTCGAGCGGCACCTGCGCCGGATGCGGAACGAGTACCGACGCCGGCTGGCGGCGCTCACCGAGGCGGTTGCGCGCCACGGCCGAGGCCTGCTGACGCTGCGTCCCGTGACGACCGGCCTGCACGCGATCGCCGACGTGCCGGGGGTCGACGACCAGGCCGTCTTTCGCGAGGCGATGGCCCGCGGCATCGAGCTGATGCCGCTGTCGGCCTACGCCTTCGATCGACGGCGGCGCGCCGCGCAGGGCCTGGTTCTGGGCTTCGCGGCGGTCCCGCCCGACCTGTTCGATGGCGGCATGGCCACCCTCGCCGCGGCGATCCGCGCGGCGCGGCGTGGCGGACGGACGACGTAGCGCGGTCGCACCCGGTGGCCTGATAGAGTCGGGGGATGAGCGAGACTCCCACGCCGACGCTCTACGAGTGGCTCGGCGGCCAGGCCGTCCTCGATCGCCTGACCACGCGGTTCTACGAACGCGTCAAGGACGATGCGATCCTCGCCCCCGTGTTCGCGCACATGGCGGGCGACCACCCGCACCACGTCGCGCTGTTCCTCGCCGAAGTGCTCGGCGGTCCCACCACTTACTCGGAGCAGCACGGCGGTCACGCGCACATGG